>NZ_DIGW01000005.1:0-2644 GCF_002419845.1 Clostridium sp. UBA5712 | reverse complement strand
GTCCACCATATTTGGGGGTATAGCTCAGTTGGGAGAGCACCTGCCTTGCACTCAGGGGGTCAAGGGTTCGAAACCCTTTATCTCCACCAAAGACACTGTATATGCAGTGTCTTTTTTTATATGTTTTTATAATATTTTAAGATAAACTTTCTCATTAGTATGTTAAAATAAAAAAGTAGATAGTATTTCTTTTTGAGTGAATTAATTACTTAATAAGATTTTAGATAAATGAAGGGAGGGAAAATAGAGAATATAAATTTCTCTATTTTATATAATTATGAATATATTAATAACCAATGATGATGGAATTACGGCAAAAGGTATACAGATTATTGCACAGAGACTTCAAAATTCACACAATATATTGGTAGTAGCACCTGATAGTCAAAAAAGTGCTAGCAGTCATTCCATAACATTAATGAATCCTCTTATTGTAAGAAAAGAAAAAATAGAAGGTATAGATGCTCCATGTTTTAGTGTAAGTGGTACACCTGTTGATTGTACAAAAATTGCAATAACTACTATTGCTAGTGAAAAAATAGATATAGTAGTATCAGGAATAAATGATGGATTTAATTTAGGCACCGATGTAATATATTCAGGGACTGTGTCTGCAGCCGTTGAAGGAGCATTAAATAGTACCCCAGCAATTGCATTATCTTGTGATGGTAATGAAGAAAGTTATGAAATAGCTGCAGATTATGCAGAAAAAATATTAAATAAAATTAGAAGTGAGAAAATTGGAAACACAGTACTAAATGTAAACATTCCATCCATAAGTAAAGATAAATTAAAGGGATTAAAGGTATGTAAAATAGGTGAAAGAAATTATAATAATGTATATGTTGAAGTAGAGAAAAGTGATGATAATGTAGTATATAAAATAACTGGTGCGCCGGATGATGCAATGCAAGATAATACTGATGTAGACATGATTAAAGAAGGATATATAACAGTTACACCACTACATTATGACTTAACTAATTTTAACTTAATAACAAAAGTGGAAAATATTTTAGAAAAATAAATTTGATATAACAAAATTTTTATTTTAAATATTGTGATTAATTAGTAATATTAAAGATATGAATAGGGGATGAAATGATGAATAAACCATATGTATTTACACCAGGACCTACTAATGTAAGAGAAAATGTTAGATTGGCTAGGGCTATTGAAACTACTAATCCAGATTTAGATAAGGATTTTTATGATTTTTATAGAGAAACTTGCAATAGAATTAGGGAAATACTAAATACTGAAAAGGATGTGTTTATATTAAGTGGTGAAGGTATATTAGGATTGGAAGCTGCTTGTGCATCACTTACAGAAGTAGGAGATAGAGTACTAATTATTGATAATGGGGTATTTGGTGAAGGCTTTGCTGATTTTGTGAAAATATATGGAGGAATACCTGTGTTGTATTCTGTTGATAGAAAAAGAGAAGTAGATGTGGAACATTTAAGAGAATTCCTTGATAAAGATAGTAATTTTAAATATGCAACTGTTGTTCATTGCGATACACCATCAGGAGTACTTAATGATATAAGTAAAATTTGTCCAATGCTTAAGGAATATGGAATATTAACAGTTGTAGATAGTGTTGCAGCCATGGGAGGAGAACCTATAAATGTAGATGAGTGGGATATAGATATTGCATTAGGTGGTTCTCAAAAAGCTTTTTCAGCTCCACCAGGATTAACTATTGTTACCGTTAGTGATGATGCGGATAAAGTTATGAGAATAAGAAATACTCCGATTGTAGGATTTTATTGTAACTTAACTATATGGAAGGGATATTATGATAAAAAGTGGTTTCCATATACTATGCCAATAAGTGACATATATGGGCTTAGAGTTGCTATAGATAATATACTTGAAGAAGGAATAGAGAATGTACACAATAGACATAAAAATATTGCTGTAGCTACTAGAAATGCATTAACTAGCTATGGGTTAAAGTTATATTTAGATAGCGGCTTTTCATCTACAGTTACAGTAGTAGAAACGCCTACAGGAATAGAGGCAAACAAGTTAATTAATTATATGAGAGATAATTATAATTTACTAATTTCAGGTTCTTTTGATTATCTTGAGAATAAAGTTATTAGAATTGGTCATATGGGAGAAAACAGTAGGATAGATAAAATTTTATTTGTTTTAAATACGTTAGATAAATCTTTAAATGAATTAGGATATAAATCAAAAGTTAATATCATAGAAGAATTTAATAAGTATATTATATTATAATGTGAGAGAGGCCAATTAATTATGAAAATAGTTAATTGGCCTTATATTATTATAAAAAGGATATTTTCAATGGAATATTAAGAAGATTAGTAACTAGTTAACATAACGAATATTTATTGATTTTAATGTGGTATATTTCGTATATAGAGGCTAAATATTAGTATAAGTTATTTTTACTTTAGTATACTATACCATGTGTATCAGTATAAGAAAATAAAAGTAAATTCAAGAAATATAAAGATATATTTAAATAAACTATAATTATAAAAAACTAATATTATATTTGATATAACAAGTATGGTAAGATAAATCTTGTCGCTGAGAGACGCGGTAAGAAACAACAAAAACTTAAGAAAAAACTTCTTAAAAATTTGTTGACAGATAAGAGATTATC
>NZ_DIGW01000017.1:73142-423535 GCF_002419845.1 Clostridium sp. UBA5712 | reverse complement strand
TTATTTTCCTCCTACTCGATTATATTGTTTATTCTTCACCTTTAAATATGGAGCCTAATCCTTTAATAGCTAAAAATATTATAAGCATTACTACAAAGATTCCGCCCATACCTTTACCCATTACAATTAAACTTTCCATGAATGCCTCTATATTTATATTCATTACATGCCACCTCCGATTAAGAAGAGAACTAATCCACCAGCTATAACAGATCCTATTTGTCCAGATACGTTAGCTGCAACCGCATGCATTAATAAGAAGTTTTGAGGATCTTCTTTTTGACCCATTTTTTGGATTACTCTAGCGGACATAGGAAATGCAGATATTCCAGCTGCTCCAACCATTGGATTAATTTTATCCTTTGCAAATAGATTTATAAATTTAGCAAATAAAACTCCACCAATAGTGTCAAATATGAAGGCAATTAGACCAAGACCTATAATCATAAAGGTTTGAGAGGTTACAAAGAATTCAGCTTTCATCTTAGAAGCTATAGTAATTCCTAAAAGTAAGGTTACTAAGTTAGCTAATTCATTTTGTGCAGTGCTGGATAACCTTTCTAAAACACCACATTCTCTAATTAGGTTACCAAACATTAAGAAACCTATTAAAGCTACAGAGGTTGGTGCAATAAGACCAGCAATAACAGTAACTATTATTGGAAATAATATCTTTGTAGTTTTAGAAACAGATTTAGGATTGTACTTCATTTTTATCTGTCTCTCTTTTTTAGTAGTTACTAGCTTGATAGCAGCTGGTTGAATAATTGGTACTAAAGACATATAAGAATAGGCGGCCACGGTTATGGGTCCTATGTAATTGCTTTTAAAATAGTTTGCAACAAAGATAGAAGTAGGTCCATCAGCAGTTCCTATAATTCCGATGGAAGCTGCATCTTTTAATGAAAATCCTAATAGTGCCGCTAAAGAAATGGTAAAGAATATACCAAACTGAGCTGCAGCGCCAAATAAAAGCATTTTCGGATTTGTAAGCAATGGACCAAAGTCGATCATAGCTCCAATACCTATGAATAAAATAAGTGGAAACAGCTCATTAGCTATACCCATATTAAATAAATTGTCTATTATTCCGATTTCTTCATGACCATTAATAAGTTGAGTTACAGCTCCAGAGAGCGGTAAGTTTACAAGAATTGCACCAAACCCCATTGGTAGTAAAAGTGCCGGTTCAAAACCTTTTTTAATTGCAAGCCATATTAGCCCTGCACCTATACCCCACATTATTAGTTGTTGCCAGGTGACGGACATTATGCCTTTCAGTAGAAATTCCATGATTAATCCTCCCATATAAGTTGAATATTTTGCCATTGTAGTTAGTGAGTGTAATTATAATAAAATAGTATTCCCCAATATATTTATTACAACAACATAATTTTACTACAACGTATACATAATTTCTATAATTGTATTTATATAACATAAAAATAACCTAGGTTGTAGTAAAAAGTGAATAGAATAATCACTTAACCTACAACCTTAGGTTAAAATATAATCATTAAGTAGTTAAGTAATCTTTTAGTGTTTTTATAATAAAATCTATGTTTTCATAACTAATCCAGTAGTGAGTAACAAATCTCATTAAGCCATCTTCTATATCACAAACCTTTATGCCTCTTTCTAAAAGGTGTTGAACTAAGTCTTGAGAATTTACAGAAGTAGGTAGCTCAAAGAATACCATATTTATGTGTAGGTTATCTTCCATTACTTTAAATCCAGGAAGTTTTGCTAGTTCTTTAGATAAGTATACAGCTTTCTCATGATCTACTTTTAGGTTTTCTCTCATATCTTTTAATGCCACAAGCCCAGCAGCAGTTATTACACCACATTGTCTTAAGCCACCACCCATTAGTTTTCTATATTTTCTAGCTCTATCAATAAATTCTTTGCTACCTGCTAAAATAGATCCTACAGGAGAACAAAGTCCTTTTGATAAGCAGAACATTACTGTATCTACATTTTTAGTGATTTCCTTTACATCTACATCAAGATAAGCAGCAGCATTAAATAATCTTGCACCATCTAAATGAATAGGTAAATTATATTTATTAGCAACTTTTCGTATTTCAGCCATATTTTCTAGAGAAATAACTCTTCCATTTGAATGAGAATTTTCAAGACATATTAAGGCAGTATCAGGATAATGGATATCTTCTTCTTTTCTTATGGTTGCTTCTATTTCACTAGGTGAAAGTTCACCCATATTGCTATTTAAGGTTCTAAGTTGAACTCCAGCAATAATTGATGCTGCTCCAACTTCATGACAAACTATATGACAGTCATTTCCTAGAATAACCTCATTCCCTTGTCTACAGTGAGTAAGTAATGAAAGTTGGTTACCAAAAGTTCCACTAGGAACAAATAGTGCAGCTTCTTTGCCTACAAGTTCTGCAGCATATTTTTCAAGTTCTACAGTAGTCTCATCATCTCCATATACATCATCACCTACAGTAGCTTCATACATAGCCTTTCTCATAGCTTCCGTCGGTTCTGTTACGGTGTCACTTCTTAAATCGATAAATTTCATACATATCCCCCCTACGTCATAATTAAATTGTACTATGAGAGGGGTTAAAAGTCTAGAATATCTCATGGTATTTCAGATAAGAGAGAATTATAGAAAAAATTTCAAATTATATAATTATTTTCATGTAACATATATAATATTAGTATGAATTATAAATTTTTAATACAGAGTTATATTAAAAAGGGGTTGAGTTTAAATGAAATCTGCTACAAAGGATCGATTACAATTATTGCTTATAGGTATCTGTTTTTTATTAATGTTATTAGGGGTTAGATATATAATTGGGAGCAATATTGAGGCAATATCTTATATAGGTATGGTGAAGATTGTAAGAGAAAATGATGAAGAATCTATAACCATATATAAGAAGTATAATAATGCTTATGGATACAAAATAAAAGAACAAGATAAGTTTTTATTAAAGTATGAAAGTGGATATAATAAAAGTAATTTAGAAACATTAATGCTAACAGAGGAACAGTACAATGAATTAGTAGAAGGATAATACTATTGGTTTAAAGTAAAGAATTATGATCCAGAGAAAGATAATAGTGGTGTTGTTAAAAAAATTTATACTAGTAATCCTAGGGCGAAATAAGTTAAAGGTTTTTGAAAATGTTGTTAACTAGATTTTAAATTATGGGTATAACGGAGGAAAACAATGATAGATGTATGTTTATTAGGCTGCGGAGGATCTATGCCAATGCCGGAAAGAAGCCTTTCAGCTACTTTAATTAATTATAAAGGAAGAAAGATACTTATAGATTGTGGTGAAGGGACTCAGGTTTCTATGAAGATGGTGGCATGGGGGTTTAAGTCCATTGATATTATATGTATTACCCATACCCATGGAGACCATATCATAGGACTTCCAGGGCTTCTTTCAACTATAGGTAATAGTGGTAGAACTGAGCCTTTAACTATAATTGGTCCTGAGGGAATTACTAGGGTTGTAAATGGTCTAAGGGTTGTTGCAGAATATTTACCCTATGAGGTAAATATTATAGAAGCCCCTTCAAAGGTAGAGCTTAATGTATCAAAGGATGGGATATATGTGGCAGAGAATAATGAGCATAGAAAAATTCATAGTAGTGAAATAATATTAAATGCTATAGATGTAGACCATTCATCACCTTGCAAGGGATATAGTTTTTATTTTAAAAGGGAAAGAAAGTTTAATGTAGAAAAGGCTATGGCAAATAACATTCCTAAAAATCTATGGAGTAAGCTACAAAGGCAGGAAGAAGTAACTTTTGAAGGGAAAACATATACTGGAGATATGGTATTAGGAGATAAGAGAAGAGGAGTTAAGATTAGTTTAATAACTGATAGCAGACCAATGGATTCAATGGTAGAATTCATTGCAGAAAGTGATTTGTTTATCTGTGAAGGTACCTATGGTAAGGATGAGGATATAGACAAGGCTATCAAAAATAAGCATATGATTTTTAGAGAATCTGCCACACTAGCTAAGGAAGGGAGAGTTAAGGAACTTATATTAACTCATTTTAGTCCTATTATGGGAGAACCAGCACAGTTTATAGATAATGCTAAAGAGATATTTGATAATAGTGTCATAGGAGACGATAGGATGGTTAGGACATTAACTTATATGGACTAAAAAGAATTATCCATTAAATTTATAGCATTATAACTCTATATATTGTAAAATGTAGAGTATACTGTTATATTACGTAAAGATAAACTGTAAATATGAGTAAGTTGAAATTGATGTAAATTTAGTTTTAATTATTGCTGGAGGTCTAAAATGGATAATATTATTAATAATGATAAAATTAAAGATAAACCTAAAAACTATAAAAAGGAGTACTTAATAGGGATATTTATTTTAATATGATTTATATTTCTTCAATTATTTGTTTCTGGGCTTCATGATATTTATGATGATTCGCTAGTGTTTTGGATTATACTTATGGTATGTGGTATTGGGTTTCATAGGAAGAATTGGAAGGAATATATGATATTGATTTTTCCAATATTAAATTATTTTATATTTAGATTTTTTTATATTTATATTCCTAACTATATTATAATTTTTATAGTGTTATCAGTTTTAACTATTTTTTACGCAGTTAAAGAGAATTCTGATAAAAAGAAAATTAAAATTGCTTTTGTAGTAATTTTGATTATATTATTTTTTCCCGCAAATTATTACCTTTATTCTAATAGAATAATAAAAGATAGAAATTTCGAAGCTGATATAAAACATTCTCAGGAAATATATAGACCTGCCTTTTTATCTTTAAAACAAGATGAGTTAAATAAGATAAATAGAATGGCTATTGGAAGTGTAAATAAAGTAAGGGACTTAAGAGGCATAGAAGAAATGAATGATCTAAAACAGTTGAGTGTAGATGATGATGGTTTTATCATAGATTATAGTCCTCTTTTAAAATGTAAAAGCCTAAAAATATTAAACATTTATGATGGTTGTTTAGATAAACTAGGTGAAATTGAAAACTTTGAAAATATAGAAGAGGTGGGCATTGAATGCATAAAGAAAGGTTCTTTGGAAGATATGCTATATTTTCCAAATGTAAAAAAACTTGATATTCAGACTAAGAAGCCTACTAGCCTTTTAGGTTTGAAAAATTTCCCAGAAGTTGAGAAGTTTTCACTATCTGTTACAGGGATTCCCAATTTGGAGGGTATAGAAAACCTTACTAATTTAAAAGAAATTACACTACATGATAAAGTTATTGAGAATTATGATAAATTGCTTAGTATACCTACATTGAAGAAAATATCATTATATTCACCACTTAATGTTAATGAAGAGCTTATAAAAACAGCCAAAGCTAAAGGCATAGAAATTGAGATTATGGAAGAATCTAAGATAATATTTGAATAAATTGAAGTGATATGTAAGATGAATTTATGAATAATTATAATAAATACCTATGGACTAAAACACTGTTGTGTGCCTAGTCCATAGGTATTGTTTTGTTAAAAAAAACTATGTTATATAAGTTTTTTATTAAGTTATTTTTCAATATTATATGTCATAAAATTATATTCTTTATGACTTTTTAAATATGTAGACATTAGACTTATTAGTGGTAATAAAATTAAATAAAAAGAGAATAAAATAGCTCTTGCATCTACACCTAAAGTGGTTAAAGGTACTAATACAGCTACATTCCAAGGTATTAATGGAGCTATTACAATAGCTGAATTTTCTAGATCAAGTGCCAAGTGTTCTTTATCATAACCTAATCTAATATAGGTATCATTCATAGTCATTTTTGTAAGCATTACTGCTAATACTTGAGTACAGCCAACCATGGAACTAATGATACTAGTTATTATAGTAGTGAGAAATAAAGTATAAGGTCTTTTTATTTTATTTAAATATTCTTCTATAAAATCTAGCATATTAGACCCTTGAAATATTCCGGTAAGTGCTGAAGAGAGAAATACTATAAAGGCTAACTTTATCATTGATATTATACCTCCACCCTTTATGATGCTGTAAAGAGGGTTATCAATAGGTAATTGGAAACCAAAGATGGCAGTTTTAATAATTTCACTACAGGTAGCATGTTGAAAAATGAAGGATATAATAGCAGCTACAGTCATACTGATAAACATAGAAATTTTCACTTCAATTTTAAAGAATGATAGTACAATTATAATTAATGCAGGAAGCAATGCTATTATATTTATATTAAAAGTTTCAGTTAGCTGAGATAATATATCTGAGTTACTATAATTTACAGGCATGAATAAGGATAGAAATAAATATAAACCTAGAGATAATATTAAGGGCATTAAAGAAGTTTTAGTCATTCTCTTAATATTATCGTAGAGATTGGTATTTGTAATCGATGCAACTAGATTTGCACTGGAAGACATAGGTGATGCTCTATCTCCAAGATAGGCACCAGAAAGAATTGCTCCAGCTATTATAAGTGTATTGCCACCACCAGCTCTAGCCATTACTATCAAAGAAATACCTACAGTACCAATGGTACCAAAGGAAGTTCCAAGGAGCATGGATATAAAAGCTGACAAAATAAAGGCGCTTACAGCAAAGAAGCTTGGATGAATAAGATTAATTCCATAATAAACAATTGAAGGAACTGTACCAGAAATCATCCAAAGAGAAACGATTGCTCCTATTAGAATAAATATTTTTAATACCCCTAAGGATTCTTTGCCTCCTTCAATTAAATATCTAAAACCATCCCTAATAGAGACACCTCTTTTTATTGCTATAATAAAGAATATACATAGTACCATGAATAAAGATATAACAGTATCTATATTTGTAATTACTCCTGTTATAAATATAATTGTAGAAATGATTAGCCCTAAAATTACGTCCATAAAAATCCCCCATATAAATAAATTTCACTTATATATTATCTTTAATATTATGAATTTACAATATAAAAAGAGATAAATTTATAGTCTACTGATTTTGAAAATATAGTAAACTTAGAAAGTGGAATTCTATGGAATAAATTTATTTTTATTTTATGGGATTATTTGGATGTATTTGCGTATATTATATAGAGAATATTTTAGGGAGTGATTGTTGTGAGAAGAAAAGTGATTCCTGTAATAATTTTTGCAGTAGCAGTTTTTCTTGCTGGTTGTGGTAATAAAAATAGTGAAGAAGATAAGAATATTCATGTAGATACTAATATAAATAATAATAATGTTGTAACAAACAACATTGATAATACCTTAAAAGAAGAAAAAAATACAGGTTCTAAAGAAACTACTAAAGAGAATAGCACTACTAAACCAGAAGAAAGTAATAATAACCATAAGTCAAGTTATAGTATAGATGACTATTTTAAATTTAAGGAAAATGTAAAATACAGTTATGCTGGTACAAATTCAGAGTATGCAGAATATGTTACCTACGTTGATTATATAAATGGTAATAAGGTTCAACTAAGAAGTAATAATGGAGGAACAGAAACGGTCACAGTTTTACAAAATAATAATGGAGAAATTGCAAAAATATTTGAAAGAAATGAGTGTTATTATAGAGAAAATTTCACCAATAAACCATATAACGTAAGTGAAGTATTACTAAAGGAGCCACTAGTGGTAGGTACTACATGGAAATTATCAGATGGAAGTAAAAGATATATTTCAAAGGTAGATGTAAAGATTTCAATAGGCAATGGAGATTGTAGAGCTCTTGAAGTTACAACAGAAAATACAAATGGCCAAATTGATTTACAGTATTACGCTGTTAACAAGGGGTTAATTAAATCTATTTATGATATTAAAACCATGAAAGTTACTTCAACTTTAAAAAGTATAGAAGAGAATATGAGATTAAATCAAAGTATAAGATGTTATTATCCAGATGAAAATTATAAAATTCATTATGAAGATAAAAAACTTACTTTTTCCACTAATGATATAACTAAAATTGCTATTCAAAATTTATTTAAGAACTTTCCAGGAAATAACAAGGGACAATTGTTAGGGAAAAATGTAACTATAAATAGTTTATATTTAAATGATGATGGCATGGTATATATAGATTTTAGCAGTAATTTTGTAAAAGAAATGAATGCAGGCTCAGGATTTGAAAGTGCTATCTTAGAGAGCATTGTAAATACTATAGGAAAATACTACGGAGTTAATAAAGTTTATATTACTATAGATAATAAGCCTTATAGTTCAGGTCATATAGTAAAAGCTAAGGGTGAATATTTTAAAGTAACATGTGAATAAGTTAGGAAAAATTTTTATAAAAAATGTGTTGAATATTAAAATGATATAAAAGCTATTTAAAAAGTAGTATATTAGATAAACAATTTCATTAAAAGATTACTTAATGGTATCTTTTAGGTGGAATTGTTTATTTTATGTAAAATATAATAACAACAGAAAAACCAACAATAGACACATAAATACAATAATTTATTATAAAAAGAAAATGAATTTAATAAATTAAGAAAATTTATTTGTTTATAAAACATTATATAAAACAGTAGAATAAACATAGAAAAGTTAAGATGATATTAAGATAATTATTATATAAATTAAGGGGGATATAAAGACAATGAAAACGAATAACATTTCTCAGGAAAAACGACCTAGCTTTGGAGCAGCAATATTTATAATTCTTTTCTTATGTGTTGCAATGGCTTTACAAATTTTTGTTTTTAAACAAAACTATGCTACTCATATTACACTTATCATAGTAACAGCTGTTGCTGCAGTAGTAGCATTAATATCTGGGTTTACATGGAAAGATATTGAAGATGGGATTGTATATGGATGTAATATTGCATTAGTACCAATGCTTATACTTATGCTTGTAGGAGTTCTTATTGCTACATGGATTGCAGCCGGAACTATACCAACTCTTATATATTATGGGTTAAAAATAATATCTCCATCATTCTTTCTAGTTACATCAGCATTAGTTTGTTCTATAGCTTCAGTTTCAACAGGAAGCAGTTACACTACAGGAGCTACATTTGGAGTTGCATTCATGGGAATAGGAATGGGACTAGGAATTCCAGCACCATTAACAGCAGGTGCAGTAATTTCAGGAGCTATTTTTGGTGATAAAATGTCTCCATTGTCAGATTCTACAAATCTGGCAGCTGGTGTGGCAGAAGCTAACCTTTTTGATCATATTAAATCTATGTGTTATACTACAGGACCGGCTTTTATAATATCATTAGTGCTTTATGCATTTATAGGATTTCAATTTAAAGCGGATGCTATAGATGCTTCACAAATTAATATTATACTTAACGGATTGAAAGATAACTTTACATTAAATCCATTAATGTTAATTCCACCAATTATAGTTGTTATTTTAGCAGTAAAAAAAGTTTCTGGACTTGCAGTAATGGTTATAGCATCTATTGTGGGATTAATATTTGCTGTGATATTTCAGGGGTTTGGAATTGGAGAAATGCTTGGATTTATGAATGATGGATTCATATCTAGCACGGGAATTGCAGAGATCGATGCACTTCTAAGCCGAGGAGGACTTCAAAGCATGATGTGGACAATATCACTAGGATTTATTGGAATAAGTTTTGGTGGACTACTAGAAAAAACTAAAGTTTTAGGTGTTTTATTAGAAAAGATGTCAGGGCTAGTTAGTAAACAGGGAGGATTAATCACTACACATGTTATTTCATCTATTGCAGTTAATTTATTCTCTGCAAGTCAATATATAGCATTAATAATTCCAGGAAGAATGCTTGTACCTGCTTATAAAAAACTTAAAATTCTTCCTCAAGTTTGTTCAAGAACTTGTGAAGATTCTGCAACGGTTACTTCACCATTGGTTCCATGGGGATTATGCGGGGTATATTTTTCAGGAGTTTTAGGGGTCTCTACCATTGAATATATACCTTATGTATTTTTAGCATTACTTTGTCCTTTAATTACAATTATATATGCATATACTGATAAATTTGTATTTAAAGAAGGCGACATAAAATCTTCAAGTACTTATGAAAATAAATCTGTATAGTTAGGGGTATATACTTATGAAAAGAACAGCAATTGATTATATAAATAAAGAAAGTGTTACGTGTCTTTTAAAAACACTTGTTAATATTCCGAGTCCTTACTTTCATGAAAAGGAAATTATGGATACTGTTTATACCTGGCTAGAAGAGCATAACCTAAGCCCACAATTTCATCACTACAATGAAAAGAAAATTACTCAATTTCAAGGACTAAATGTTATAGGTACTATTAAGGGGGAAAAACATGGACCTAAAGTTTATTTCAATGGACATATAGATACTGTAAATCAGTGTAATGGATGGGATACAGATCCATTTAAAGCTGTAATTAAAGAGGGAAAGCTTTATGGATTAGGAGCTTTAGATATGAAATCAGGAGTGGTAGCTATAATGCTTGCCCTTGAAGCATTCAAGTCACTTCATAATGATTTTAATGGAGAAATTGTTTATTCAATTGTTTCTGACGAAGAAGGACCATATGGATTAGGTACAGATGCGGTTATAAGGGATGGTATTGCAGACAATGTTGATGTGGCAATAGTAACAGAACCTAGTAGTGGATTTTGTAAGAAACCTTTTCCATGTGTTTGTTTAGGGGCAAGAGGTGGATTCAATTATATTGTAACTTTAAAGGGAAAATCATCACATGCAGCAAATCCTGAAAGAGGAATAAATGCATTAGTCGATTCCGCAAAATTAATGATAGAGCTTGAAAAGTCATCTCTTATTGAAGATGAAAAGTTAGGTAAGGGTTCAATATGTATTTTAGGATGCAATAGCAAAAATGAAGCTTGTAGTGTACCAGATGAAGCATCTTTTACAGTATTTAGACATGTAGTTAATGGCGAGGATGAAGATTATGTTAAGAAAGAATTATTTAATGCGGTAGCAAGAGCTGGTATTAGTTCTAAGGTTGAATATTCATTAAGAGAACATCCCAATGAAGAGACTAAGGGGTTTCTTCCATATACTATTGATGAAAATAACTCATATGTTGAAAAATTCATAGAAAGCGTAGAGGAAGCTTCTAAGAAGAAGTGCACTATTGACTATTTTAAAAGTATAGGAGATTTTAATTATGTAGGTTCAAGATTAAAGGTTCCAACTATAATATTTGGTCCTGATGGAGGTAACTATCATACAAGTAATGAATATGTGATAATAGATACTGTAATAGAAACAGCTTTGTCTATTTACAATTATTTATGTAACCTTCTATGTAATTAGAATTCTGTAGATTGTTAAAAGATTTTAAGGAGAGGTAACGTTAAAAGTTTTATTAAAACATTTTAGCGGCCTCTTTTAAATATGTATTAATAAAATTATAAGTGTTATAATGGGGTATATAATGAAAATTCGAGGTTGTTAATATGGCTGACTTAATTTTATATAATGGGAATATAATAACTTTTTCAGAGATGCAATGCTTTCAGTGGATTGCAATTAAAAATAAAATGATAACACAAATGGGATTTGAAGAAGATTACTTACATATAGCAGATAATAACACAGAGCTAATAGATTTAAAAGGAATGACTGTGCTTCCAGGATTTTATGATAGCCATGTTCATCTTGTTCAAACGGGATTGAATTCTATCAGTGTTGATTTAAGCAATGCTACAAGTTTTGATGAAATTTTTAAGCTTATTAAGAAATATTGTGATACTGCACCAAAGGATACCTTAGTTAGAGCAACAGGGCTAGATGAAACTAAACTTAAAGAGAAGAGACTTCCAACAAGATATGAAATTGATAAAGTTTCTCCAGATCATCCAGTTTGGATAAATAGAAAAGAGTATCATACTAGTATTTTAAATTCCTTAGCATTACACAAATTTACTATACCTTTAAATCTTAAAGGTGTAGTAAAGAATGAAGCTAATATTCCAACTGGTGTCCTTACCCATACTGCGAATGCATTAGTTAGAAAGCAGATATTGGAAAGTATTAGTAATAAAGCGCGATTTTCTGCAGTAAATAATACTTTAAAAAGTGCTATTGCGAAAGGTGTAACTACAATTAATGCTATGGAGGGGGGATATACTTTCCATGATAAGGATGCAGAGTTTATTTTTGATACAAAGGATGATTATCCAATAGATATCATATTATTTTATCAAACTATTAATGTGGATAAGGTGATGGAGAAAAAATTAAATAGGATTGGTGGAAGTATTTTTTTAGATGGATCTTTTGGTTCAAGAACAGCAGCGTTATGTGAACCATATGAGGATGATGTTACCAAATCAGGTATATTATATTATACTCAAGAAGAATTAAATGAATTTGTATTGAAATGCTATGAAAATAATATTCAGTTAGGTACCCATGCTATAGGTGAATTAGCTATTGAGCAAATAATTTCTGCCCATGAATTTGCAAATAGTATATATCCAGATAAAAATCTTCGTCATCGAATAGAGCATTTTGAACTTCCATCTAATGAGCATATTAATCGTGCAAAAAAGTTAGGATTGATTGCATCTGTTCAACCCACCTATGAATATTTTTGGGGGGGAAAAGGGAAGATGTATGAGAAGCGATTGGGAAAAGAACGAACTAGAAAGACAAATCCATATAGAACTATGATTCATAATAATCTTATAGTTTGTGGAGGCTCTGATAGTGATGTAACTCCTATTAATCCATTACTAGGTATTTATTCTGCAGTAAATCATCCTAATGAAAATGAGAGAATAACTGTGTTAGAAGCTATAAAAATTTTTACTATTAATAGTGCCTATGCTGTATTTGAAGAGGATAAAAAGGGATCTATAGAAGTCGGAAAATATGCTGATTTAGTTATATTAGACAAAAATCCCCTTAGCATAGATTCTAAGGAAATTAACGATATAGGTGTTGTGGCAACTATTAAAGAAGGTAATATACTATATGAATGTCGACTTAGACAGGATACTTATTAGTTAGTAGGTGATAAATATTGAGTAGAGTTCATATATGTGTTTTAGGTGAAGTAGATATCAAAGTAGATGGTGTAAGTGTAACCGATAAGCTTAGTAATAAGGCTATAGGATTGCTTTGTTTTTTATGTACTAATAAAGGTAAAAAATTTACTAGAGATAGGCTTTGTACGTTTTTTTGGAATAATGCAACTATTGAAAATGCTAGATATAATCTAAGATATAGCCTTTGGGTATTACGTAAAATATTTAATCGCGAGGATTGTGATTTATTTATTAGTTCAAAAGATAGTTGCATGATAAATCCAGAATTTGATTATTATATAGATGTTCTACAAATAAATTTTGTAATGGAAAATTTAGAAAATGAAGAAAATCCTATATTATCTTTAGAAAAATGTAAAGATATTTATAATGGTGAATTTCTTCAAGGATTTTATTTGAAGAATTGTCCTGATTTTAATGATTGGATTTTCTTTGAGAGAGAAAAATATCAGGAGTGTTATAGCACATTGTTATTTAAATTAGCTAAGCTATATTCAGAAAATAGTATGTATAATGAATCTATTATAGTATTAAATGAAGTACTAAAAATTAATCCCTATAGAGAAGATATTTATTTGGAGTTAATGAATTTATATATGCAAATTAATGATATACAAGCTGCTTTAAAGGAATATAAGAAATGTGAGTATATTTTAAGAGAAGAGTTAAATATACGTCCTAGTGAAGAAGTTATAAGCTATTACAAAAGTATTATTTGTAATAGTGAAAATACAAAAATAAATTTTTATAGGGTAGATAAAGTTAATGTGAATAATGTTAAAAAGACTAGTATAATTGTACAGTGTTATCCTATAAATGAGATTAAATATTTTGGTATAGCATGTATAGTGGAAAAAATTATGCAGAGGTATTCAATTGAGCAGTTAATGGATTTAGATGAGTTTATTCTAAAGGACCTGTTAAGAATACAGCCAAAAGTTTTGTTAATAAATAAAAATCTAAGAATTGAAGATAACTTAAACCATTATAACGAAGAGAATAGAATTTATTTTTCTTTCGAAAGTTTACTTTTATATATTGAGAAAGTTTATCCTTTAGAAATTCATATTAAAAATGTCAGTAATATTGATGATATATCGCACAATATACTTAAATTATTTAGTTTAAAAAACCCGGAATGTAAAATAAAAATCTTAGTAGATGGTAACAAAATTATATTATAGATAGAGTCAAAATAAGACTTTAACAAGAAGAATAAAATGAGTATTATCAGATATATTTAAATCTATAGGAAAAAATTTCATGAATAAAAGGTGTTGACTATTAAATTAAAATAGGATACTATGATAACAGTTAAATATGAATTTACAAATGCAACGAAAAGGGAAAGTAATTAGTATAAGTTATTACAGAGAGGGTTAATTTGCTGAGATAACCTATAATAAGTATTAGTGAAGTGCCCCTTGGAGCAGAAAAGCCGAAGCAAGTAGGTTTTTATGGGAACTCCCATTACAGAGTTAGGGTATGTAGTACCTAAAATGAGATGGATATTTTTATATCTAATAAGAGTGGAACCGCGGAAGTATACCTTCTGCCTCTGTATATTACAGGGGCAGAAGGTTTTTTGTTCTATAAGTTTACGTGGAAAATTAGTAGCTTATAGAATTTTGCTGGCCAGCAAAGAACAAATGAAATAAGGAAGCTCTACTAAAATGCTTATAAGTAAATTCAAAATTACTAAACAAAATTAAAAATAAAAGGAGATTTTAAAATGAATATAAATTTAATATTAGCAGTAATACTATCATTACTAGCAGTGTTTACCATATATGCAGTTGAAGAAAAGACTAATAAATTTACTTATACTACATTAACAGCACTTGCTTTAGGAGTTATTTTAGGAGCGATATTTAAAGAAAATATTTTGTTTTTGGATATAGTTGGAAAAGGATATATGTCCTTAATTAAAATGATAGTTGTACCTTTAGTTATGGTTTCACTAATTACAAGTATAGTTAGACTTAAAAATTTAGATACATTAAAGTCTATAGGAATAAAAACACTAGGGATTTTATTAGGAACTACAGGTATAGCAGCAGCTATAGGAATTGTAGTAGCTAAGGTATTTAACTTAGGACAAGGATTAACTTTTCCGGGAGCAGAAGACTTTGTAGCTAGGGAAATACCTACATTTACTCAAGTGCTAGTGGACATGCTACCATCAAATCCAATAGCAGCTATAGTAGATAATAGAATAATTCCCATAGTTATATTCTCACTATTTGTAGCTATAGCTTTAGTTACAGAAGATAATATAAATCCAACTAAAGCAAAACCTTTTAAAGATTTTGTGTTATCAGCTCATACTATAGTATCAAGAATAACTCAAATAGTATTAAAATTTATACCTTATGGAGTTTTTGCTTTAATTGCAAAGACTGTAGCAAGCAATGGATTAGAAACTATTAAATCCTTAATATGGGTTATTGCGGCAGTTTATATAGCAGCTATACTTCAGTTTATAGTGGTTTATACTCCACTTATTGCTTTTGTAGCGAAGAAAAATCCTTTAAAATTCTTCAAGGGAATCTTTCCAGCTCAAACAATGGCTTTTACAAGTCAAAGTAGCTATGGAACACTACCAGTAACTATAAAATCTTTAGTTGAAGGAGCTGGAGTTTCTGAAAATATAGCTAGCTTTGTAGCACCTCTTGGATCGACTATAGGAATGAATGCTTGTGGAGGATTGTATCCAGCTATAGTAGCTATATTTGTTGCTAATGTATTTAATGTGGATATGACAATTTACTCATATGCTTTAATAGTATTAACTACTATAGTATCTTCAATAGGTATTGCAGGAGTTCCAGGTTCAGCAACTATGTCTACAACAGTAGTATTAGCAACATTAGGATTACCTATAGAAGGTATGGCAATGATAATTGCCGTTGATTCTATAATTGATATGATGAGAACAGCAACTAATGTTACAGGCTCTGCAGTGGCAGCTTTAGTAGTAGATGAAACAGAAAAGAGAAAAGTTGCCAAAAAGAACAAATAGTAAACGAATATATCATTATAATATTTAAACACATTTTAACAGTGAGTTAAACTAAATTCTGAAAACAAATAATAATAAATTCAAAATAACTTCATCCTAAAGATAATTAGCTTTAGGATGAAGTTTTTTATATGCAACTTAGCATAGGATTTATGCAGCTTAGAAGGATATGATTGTCTTAATAAATTTTAAAGAATATACTTAAATTATAGATTATAGATAATTCAAATTTTTTAACTGGTTAAAGAATTTGAATAGAAAGGAAGGCGTTAAATGAAGATTATAATAAATGAAGTTGAAGATATTGAAGATGTAGAAATAGTAATTAACTGCAAAACAATAGATGAAAATGTGACAAGAATTATATCTAAACTTAAAGCCTTAGAAGAAAAAATAACAGGGAATAAGGATGGAAAGATATTTATTCTAGATACAAATGAGATATTTTACTTTGAGTCAGTTGATAAGAAAACCTTTATTTATATGGATAAGGAGGTTTTACAGACACATTTAAGACTCTATGAATTAGAAGAAAGACTTAAAAATACAGATTTTTTTAGAGGTTCTAAATCTACTATTATAAATCTGCGAAAGGTAAGAAATATAGTCCCTATGTTTGGAGGACGAATAGAGATACTTCTAGATAATGATGAAAAATTAGTAGTTTCAAGACAGTATGTACCTATCTTAAAAAATAAGTTAGATTTATAGGAGGAGTATTGTATGAAAGAATTTTTTAAGAACACATTAGAAATAAAGATAATAACATGTATGTTCTTTACATCTCAGGTTGTTATTTATACTCTTATTGCTCCTTTTTTAGGAGAAAAAAGTATTCAGCTAAGTTTAATATGGCAGATGATATTTATATCTATAATTTTAACTCTTCTCCAATATGTTATATATGCATCTAATATATTTATGAAGGTAAAGACTTGGATTAAGATAATTGTTCATTATTTGCTGCTTGTTTTTATAGGTTATATATTAGCTATGATCTTTAATTGGTTTGACTTAAGTAGTGGTAATAATTTTACTATTGCATTAAGTATATTTACTGTATGTTTTATTTCCTTTACTGGGTCTATTGCATTATACAATAAGGTTTCAGGAGAAAGATTTAATGAAAAATTGAAACTGTATAAAAGTTCAAAATTTGATGATAAATAGGGGGATAGTAATGAATATAATTGAAACTAACAAATTAACAAAGAGTTATGGAAAAAATCGAGGAATAGTAGATGTGAACTTGCAGGTTAAAGAAGGAGAAATTTTTGGATTTGTAGGTCCAAATGGAGCAGGAAAATCTACTACTATTAGAACTCTTTTAAATTTTAATTTTCCGACTTCTGGGTATGGAACAATTCTTGGAAAGGATATAGTTAAAGAAAGTAGTGAAATAAAAAAGTATATTGGATATGTACCTAGTGAAGTAAAGTTTTATGATGAATCAAAGGTTAAAGATATTATAAGATATGCTGAGAGTTTTTACGAAAATACTAATAAAGAAGATACTGATGAACTATGTAAAGAACTAGAGGTAGAGTTAGAGAAAAAAATGAGTGAATTGAGTCTTGGAAACAAGAAAAAGGTAGCTATAGTACAAGCACTTATTCATAATCCTAAGCTCTTAATTCTTGATGAACCTACTAATGGACTAGATCCACTTATACAAAAAAAACTTTTCAATATACTAGAAAAACAAAGAGCTAAGGGAACTACAATATTCTTATCTTCTCATAATTTAGTTGAAGTTGAAAATCTATGTGATAGAGTTGCAGTAATAAAAGATGGAAAGATTATTGATGTAATTGAAATAGATAAGCTTGCCAGAAAAACGGGAGTAAAAATTACCTTAAAAGCTGAGGGGATAGATAATAAGAAGGTTGAAGAGTGTAAGGGAGAGGTTATAGAAAATAATAAAGGTGAAATAACTTTTAGTTTTATAGGAGATATTGATGAATTAATTAAAGAAATTGCTAAGTTTAATGTTGAGAAGTTACTTATAGGTGAGCATACTTTAGAGGATACATTTATGGATTATTATAAGAGGGAAGGGGAGAAGTAGGATGAATATATTCAAGTTTGAATTTAGAAGACTATTAAAATCTGCTATTATTTGGTCTGTAGTATGTGTAGGACTAGTAATAATGTTTATGGCATTATTTCCTAGCATGAAGGATAGTGGAATGCAAGAAATTGTTGCTACAAAACTAGATGCTTTGCCACCTGCACTATTAGAGGCTTTTAATCTTGAAGATGCTGTAGATTTTGGAAACATTTCAGATTATTTAGCCTATGCAATTCAATATATATCTATGGCAGCTGGAATATATGGAATAATTCTTGGAATAACTGCTTTAGTAAAAGAAGAAAGTGAAGGTACCATTGAGTTTTTATATTCAAAGCCAATTACGAGAAATAAAATAGTAACTTCAAAATTAATTTCCTCAGCAATTATATTTTACTTATTTATTGTTATAGTTGGAGTTGTAACTATGGGAATTTCTATGGCTGTAAAGCCAGAAGAGGTTGAGACTATGACACTATTAATGGATATAAAAACTTTATTTATAGGAATGGCTTTTCTCGGATATATATTTATGGCCATAGGATTTTTATTATCGGTTATAATAAAATCTAGCAAACAAGGGACATCTATTGCACTAGGAGTATTCTTTACAACTTATATATTTGGAATTATAGGGAAGATGAAAGATGAACTAGAAGGATTTTTATATTTATCACCCTTTGATTATGTAGTTCCAGCTAAGCTGCTAAAGAATGGGTTTGAAGTGAAATATGTACTTTTAGGATTAGGAATAATTGCCATATCTATTGTAACTACTTATGCTATTTATAATAAAAAGGATTTAGCCTAAACAGAGTTCTTAGCTTCTTCGAAGCTTTAGAAATCGTTATCCAGGGACGTAGCAGATCTTCGCACCCACTTTGAAGAAAGATGGGAGTATTAGAGCTGGTAGTCATCGGATAAACTTATATAAATAAATACCTAGCACTTTAATTAAAGAGCTAGGTATTTATTTTCATTTAATATTTAGTTCTTCTTTGTTTCATGATAACTAATCCTACTCCTAAGAAAGCTACTGAAAAAGCTAACATTATTAACATTTCAAATAGGAGTGGAGTGAGAGTATCCATATTAAATGTTGATAGGGCATTAAGTTTATCATTTACATTTATAAACCAATATACTGGATTAAATATAGCAGTACTTTTTACTGTTTCGCTGAGAAGTTGCTGAGGAACAAAGGCACCTCCTAAGAAGCAACAACCTAAAGACACAAGGTTAGAAATTGGCCCTATGGAATTTTTAGTGGATATATTGCTAATTAAGAAGCTAAGGCATAAACAAGTTATTGTAAATATTAGAGAGTTTATACCATGTAACACTCCACTAAAAGAAAACATGTCTTTAGGATACATTACTATTGCTAGTGCCATGAATATAGTCCAAGTAGATAATGCTAAAACCATATCTCCTAAAAATATCTGCATGTTGAAGTTATAGGAATTAATAGGTGAGCATAAATTTCTCCTTTTTAAATCTGGAGAATTGAAAATATTTGATACTATAGATATTCCAAGTATTAACATACATAGCATAGGATAAGCTAAATAGTTAAAGTAATAGGTAACGCTACTTTTAGTATCTTCTTTATTATTCTTTGCTAAAGTAACTTCTGTATCTATAGATAAATCTTTATTTACTAGATCACTTATTTTTTCAAAATCTAAGTTCTTAGTATTATCAATGTAAACTTTGGTTGTGTTAAGATAATTATTTATCATTGATTTTATAAAAATACTACTGGAAGAGTTAGGTATACTTTGAGTTTCTAAAGTATAGGAATTATCTTTAAGAAAACTATCTTCAAATCCTTTAGGGATGGTGATTACAATTTCTGCTTCTCTAAAAAATAATGCATCTCTTATTCCTTCATCGGTAGTTTTAATTTTTACCAATTTAGAATTTTCTTCAATGTATGCTTCTAAATTATTTGAAAGAGGAGAATTATCATTATTTAAAACTGCTACTTTACATTTTTCAGTTTCAAAAGAGGTTGAATCTGTAGAATTCCCAACATTACTAAAAATAATTGTCATAAATATAAATATAGCCATATAAAGCAATAAAGAGGAAAGGGCACTTTTTTTTACTATTCTAAAATACTGTTTAAATACTTGCATACTTTTGCCTCCTTAAAACTAGATAAGTAACTATTGAGAATATAACTCCATACAAGGATAGAAGACCAAGATTAAGAAAATATCTATCATAGGTACTATAATAGTATAATGAATAAAATCCGTCAGTAATTAAGTTAACAGGATTTATATAGGATAAGATAGGAAATTTATCTTGAATGAAGTATTTAATCTGAACTGCCATCATTCCAGACAAAAAAGAGCATACCATTGTAAATGCCAGTAAAATGCCTTCCTTTACGCTAGCTTTTTTATTAATTAAAGAACTTACCATGGCACCCAAAGTTATTCCATTAAAACAGCCTACAAAGCAAAGTAAAATTACATAACCTATGGAGTTACCAAAGTCTATTTTTAAAACTTGAGAAATATATAGTATAACTATTAGCACTGTTGAAAAATAAAATAATAAAGTAGCACTAATTGCAGCTAAAAAGGTTTTTATTTTATTCACAGGAGCTATATTAATTCTTGCTGCTCTTTGAGATTGATTTCCTTGGATGTTTATAACATCAGTACAACCAGGGGTTGAACCTAGAATGCAAGTCATAGCTAAAAGGGTATAAAAATAAATTACAACAACGTTTGTAGAACTATTCAATTCTTTATCTTTAGTGTAGTTATTATAAAGAGCAATATTATTCATAAAATCTTCATTCATAATACTTGGGTTTATGGATACTAAATTTGATATGGTGGAATACTTTTGACTATAACTATCTACAAAAGTTTTTATTATGGACTCGTTAATACCAGACTTTGCAACAGTTATTTCAATATTATTTACAAAAGTTATATACCCTGAAATTTTACCTTTAGAAAGCAATTCTTTCGCACTATTCTCATCAGTACTTTCTATATTAAATAAATCACTTTCCTTCATAGCTGTAGAAAAGCTTTCAGGTATATTGCTATTACTTACAAGAGCAATATTAACATTCTCAAACTCTTCACCGGTGAGTATATTTGAAAAGGCTAAATTGAAAATTGTAGCTAATGCAATTGGAAATAATAAGGTCCAAAAGACACTTAATTTATCTCTAAAACGACATTTAAGTTGATACTTAAAAATATGCCAAAACATTCTATATTCCTCCTTTAATCTCTAAGCTCTTTACCTGTAATTTCCAAGAATACATCATTTAAGGTAGGTTGCTCTGAGTAAATTTTCCCATAACTTATTTTATTATCTCCAATATAACTAACAATGTCACCAAGAGAACTATGTCCACTTTTTGTTCTAATATTTAGTAAATTATTTTTATAGTCTACTGATATAACATTAGGGAGAATATTTATATTTTTTATATGATTTTCATTTAAATTAAAGGCCTCAATAGTTATTTTCTCACCTAAATCAATAATTGACTTTAGTTCTTCCTTTGTGCCCTTAGCAATGACTTTTCCCTTGTCCATAATAGCGATTGAAGTACAAAGCTGTTCAATTTCTTCCATGTAGTGCGAGGTATATATAATGGTGGCTCCTTCAGCATTTAATTTTTTTATTCCCTCTAAAATGTGATTTCTACTTTGAGGGTCAACAGCTACCGTTGGCTCGTCTAAAATGATTAGTTTTGGATTATGAGCTATACCACAAGCAATGTTTAATCGTCTAAGAAGTCCTCCACTTAACTTTTTAGGAATAAATTTTTTGTAATCTGAAAGACCAACAAAATCAATAGCCCTCTCCACAAGTACTTTCCGTTCCTTCTTATTGGTTACATATAATCCACAGAAATAATCAATGTTTTCATACACTGTTAATTCATCAAAGACGGCTACATTCTGCATGACGATTCCAATATCTTTTTTTACTTTATAAGTTGTTGGAGTCATTTCCTCTCCTAGGATTTCAATAGTCCCTTTATCATATTTAAGTAGAGATAGCATACAGTTTATAGTAGTAGTTTTACCAGAACCATTTGGACCTAAAAGACCAAATATTTCACCTTTTTTAATGTCCAAATTTAAGTGATCTAAAGCAATTAGTTCACCATATCTTTTTACCAGGTTTTCTATTTTTACAATCATAGTTAATACTCCTTACTTTATTTAGTTTATACTTATAGTTTATTAGAGAATCTCTTTGTAGGTAAGTGCTATTTGTCATTAATATTACATTACATTTGTCACATTAAGAAATTTGTATATGGTATTATAGATATATAAAGTGAGGGAGTATAGATGAATAATATATTAAATAAAATTATTTTGATTATAGGTTCGGCATTATTACTTATAGAAAATTATAGTATAGAAAAATTAATCTTACCCATTTTAGTTACAGTGGCAATAACTTGTTTTCTAGAATATTTTAGCCAGGATAAATTAAATGTAATAGTATTAATAATATATAGTATCCTTTGCATTTTATATCCTGAATTTCTTATGGGCATTCCTATAATATTTTATGATACTATTTTTTCAAAGTATAAATATATATGCATCTTAACTTTAATTCCGTACCTTATGAATATACATAAATACTCACATATTATTAGTATAATGATTCTTGGACTTCTTATTACGTCAGCAACCTTAAAGTTTAATACTGTGAAATATGAAAAATTGCATGATAAATTTATAAAACAAAGAGATGATTTAACTGAGATATCTATAGTATTAGAAGAGAAAGTAAAGGAATTACAATATAAACAAGATTTTGAAGTCAATTTTGCAACATTAAAGGAGAGAAATCGTATTTCAAGAGAAATTCACGATAATGTAGGACACCTTTTAACTAGCTCTATATTGCAAATTGGTGCTATTATGGTAGTTACTAAAGAGGAACAAACAAAAAGGCTTCTAGAGGACATTAAATCTACCTTGGACCAAGGTATGGATTCTATTAGAAGTAGTGTTCATAATTTACATGAAGATTCTATTGACTTATATGTACAACTTTCAAAGCTTATAAATGAATTTAAGTTTTGTAAGGCTACTTTAAATTATGAGTTTTCTTCTAATCCAGATGTTAAGATTAAATATGCTATTATTGCTATTGTAAAAGAGGCACTATCTAATATAATAAAACATTCAAATGCAACCACAGTAACTGTAAGTTTATATGAACATCCAAAATTATATCAAGTAATTATTTTAGATGATGGAAGTAAAAAGAAGGTAAGTATGGATGGTGGAATGGGATTACAAAGCATTGAAAAGAGAGTAAATAGCCTAAATGGTATTGTGAATTTTGATAATT
The DNA here is from genome assembly GCF_002419845.1 of Clostridium sp. UBA5712. Classification (NCBI taxonomy): domain Bacteria; kingdom Bacillati; phylum Bacillota; class Clostridia; order Eubacteriales; family Clostridiaceae; genus Clostridium; species Clostridium sp. UBA5712. The sequence goes on along the minus strand of NZ_DIGW01000017.1, from coordinate 400,077 downwards.
CAAAAGGGTTTAAAATATTTATTTCTATTATGAAGGAGGGGAAACTATGAGAATAATTATTATAGATGATGATAAGCTTATAGCAGCATCATTAAAGACAATCATAGAGACATCAAGTGATATAAAAGTTATATCTCTTGGATATAGTGGTGAAGAAGCTATAGAGCTGTATAATAAGTATACTCCAGATATATTACTTATGGATATTCGTATGGGGGGAATGTCAGGGCTAGAGGCTGCACAGAAGATTTTAAAATCTCATAATGAGGGGAGAATATTATTTTTAACCACTTTTGAGGATGATGAATATATTATAACTGCATTAAAAGTTGGTGCTAAGGGATATATTTTAAAACAACATTTTGAAAGCATAGTACCTGCCTTAAAGGCAGTAGAACTTGGACAAAGTGTTTTTGGACAAGAAATTATATCTAAAATTCCTACCATGTTAAATAGTACTGAAAATAAAAAAGATATATCAAAGTATGATTTAATTGATAGAGACATTGAAATAATCACTTTAGTTTCTAAAGGACTTTCAAATAAAGAAATATCAGCAAAATTATTTTTGAGTGAAGGTACAATAAGAAACTATATAAGTAGTATTTTAGAAAAATTAAATCTTAGAGATAGAACACAACTTGCAATATTTTATTTTAACAATATAAAGTGAAAAAATTCTATATTTAAAAATAAATATAACTTTAATTTATTAGAAATTAAAAAATTTAATTATCCTTATATATTGTAGAAAGAAAGGATATAATAGGAAAAGCAATAAAAGAATAATAACTGTGTATATGCTTATACTATAATTATAAAAATATGCATAGGAGGTTTATTATGAAAAAAATAGCGCTTTTAATTGCAACAATAGCATTAACCACAGGACTTGTAGGATGTACTAATAATGGCACTGCAAGAAATAATAAAAATACTGGTGGTGAAATTGCTCAGAATCAAACTAAAAATGGAATAGCTAATAATGCAACTAATAATAACGGAATTAAAGAGAGTGGAGTTTTAGGTATAAATGATACGAATAGTAATAATAATACACTCTTTGGTATGGACTTAACTAACAATAATTATTCTAACGGTATATATCGTGGTTCATATATAGATGAGGATGAATTAACAGTTGAATTTACTTTAGCTAATAATCAAATTAAGGATATTAAATTTATAGCATTATCTAATAATGATGATAATTATTTAAAAGATAGTAATTTCAAGAATGTGAAAAATCATTACGAAGCTTTGATAAACTATTTAAAGGATAAAGATATAAGACAAAGTCTTAATGATTTATATAACCCTTCTTCTATAGTTAAGGATATGGATCAAAAAGTTGAAGTAGGTAAGGTAACATCAGCTATACATGATGCTTTAAATAGAGGTGTATATTCTACTACTAATGGTACTAATAAATAATATATATTAGATTGGTAATAAAAAGGGACTGTCTCAAAATGAATTACTAAACTTTACATTAAGGTTTAGCTTATTTTGAGATAGTTTTTTAGTTTAATGATATTAAAATGCTATTTATATAAGAATAGAGTAGCATTGAAATTCTATATACATATAATATACTAATAGAATAAAATCAAGGATAAAAAATTATTCGAAAATTACAGATGAATTAAATATATAATCGAAGGAAGTACTGTAATTAAAACAAAATATATTAGTGTATGAGGTGTAATATATGGATACAATTGAAAATGAATTAAAATATGTGACAAATGAAAATTCTGATTCCATAGAACTAGAGACAAATCTAATTCAAGAACAGAGTAAAGATCCAGGGCCACAAGGCACACCTCCTAAATATGGGACAGATAAAATGTTAAATCCTTGCGAATGCCCACAAGATTTTGGACAAGTAAAAATAATAGATGCTGAAACTAAATGCAGAATAGTTAAATTTTCTATTAAAGTTAAGAATCTTTGTAGAGGAAAAGAATATTTAGTTGATGTAGTATTATATAAGTGGGTTTGGGTTTGGCCTCATAAATGGGTTAGAGTACCTATCGCAGAAGATTGCAAAATTGCAAAATTTACTGGATGCGACAATTGTGGAGAAGATATAGTTTATTTTAAATTAGCTATTAAAGAACCTTTATGCTCTGGACAATATATAGGCTTTGATGTTACTGGAAACTATGTGAATTCTTGCGAATTATAGTTTTGAAATATTATTAGGTAACTTTAATAAAATAATAGGAGCTAAGATTGTCATCCTAGTACCTAACTTATAATTATTATGTAAAAACTCCTTAGAATATAACTTTCTAAGGAGTAATTTTTTTTATTAAGCTATTACGGTTTTAGTAGTCTCTTCTTTTTGATCCTTTTTCCAAGTACTATTTAATAAATAGAAAGATGTTACTGCAGAAATTAAATCTGAAGCAGGATATGCTATCCATGCACCTATGGTACCAAAAATATTTACAAAAACTATAGCTAAAGGAATGAATACTATTAACTGTCTAAATAAAGATAATCTAAATCCTTTTTTAGCTTCATCAATTGCTTGATAGTAGTATATACCTATATAATATAAACCAACTAAAGGAAGAAGGAATATACATATTCTAAGGGCCTTAACAGCCTCAGGTAATAACTTTGCATCAGTTAAAAACAAACCTATCATTTTTGGAGCAAAATACATAATAAATACTCCAAATATTAAAGAGATTATTGTTACAGTTTTTATAGATGCTTTAACTGTATTTTTAACTCTATCAAAGTTTCTTGCACCAAAGTTAAAGGCTACAATCGGCTGCATAGCAGAACTTATACCAATTATTGCAATAAACATAAACATAGATATTTTAGTAATAACACCTACTATTATTATAGCTTCGTTACCACCTCTAGAAATTAATAAGTTATTTAAAACTACAGAAACTATTGCATCTGATATTTCAATAACAAAGGTTGAAAATCCCACAGCAATTAATCCTTTAATTAATGTAATATCTATATTTGGTAGAATATTATTTATTGAAAGTTTAATTTTAAAGTGTTTAGTTACATCTTTAAACTTGTATAGAACAAAAATTAAGCCTACAAATTGAGAAACTACAGTAGCAATAGCTGCACCAGCTATACCTATATTTAAATGAGCTACTAATATGTAGTCAACTACAATATTTAGAAGTGCACCGATACTGTTAGCATAAAGTCCTATTTTAGAGTTTCCTAAGGCTGTCATTACTTGAGAGCATACTATAGTTAATCCTTGAAATATTGCTCCTATAAAAATTATAGATATATAATCATTAGTTAGCCCAAAAGTAACGTCACTTGCACCAAGTTTATATAATAATCCACCTCTAAATAAGAATAAAAGTAGAGGGATTATTGTTAAAGATCCTATTGTAATAGATATTGAATTAATTATTGTGGATTTAATCTTTTCAGGTTGTTTTTCACCGGAATATCTTGAAACGTAGGTTGAAGCTCCTACACCAATTAAGAAAGCGATTGCTATAAGAAAACGTTGAATTGGAAATGCAACTGTTAAGGCACCGATAGCATTAGGACCAATATATCTACCAACAAAAACTGTGTCTACCATGTTATAGAGTTCTGCTACTAGTAAAGAAAAAATTGCAGGTATGGCAAATTTAAATAATACTCTGTATGTTCTTCCATCCGAAAATATTTTAGGGTTAATTCCCATTAGTCTCACCTCATTTATTTGAAAATTCTGCATATTATTCTTGAGTTTATTTTATAAAAAGTTCTCTTTATTTTTATAGAAAAATACGTTTTGTCTTCATGTTTAATTTATTATTAAAATATTTTATCTTATATTAATATTATAGTTGAAAACAATTAAATAAACATTCACTTAAGTGTCCATCAAAAAGTACTATTCTGCCCAAATAGTTATTGGTTAAAAATAGGAAAAAGCACAAAAGCACCTTAATTAGGATGCTTTTGTACTTAAAATCAATATATTTTATACATAACATAATATATTTTAACTGAAAGTATATATATATTCATATAAATTGAGGTAAAATTAATTAATCTTAATAGGCTTCTGAACTTCATTGATTATAACTAATGTAGCTCCATAGGTTTTTAGGGTAACTAAAATATTTATAACTGTACTCTTCTTAAAGTATTTAAATCTAATATTAGGATAAGAAGCTTTATGAAGAATACCATTTTCATCTTTGTTAAGTCTAGTTGGTCTCCCCATATCAATCCAATAGTTATAGGATGAACCAATCTTTTCATTTATTTCATAGGTAGTTACATTAATATCTGAGTGAATATTAGTTATATTAAGAGAAAGTTTTTTCGAAGTCGCATTTTTTATACCTCTAAGCTTTGAAAAACTTGCCATAGAAATTAAATCATTGATTTTATCATGATAAGTATAAAGTAAAATCTCATATTGATTGTTAGTTTTAGTAACTACATATCCATCACCTTTAGCTACTAATGTATTACCTAATTTATTTAAAAGTGAATAGGCATAAAAGGCAGGTTTTTTTATTCCCTTATCATTTATAAGACCAGGATAACCAAAGAATAGTTCATTGGTTATATTTACTTGCTTATCAAGGACGTCAAAGGCCCTTATAAAGCTTAAATCTCCCTTATGATTTACTACATTATCAATAATAAATGGAATCATATAGGCTGTATCATATATATTATTTACTTCATTATTTATCATAAAAGGTTCTTCTTCAAAATCTAATTTATTGTAAATTAATATTTCTTCAATTGAAATCCTCAAATTTTCAGGAAAGGTAGAGGAAAATTCAAATCTAAAATTTTTGTAATTAAGAGTTTCTATTGCACTGAAATATTCCATGAAGGATAGAAGAATATTTTTAAAATCTTCATGTATATCTATAGAATTTTTAAGGGATAATATATTTTTAGAGGCAACTTCATAGCTTTCATCGTTAATGTCATTTATATGTTCTTCATAGGTGCTATTCATATCTAAAACAATTATAGGCACTATATCTAAAAATTCTATAAACTCTAGTACATCCTTTGCTCTATTCCAGTTATGAAATTTAGAGCCAGGGAAAATAGCCATATCAGTACTAAATAAATTTAGGATCCGTCCATATTCAAAATCCATTTCCCTTTGAAGTTCTTCTAGTGTATCTTTATTATCTTCAATTAAGAGGTCAAAGGCATCACCGATGGTTATAATTCTATTAAAATTCTTATCAAATTCACCTATACAATTTTCCATATTAATATTTAACTGATGAATTTTATCCTCATAATTAAACCTGTCGTAGTCCTCCAGATAATATATTACTTCATCTAGACTTTCTTCTAAAGGATGAGTTATATATTTAGTCAACTTTTCTAGGACTTCAGGAGTAGATTTATATTTTTTTCTGAATTGTAAAGGCGTAAGCTTATAGTGAAGTTTAAAGTGCTTATTAAAGTATCTAGTATGAGAAAAGCCAATTTCCTCAGAAATTTCAGATAGTGTCATATCTGTATCCAAAATTAATTTTATAGATTCTTCAACTCTAATAAGATTTAGAAAATCAGTAAAGGAATATCCTGTAGCATATTTTATTTCTCTTGATAAATAATGGGTGCTTAGATATTCGTTACTAGATATATCTTTAAGGGTTATATTATTTTGATAATTATTATAAATATATTTAGATATACTATGATATCTTTGAAGTTGATCTTTATTTTCTTTAAGTTCTTGTTTTTCATGAATTAAATAGTTAAAGTTATTTATTAGATGATAAAGGAGTTTTACAAGGATATCTTCGATTTCTTCATCATAATTATCTTGTTTTTGTACTGTTTCACAAAGCACTTGACAAAGAAATACTCTTAAATCTTCATACTCTTCACCTAATTGCGAAGCCTTACTAGAAGAGTTTGTATAAAAAAACATATTCTCAATATCGTTATAGTACTTTTGAAAAAAGTATGGATCTATTTGAAATATGAGTACTTTATTGTCAGGATCATCACTTTCAATGCTATGAACTTCATCTATATTTATAATTTCAATTTGATTTTCACTTATTACATATTTTTCAGTATTTATATATAGATTGATTGTGCCTTTTATAACATAAAGAATTTCGATGCAATAATGCCAATGGATTGGATAATTTTTAATGGTATTAAAAGAAATAGATACAGGCATATTTGCAGAATAATTAATATATTGTCTATGCATTATAAACTCTCCTTGCCAGTTTCTTTAGTATTAATAGTATTATAGCATTAATTAGAAAAAACATGCTAGGGGAATAAAAGTGAGAAAGGGGAAAACCTCAAGAAACTATTTTTCTTGAGGTTTTTGGATTTATTATGAACTTGCATAGCTAATTTTTACCTAAGCAATATTTTAAGGCTCTATAACATTTCTATAAAAGCTGCCATTCTAGTGTTAAGTTGTCCAATGTCAGCAGTAGAATAATCTGTTTCTATACTGATGTAAGGTATTTTTTTAGTGTTATTAACAAATCTTTTAATTTGCAATGTTTCTACGCTATAAGTATGACAAGCTTGAAGTACTACATCCACCACTGCATCAACTTTATATTCATCTATCATTCTATTAAGTAGCTCTGTACGGTTAGGATTAGGTGTCATACAAGAACATCCAATATTTAAATATTTACGAGCAATAGCATCATAGATATCAGGATTATTTTCATCTACTAATTCATCGATAGCTTTAGCACCAGTACAGTTTTCAAAAGCCACGACATGAGCTCCATTATCTTCTATTGCTTTTATAACTTTTTCTGTAGCTCCACCAATAGGACATCCAGTTATAAGAATACGAGGTTTCTTTTCATATTTTTTTTCTACTTCATATTCACCCTTAATTTTCTCACTTAGGGCATATATTTCTTTTGGTACCTCTGCTTTATCAAATTTAAATGTAGTACCATAAAGAACTTTAAACATATCTTGTCCTAATATCGCTGGTGGATCAAGTTTTCCAAGACCGTAGAAGGCTTTAAGAGCTTTTCTTTCTTCATTTTTTAATTTAATGGCCTTTTTAATATTTTCATCACTTATAGTAGTTTCAAATTGTTTTTCTAAAACTTCTTTAAATTTTATTACTTCTTTCTTCCAAAGCTTTAAACCTTCTTCACTTTGAGAGTTTGGTAGTTCCATAACATGAACAGGCTTAAACTCACTTAAATATTCATACATTTTTTTCTTTCCATCACAAGTAGTTTCACCTACAACTAAATCAGAAAAGTAAAAGAATGGACATTTATCTGTTTTTGCAAATCCATAACTTGATTTGATAAGTGGACATAGATTACGCGGTAATTCTTTTTCAGCTTCTGCAATTGTCTCATCAGACATAGAACAAAGAGATACAACACTTGCACCCATTGCAAGAGGTAATTCCTGTGGCATATAAGTACAAAATACTCCTACTAAAGGTATATTTTCATCTTTAAGTTTTTTGGCTGCAATAAAGGAGTTTCTCCTAGCCTCTGCAAAGTCTTCAAATATTTCAGGTAGTTCTTTTCTTATTTTCATTTTAATTCTCCTATCATTTTACGTGGTTATTAAAAAATAATCTATCTAATAAGATTATACATAGAAATTATGTAATATTATGAATTATAGTGTTATTTTATACATTTACATCTATCTATAGAATGTTATAATACTACATTGATAAAAATAGTGATAAAATTATATTGTATATAGTAGTTTAAGTAGTAAAAATTATTATTAATTTATTAGGATTTTATAGGAGGTAGGGAAAATGAAATACAGTTTTGATGAAAAAGTGGACAGGATAGGCAGTAACTGTTTAAAGTGGGACTTAATAAATAGAACATATAATGATAGTGAAATTATACCTCTATGGGTAGCAGATATGGATTTTAAAGTGCCAGAAGAAATAGGAGATGCTATAAGAAAAAGGTTAGAACATCCTATTTTTGGATATTCCCTTACACCACCATCATACTATAAAGCTGCTATAAATTGGTTTGATAAAAGATTTCAATGGAAAGTTGAAAAGGGATGGATGAAGTTTGCTCCGGGAGTTGTACCAGGTCTAAAAACTATTGTTGCTGCTTACACAAAACCAGGAGATGAAATTATAATTCAAACGCCGGTATATCATCCTTTTTATAGTATTATAAAAAATAATGGGTGTCAGGTTGTAGAAAATCCCTTAACTTGTAAAGATGGTAGATATGAAATGGACTTTGATAACTTAGAAAAGATAATTACTAAAAAAACTAAGATGATAATTCTTTGTAGTCCTCATAATCCAGTAGGAAGAGTATGGACTGTAGAAGAATTAAAAATGGTTGGAGAAATATGTATAAAGAATAATGTACTAGTGGTAGTAGATGAAATTCATGCAGATATAGTTTATAAACCTAATATACATACAGTATTTGCATCTATCAATGAAGAATTTGCTGATAATTCTATAATATGCACAGCACCAAATAAAACCTTTAATATTGCAGGGTTTAAAACTGCAAATATAATTATTAAAAATGAAAAATTAAGAAATCAATATATATTGCAAATAGAAAAAGACTGTATAGAAGGAGCAACTACTTTAGGTGCAGTAGCACAAGAAGCAGCGTATACTAGTGGAGAAGAATGGTATCAAGGTCTTATGGAATATTTAGCAGGAAATATAGACTTTACTTTAGAATTCTTTGATAAAAGAATACCTAAAATTAAGATTAGAAAACCAGAAGGAACCTATTTATTATGGCTTGATTGCTCAGGATTAAATATGAAGCCAGAAGAATTAAGTAATTTCTTCCTTAAAAAGTGTAAAGTATGGTTAAATGATGGTAGCGTGTTTGGACATGATGGAGCTATGTTCCAAAGAATGAATATAGGAACTAGTAGGGTTGTTCTTCAAGAAGCTTTAGAAAGAATAGAAAGAGAAGTAAATAAATTATAGGTTTATAATAAGAGGTTGCCTAAAAAGTAAGGCAACCTCTTAAATAGTTACTTTAAATTATAATTTTCAATAAGTTTTAGAGTTAGTTCTAAAGCATCTTCTCCATTTACCCATAGGTCGGGTTTGATACCTTCACCTTCCTTAAAAAACTTTTCATCATATAGCCTTAACCAGTTTCCGTAGGAAAATTCAATATGGGAATTGGGAAGGTAACCCAGTTCTACATTAGAACTTTCAAGAGTACCATGAGTATTAGTACCAACTACTACAATATTTTCAAAATCCTTTAGATGCTCTACAAAGAATTCAGCAGCTGAGGAGGTTTTTTTATCTGTAAGAACAAAGATAGTATTTAAATTTTTATTAAGCTCTTTTTTAGATTTAGGTATATGTTCATAATAAAAATCATGAATTTTTTCAAGTTGTAAAGTTTTTAGATCCTTATGAAAGGTGTTAAAATCGTAGTAGGAGGGGGCATCCTTAGATCTTCCATAAAGAAGTAGAAAAAGACCCTTCCCTTGAGATGAAACTCCAAAATATTCATTTATCCAGTTTAAAGCGGTCAATATATCGCCACCATTATTACCACGTAAATCTAATATACTTACAGGAGAATCCTTTACTTTAGAAGCAGTATTAATGAAATCTATTCCTTCTAAACCTATATTGTAGGGAACTTCTCTGGAAGATATTATAGGAACATCATCTATAGTTGTGTAGTCAAAAGGTGAAATAGACTCATCTGAAAGAGTATTTGATAATTTAAGTTCAATATCTTTAGTATATTCTGATTCACCTCTATAAAAAACAACATTTAAGTTCCTTGAAGCTTGTCCAGAACATTTTGCTAAAACACCTAAATTGTATAATAGCTTACCTTCAGTATTTATTGAAAGATATAAATAATTTTCGATGTTTTCATCTTTATTTATAGATTTAATGTAGTAAAAAACACCTCCATATTCTACATAATAGCCTATTCTGTTTTTGAAAATTCCTAGAGTTGAATTTGTATAATATCTAGAGGTATTTTCTAAGTCAAAGCCATTGTTACCTATATAAAAATGTCTATCAGGTATAAAAGCAAGATTATCTTTTATGGTTTTTGTTAGTTCAGCTACATTAATTACATCATTATCACCAATAAAACTTAAAACTGATTCCTTAGCCTGTAAAAAAAATTTATCACTACCATAATAATTATATGGTGCGTAGCTAGATTTTAAAGCTTTAAAATATAGTTCTACATCATAAATAGCTTCTTTTCTGGTTATAGCAGTAGGAGATATTACGTGAGGTGTTGAAAAAAGTAGAGCGTGCTCTTTAGCAGTTAGTATATCTTCATTTGGAATTTCGGATATAAATTCTCTAATATTTAATTTAGATATGGGAATATTTAAATTTTTATGATTTATCTTTTCTAAAGCTTTTTCAAAGGAAATATCTTTTTTATAATAAGGTAAATAAATTAAAATTAAACCTAAAATTATAATAAAAAGAATTTTAAAAGTTTGTTTCAAATTAAAATCCACCTCCCTATAATTCTATTAAATAAGGTTATTATACCATAAAATGTAAAAAAATAAAGACTTTATGAATAAAAATAAAACAAATTAATAATTGACTGCCTTTTAGTTACACTATGTTTTGGTTATAATGTTATTAATAAGAATTGGAAAAGTATTTCAACTAGTTTTAGTATAGATAAACCTTAATTTTGAATTAATGTAAATATATAATACAAAAAATAAATTTGGGAGTGATAAAGTGGCAAAGATTATTATAATAGAGGATACAGAAACTATTAGGCAGGAGCTTGCAACATTTTTAAATAGATATGGATATGAGGTCATAGCACCTACTAATTTTGAAAATATAATATCTATTATTGAAAAAGAAGAGCCCAATCTCATACTCCTAGATATAAACTTACCTGTATTTGATGGATTCTACATTTGTAGAGAAGTGAGGAAAACTTCTCAAGTACCTATAATTGTGGTTACAAGTAGAGATAGTGATATGGATGAGCTAATGAGTATGAATTTAGGAGCAGATGACTTTATAACTAAGCCTTATAATACACAAATACTTTTAGCAAGGATAAATTCAGTACTAAAGAGAGTAAATCAAGGGAATGAAGGGAATCAAGAAATATTAGTATATAATGATTTAAAGTTAAATCTATCTAATGGAACCATAAGCTGTGGAGATAATGCTTTGGAAATCACTAAAAACGAATTAAAAGTTCTTTATTACCTTATAAAGAATAAAGGAAACATTGTATCTAGGGAGGATCTAATGGATTATCTATGGAAGTCTAATTTGTTTGTAGATGATAACACTTTGTCAGTTAATGTGACAAGACTTAGAAAAAAATTAGAGGAAATTGGAATTAAAGATGTTATAGAAACAAGAAGGGGACTTGGATATATAATGCCATAAATATATAAATATTTATGTAGAGAACTATTTATACATAAAACTATTTAAATATGGAAAAATAAAACTATTTAAATAGTTGTTCTGTTTATGCGGGTTTGAAGGAGTTTTCTACTATAAATAGTAGAGAGGAATAGATAAAATGAAAGTTAGGGATTATCTTAAATCAAGAATTGGCTTTTTAATAATTAATGGAGTCCTATTTATGATTTTTGTATCTATTTTAATATTTTTAAATGTAGGGAGTGGACTAATATTTTTATCTTTCATATTATGGTTTACTCCATTAAGTACATATTTAACCCTTGAAGTTATTAAACATAAGAAATTTCTAGACAATATTACAGGAACTATAGATAGCTTGGATAAAAAGTATTTGCTTCCAGAGGTTATGGAAAAGCCAGATTTTTTAGAAGGTGAAATAGTTTATCAAGTTCTTAAGGAATGTAATAAAAATATGCATGAAAATGTAAAAAAGTATGAATGTACCCAAAAAGAATATAGAGAATACATAGAAATGTGGGTTCATGAAGTAAAGACGCCTATTGCTTCTGCTAGACTTATTATAGATAATAACGAAAGTACGGTAACAAATAAAATTGGACATGAATTGAAGAAGGTAGAAGATTTTATAGAACAAGTCCTTTATTACTCAAAGAGCAACGATGTAAGTAAGGACTATATTATAAGAGAATTTAATTTAGAAGAAGCTGTTATGGAGATTTTAAGAAAGAATTCTAGAGATTTCATAAATAAAAAAATATCCTTAGAGATAGGAGATATGGGAGGTAAAATTTTCAGTGATATAAAATGGGTGGAATTTATTTTAAATCAAGTTTTAGGAAACGCCATAAAGTACTCTAAGGAATCAAATGGGATAATAAAAATATATTCAACTTCTACAGAAAATAAAATAACTTTAACTATAGAAGATAATGGTGTTGGAATTTCAGAAAGAGACATTTTTAGGGTTTTTGAAAAAGGTTTTACTGGGGATAATGGAAGAAAGTTTGGTAAATCCACAGGAATGGGATTATATCTGTGTAAAAAACTTTGTAATAGACTTGGATTGGGGATAAGTATTGAGTCAAAGTTAGAATATGGAACTAAGGTGTATATAAATTTTCCCCTAGGAAGATTTACTAGTTTCTAATAATAGCTAAAATAAAAACTGATTGGATAAAAATTAATCTCAATCAGTTTTTTTGTGGTAAATATTTGATTATATTATACTTATACCTAGGACTTCAATAGTCTAAAAAACAGGGCTACTCCTAATTTTATAGATGAACTTCTAGACTTTCATTATTATCTTACGAAAATGAAAGATTAATGACATGAAATTAAATACAACATACTTTTAGAAAAATATATAATAAGCTCATAAAGTTAAGGAAAAACTTAAAATGTATTTTAGGAGGATGAATTATGGAAAATGTCTTAAAGGTTGTAAATATAGAAAAATATTATGGTGGAAAGGGAAATGTGACTAAGGCTATTGATAATATAAGTTTTGATGTAGAGAAGGGGGAGTTCCTTGGAATAATGGGACCTTCTGGAAGTGGTAAAACTACACTTTTAAATTGTATATCTACCATTGACACAGTGACTACAGGAAATATAATTATAAATAATAAAGATATAACTAGTCTTAAGAATAATGATATTGAAAAGTTTAGAAGAGATGAGCTTGGATTTATATTTCAAGATTTTAATCTTTTAGATACATTAACTGCTTATGAAAATATTGCATTGGCACTTACTATACAAGATGTAAAACCTAAAAGTATAGATGGAAGAATTAAAGCAGTAGCAAACAAATTAGGTATAAGTGAAATTATAAATAAATATCCTTATGAAATGTCTGGTGGTCAAAAACAAAGAGTTGCTTCAGCTAGAGCTATCGTTACTAATCCATCACTAATTTTAGCTGATGAACCAACAGGAGCATTAGATTCTAAGTCTTCTAGATTATTACTAGACTCCTTTGAGAAATTAAATGAAGAACTAGAAGCTACTATACTCATGGTCACACATGATGCGTTTACAGCTAGTTATGCTCATAGGATTTTATTTATAAAAGATGGAAAAGTATTTAATGAACTAATTAGAGGAAATGATAGTAGAAAAGAATTCTTTAATAGAATTATTGAGGTAGTGACATTACTTGGAGGTGACAGTGGAGATGTATTCTAAAATTGCATTAAATAATGTAAAGAAAAGTTTTAAAGACTATACCATATATTTTTTAACTTTAACCTTTGCCGTTTGTATATTTTATAGCTTTAACTCTATAGAATCACAAAAGGCAATGTTTGAAATAAGTAAGAAGGAAGCTAGTTTTATAGATATGTTAACTACAGTTATTTCTTGGGTATCTGTATTTGTGTCAGTAATTTTGGGTGGACTCATTGTTTATGCAAATAACTTTATGATAAAACGAAGAAAAAAAGAACTTGGTGTATATATGACATTGGGTATGAGTAAAAGAAAAATCTCAAGTATTTTAGTGTCTGAATCTTTTTTCATAGGTCTTATGTCTTTAGTAGCAGGGTTAATCTTTGGTATAGTTTTATCACAAGGATTATCTCTTTTTACAGCGAAGTTATTTCAGGTAGGCATGAGTGAATACAAATTTGTATTTTCACAAAATGCTGCTGTAAAGACTATAGCTTATTTTGGAATAATGTTTTTACTTATAATGATATTTAATACCTTTGTAATTTCAAAATACAAACTTATAGATATGATAAATGCTAATAAGAAAAGTGAAAATATAAAGATTAAAAATCCTATAGTATCAATTATTATCTTTATTTTAGGAGTAGGAATACTTATAACTGCTTATAAGTTTATAATAGAAGTGGGATTAGACATAACTGATTCTAGATTTACTATTTCTATAATACTGGGGATTCTAGGAACTATATTATTTTATTATGGATTAGCTGGATTTATATTGTATGTAATCAAGAATAGTAAAAATATATACCTTAAAAAACTAAATATATTTGTTACTAGACAGATAAGTAGTAAAATTAACACAAATTTTGTATCTATAACAGTTATATGTTTAATGCTCTTTATAACTATTTCTATATTATCTACGGGATTGAGTTTTAAAAATTCTTTAGAAAGTAGTCTTAAGGATACAGTACCTTTTGATGTCTCAGCTAGAATTATAAATTTTGAAGGCTCGGAAAACAAAACTATAGAACAGGCCATTAAAGAATTAGGGTTCAATTTCACAGATAAAGAAAAGTATGTAGTATTACAAGAGTATAGACTAGAAGAAAGTTATGGTGATTTATTAAAGGGATATGGAGATGGCAAAGAAGATAAATTTCTAGATAAAGGTTATAATGACATGTCAGCTCTAAAGATAAGTGATTATAATAAACTAAGAGAGTTAAATGGACAAAGTCCTATAGACTTAAAAGAAGATGAAGTATTAATAACCTCTAACTTTAGTAAATTAGTGCCTTTAGTTAAAAGCTATATGAAGGAAAACACAGTAATTAAAATAAATAATATAAACTATAATATAAAAAATCAAGAGCTTATTACAGAAGCTTATGAAAGCACAGGCTTTGCTAATAATTTCTTTACAGTAATACTTCCAGATAAAGCTTTAGAAAACCTTAAGCCCTATGACTCTATATTAAATTGTAACTTTGTAGGTGAAGATAGAGAAAAACGAGAATCAGAAATAGGAGAAATATTCAAAAATAGCAGAGATGAAAATGCTTCGGGTAAAGACTTTATAATATTAGGTGATACTAAGACTGGCATATACAGTATGACAAAAGGAGCTACTACAACAATTTTATATATAGGTATATATATAGGGATTGTATTTTTAATATCTAGTGCAGCAGTCCTTGCTCTTCAACAATTATCAGAAGCTAGTGAGAGCATTGATAGATATAAAGCTCTAAGAAGGATTGGAGCTTCAAGAAAGATGATAAATAAAACTATATTTATTCAAACTTTAATATACTTTGCAATGCCATTAGTATTAGCTATAATTCACTCCATAGTTGGAATTAGTGTAGCTAATGAATTTATATCTCTTTACGGCAATGCAGAGATAGGGGCTTCAGCCACTATAACAGCACTACTGATAATAGCTATATATGGAGGCTATTTCTACGCCACTTATATAGGCTATAAGAATGTAACTAACACTCCAAATCTATGATTTGGCTAAGTGTTAGTTACTCCAGGGAATGAAATGAATATATTTTTTAGTAGTAAAGGTAGCCTTAATGGCTACCTTTATATTTATATTTAACTGATATTACATTAATTATATACTTATACAATTTAATCCTGTAAAATAATATTATGATAGACAAATGGAAAATATAAAAATTTATTTAAAAAGAATGTTAAGGCGGTTTTTGGAAAGTTTTTATAAAAGCTTTTAATTTATAGATGTAGAGGTGGAGAAAATGAAAAAAGTCTTAGTTCTTGGAGGAAGCTATTTTATAGGAAAAGCCATTGTAGAAGCTTTATTAGGTTCTCAGAAAGATTATGAAATTTACACCTTAAATAGAGGAAGCAGAAAAACCGAAGATAAAAGAATTACTAATATAATTTGTGACAGAGAAGATTTAGATGAAATGAAAAAATGTCTTAGTGAGCATGAATTTAATTATATAATTGATGTGTCTGGACTTAATGTAAATCAGTTAGAAATTCTTCATGAAGCCTTAAATTATGAAAAGTTAGAGAAATATATTTTTATTAGTTCAAGTGCTGTCTATGATGTAGAAAATTATAAAATACCTTTTAAGGAATCATTTATGTTAGGTAAAAATAAATATTGGGGAGATTATGGAACAAACAAAATAGAGTGTGAAGAGTTTTTAGAGGATAAGTATAACTATAGTAATGTTCAGCTTATAATACTACGCCCTCCTTATGTTTATGGAGAAAATAATTATGCAGCAAGGGAAGGCTTTATTTTCCATCATATTATCAATGATAGGCCTATTCTAATTCCTAATGATGGAGAGACTAAAATTCAATTTATCTACTCTAAGGACCTAGGCAATTTAGTAGAAGGATTTTTAGAGACAAATCAAGATAATCTATCTATTTATAATGTTGGGAGTAGTGAGGCAGTGACCTTTAATACATGGATAGAATTATGTGAGAAGGCTGCTGGCAAAAAGGCAATAAAGTATCATTTTTATTATGAGGAGAAGGGGTATAATGAGAGAGACTTCTTTTCATTTTTTAATTATGACAATGTGTTGGATGTAAAAAAAGTCCATAGTATATTTAAAGAAGAAACTTCTATGGAGGAAGGCTTAAAGAAGTGCTATCAATGGTATCTTCATAATGAATCTATGGTTATGATGAAAAAGCATGTAGCAGAAAAGGAAGAAGAAATTTATAAATTACTAGAGAAATAATTTGTAATTAATTTTGAATG
The DNA here is from genome assembly GCF_002419845.1 of Clostridium sp. UBA5712. NCBI lineage: Bacteria > Bacillati > Bacillota > Clostridia > Eubacteriales > Clostridiaceae > Clostridium > Clostridium sp. UBA5712. The sequence continues at coordinate 383,251 of NZ_DIGW01000017.1, read as the reverse complement.
AACTATATGATAAAATTAATTACTTTAGAATAATTTAAATAAATGGTATAAGAGAACAATTAGATAAATTAAGAAGTATGAAGTAAGTCGCAATCGTAAGATATTGCGAAGAATTAATTATTTAAGTTACTTGAAGAGGTGAGCTTATATGAAGTTGTTTTTATCATCAAAAGCATTTGGAAATTCCGTTATAACAAAGAAAATATTAAGCCGATTAAAGAAGGATGTAGGAATAATAAGACTGCTTCTCATACCAACAGCTTTGAGTGGAATGCACCAGCCTGATAAATATATAAATGAATTGATTGTTGCTGGCTTCAGTAAAGACAATATCATTGTTTTTGATGAAGACAACTGTAAAGAATATTACAATTTGAATATTGATATTATTTACGTATGTGGCGGTAACACTTTTACATTAGTAAAATTGATAAATGAATGTGGATTTGGTTCAGAAATAGCAAAATATTTAAGTAGAGATGTGATATACATTGGAAGAAGCGCTGGCACTCATCTTGCGACAAAAAATATAGAACATGTCTTACCTTTTGATGAGAATCAAATTGGGTTAGAAAACTTTGATGCAATGGGGCTATTTGATGGCATAATATTCTGTCATTATAATGAAAGCAGAGAGAAGTATTATTTCGAAGCAATAAAAAAAGAAAAATATAATGTTTATAAAATTACTGATGAAGAAATGATTATTTGTGACAATGGACAACTCTCTATTTTGTAAAGTTTAATAGAAATTGAAGATGGAGATTAAAATGAGTAAGTTAATATTTTGGGATTTTCAAGGTACATTAGCTCATAATGAGTGGATGCTTAGTAAAGCTTTATTCAAGGTTTTATGTAAGTATGAACCATATACGGAAATAGGTATTGAAGATTTTAAGAAAATCTCATTAGTGGGATTTCCTTGGCAACAACCTGAAAAGGAATATGTGAATCTCACTTCTAGCGATGCTTGGTGGAACCATATTGAAGAGATATTAATAAAGGGATATATAAAGTTAAATATATCAGAAGAAAAAGCAGCTATCTACTCAAAAGAAATTAGACAAGTCCTTGCATCAGGAGAAAGTTTTCAAATATATGAAGATACAATAGAAGTATTACAGTACTTTATGAAAAAGGGTTATTCAAACGTAATACTCTCAAATCATATTCCTGAATTACCTAAGATAGTAGAGAAATTAGGATTATCACCGTATATAATCGATTGTATATCATCTGCTAATGTTGGATATGAGAAGCCAAATCCTAAAATATATCATTATGCTTTGAAAAAGCATTGCAATTATAGGGATATATGGATGGTTGGAGATAGTATTTTAGCTGATGTAAGAGGTCCAGAACATGTTGGAATTAAAGCAGTATTAGTAAGATCTAATACAGAAGAAAATGTTAGATATTACTCAAAGGATTTATTAGGAGTGAAAGAAATAATAGTATAGAAAATTAATATTGAAAATGGTTAGCAATAAGCTATTGAGTTCATACAAGATAAGATAATCATTAGATTTAGAAAAACTATTTATTATACTGTGATAATTAAAAATACATTGGAGGATAGCTATGATAAAACAGTACACAAATTTAAATAATTTGGATATGTCTAGAGAAATAAAAGAAAATATTGAAAGAATATTCATGGGGAATAATGGAGAAAAGACCTTAGAGCACAGTATTAATGTTGCTAAAACTAGTATTATAATTGCAGAAAAATATAACTTAGATAAAGATGTTTGTGAAATTGCTGGATATCTTCATGACATTAGTGCAATTATTAGCCCTGAAGACATGCTACAGTATGCTAAGGATAATAATTGGTATATAGATAAAGCTGAAGAAAAGTACCCATTTTTATTACATCAACGTTGTTCAGTTGAATTAGCAAAGGAAATTTTTAACATAGAAGATAATAATATACTAGATGCAATAGGTTGTCATACTACTTTAAAATTAAATCCTACACCATATGAGATGACTTTATTTATAGCTGATAAACTTTCATGGGATCAAGATGGAAGACCTCCTTTTTATGATTTGGTAAAAGAAGAATTAGACAAGTCATTATATCATGCATCTTTAGCATATATGAATTATATTGTAGATAATAAATTAATATTATATCCACATAAATGGTTTATAGAAGGAAAACAATGGCTAGAAGGGCATTGTAATACAAGGAAGGAAGTAGTTATGAATAAAGAAGAAAAGAATCAGTTTATAGTAGATACCATAGCTAAGGTAAATAAGATATTCTCTATTCATGAAAAAATAAAGGATATAGATACATCTTTATTAAAGCTTTATACAGTAGCTGTAGTAGAAGATGGGTATTTTTTTATATTTGATTTATCTGACAATGGTACTTGCTATGAATTTAAAGGTGAATATAAATCACCTATGATTGTACCAGAAAAAGTGTTGGCCTCCTTTCCACTAGATTTTTATGATATGAAGCCTGCAGCGGTAGTATCTAAGGATGCATTTAATACATTGGAGGGATATATATTTATATTTCATGAGTTTGTTCACTGCTATCAATGGGAGCAAGGAGATAGTGAAATTAGAGAAGAACTAGAAATTGCTAAAATAGCTAAAGAGAAAAAAGATTTTATGTGGGAGATAAATCATCCATTTCCTTATGAGGATAAGGTGTTCATAAATGAAACTTCTAAACTAGAATTTGTGGATAAAAAACTACAATATAAAGATATGGTAGATTATCATAGAGTTATGAAGAACCATTTAAATCAAATAGACTTTGAATATATGGTATGGCAAGAGTTTATAGAAGGATTTGCTAGATATATTGAAAATCTTATTAGAGAAAAGTTACAAGTAAAATTAAATTCTAATAAATTAGAAAAACCTTTTAGTAGAGTAATCTTTTATGAGTTAGGTAGTAGATCCATAAGTGCTATATTAAAAGAAAATCCTGAGATTAAGGGGAATATTAAATGTATATATGATAAAATTAATATATAATGGATGAACTTTAGATAAAGGGTAGGGGGAGTTTTATATGGATTTTTTATATATTGTTATAGGGGTTATAGTTGCTGAGTTTATATGTTCAATATTGTTTAAAGGAGTTAATGATAGCATTATTGGACTTTTTAAACCGATGCAGAAATTTGTATCAAAATCTAAGAAGAAGAAAATATGGAGTGCTATAGGGTATGGTATTGCTGTTTTTATTGCTTTGACAATTAAGGATAGTTTTGAACTACATTACATTTGGTATGGTATATTAATTGGAGTTTTATTGTCTCTTAATGACATAATCTTTGAGAGAGGAGTATTTGAGAAGAGAATAGACAATTTATAATAATATTAAAGTATAAAATTTTATAGTATTAATAAGGTATAAAGCTAGTTTTATGATAGCTTTATACCTTTTATTTTAATTTATTTTAGACATAACTCTTTTAAATTCGGATATTGCACCACTAAGAGAAACTAAATCTTCATCTGGTAGCACAGATAACTTTTCCTTAAGAAAGCTTTTCATTAAATCCTTTTTGATTTTAAAGACTTCATGGGCTTTTTCTGTTATTTCAATTCTAATAACTCTTCTATCCTTTGGATCTTCATATCTATTAACATAACCACACTCAAGGAGTTTATCTATTATTGGGGTCATATTGGGTTTAGATATACAAAGGTCTCGGGCTATACTAGACACCGATGAAGGTCCATTTTGAGCTAGGTAAAAAACCACTTTTACATGAGATGGTGGCACAACTGTATTTTTCATAAAGTCTTCTAATTTTATAATCTTTTTATGAAGTAGCATCATAAGAAGGAAAAAGTCCTCAGATAGTTTAGTTAAATTTTTTTCATCCATAATAATTCTCCTTTGGCTGCAGTATTGAATTTCTATATTAAAATCGTTAATTAAAAATTAAAAAATCCACAATAAAATAGTTATTGACTTATAATAGTTATAAAACTATAATTAATATATGTTTATAACTGTTATATACTTATAAATAATATAATATCATAATTTATATAAATTAATAAGTATTTTATAAGATTATTATAAATAAATTTTTTTTAAATTGCAAATAAACTGATAAATTGTAAATACTATTGTTATCTATGTTCATATAGCATAGGTAATAAAGTATTTTGTTTTTAGTTTATTTCTTAGTGATTCATTATTGTAAGAGGGAGTGGAGGAATATGTTCAAGTTAATTAAATATTTAAAGAACTCAGTGGTGCCAATTATCATCATAATTGGATTACTAATTGTTCAAGCAGTCTGTGACCTTTCTTTACCTGACTATACTTCTAATATAGTAAATGTTGGAATTCAGCAGGGGGGAGTAGAAAAAGTTACACCAGAAGTAATTAGAAAGAGTCAATTAGAAAAGTTAGAACTATTTATTAGTGAAGAGGATAGAATAGAAATTAAGAGTAATTATACTTTGTTAGATAAAGATTCTCTTAGTGATGAAGAATACAATAAATATGTGAAGAAGTATCCTTCTTTAGAAAATGAAGGTGTATATAAGCTTACAACTAAGAAAAAGGATAAAGAAACCATTGAAAAGTTAAATGGAATATTTGCAAGGCCAATGTTAGTAGTGCAAGGCTTTGAAAGTGACAGTGAAGAAAGTAAGGCCATGAAAGCAGCAATTATAGCGGAGTTTCCTCCTAATATGGGTATAGATGAAAATGCAGATATATTGGAAGTGATGTCACAGTTACCGCAGGAACAGCGAGATACTATGATGAAAGATATAGATAAAAATTTTGAGAACTTACCTAATACTATGATAGACCAAGCAGCTATTAGTTATGTAAAAAATGAGTATAATAATATTGGTTTGAATATAGACAAAATGCAAACTAACTATCTTCTTTATACAGGAGGATTAATGATACTTATAGCCCTACTAAGTATGGCTGCTACAGTAACTGTTGGATTTATTGGGGCTAGAGTGGCAGCAAACCTTGGTAAAAACCTTAGAAGTAAAGTATTTTCTAAAGTTATAGGTTTTTCTAATGCAGAATTAGATAAATTTTCTACTGCGTCACTTATAACTCGTAGTACCAACGATATTCAGCAAATTCAAATGCTTATGGTAATGCTTCTAAGAGTAGTATTCTATGCACCAATCTTAGGAATTGGTGGAGTAATAAAGGTTTTAAATACAGAAACTTCAATGGCTTGGATTATTGTTGTTGCAGTAGTTGCTATTTCAGCAGTAGTAATTGTTTTATTTACAGTAGTTATGCCAAGATTCAAGAGGGTTCAGAAACTAGTTGATAGGATTAACCTTGTAACTAGAGAAATTTTGACTGGTATGATGGTAATTCGTGCCTTTAGTACAGAAAGACATGAAGAAAAAAGATTCGATAAAGCAAATAATGATTTAACCAAGAATAATTTATTTGTCAATAGAACTATGGCTTTAATGATGCCAACTATGATGTTGATTATGAATGGAATTACTATTTTAATAGTATGGAATGGATCACATAGCATTGATGCAGGAACCATGCAAGTTGGAGATATGATGGCATTTATTCAATATACAATGCAAATTATAATGGCATTCTTAATGATATCTATGGTTTCAGTGATGTTACCTCGTGCTACAGTTTCAGCTGGGCGTATAGATGAAGTATTATCCACTGAATATGTAGTTAAGGATCCTGTAGCTCCAATAAAACTTGAAGAAGATAAAAAGGGATTTCTTAAATTTAATAATGTTTCCTTTAAGTATCCAAATGCTGAAGAAAATGTTCTAAGTAATATAACTTTTACTGCTATGCCTGGAGAGACTACCGCATTTATTGGTAGTACAGGAAGCGGTAAATCCACCCTTATTAATCTTGTACCGAGATTTTATGATGTGACTGAGGGAGAAATACTTTTAGATGGAATTGACATTAGAAAAGTAAGTCAACATGATTTAAGAGAAAAGATAGGTTATGTACCTCAAAAAGGAGTGCTATTCTCTGGTACCATTGAAAGTAACTTAAAATATTCAGGTAAAAGTATTACAGACGAAAATATGATAAAGGCTGCAGAGATTGCACAAGCCACTGACTTTATTAAAGGTACTAAGGAGAGTTATAATACTGAAATATCTCAAGGGGGTACTAATGTTTCAGGGGGCCAAAAACAAAGACTTTCTATTGCAAGAGCTATTGCTAAAAAACCAGAGGTATATATTTTTGATGATAGTTTCTCAGCTTTAGATTTTAAGACTGATGCGGCATTACGAAAAGCCCTTAAAAAAGAAACATTAAATAGTACAGTTCTAATTGTAGCTCAAAGAATAAGTACGATTCTACATGCAGAGCAGATAATAGTTTTAGAGGAAGGTAGAATTGCAGGTATTGGAACTCACAATGAGTTAATGAAAACTTGTGATGTGTATAAACAAATAGCACTATCTCAACTTTCAAAGGAGGAGTTAGCTAATGAGTAAGGAGCAAAATATGAAAAAAGGGCCTATGGGTGGTGGAGGACCTATGGGACGTGGACCAATGGGAGGTCCTGGAGAAAAAGCTAAAAACTTTAAGGGCACCATGAAAAAGCTTATTAGTTATCTTAAACCTTTTACTGCATCCATAATAATTGTTATAATATTTGCCGTTGGAAGTGCTGCTTTTTCTATAATTGGACCTAAGGTTTTAGGTAAAGCTACCACTAACATTTTTAAGGGACTTGTAGGTAAGATAACAGGTTCAGGAGTAGGCATAGACTTTGAATATATAGGAAGAATTTTATTATTACTTTTGATTTTATATATAATTAGTACATTATTCTCTTTTGTACAAGGTTTTATAATGTCAGGAGTTACTCAAAAGGTTTCATATAATCTTAGAAAAGAGATTTCTGAAAAAATTAATAGAATGCCTCTTAAATATTTTGATAATAAGACTCATGGTGAAGTTTTATCTAGGATAACAAATGATGTAGATACCGTAAGTCAAAACTTAAACCAAAGTATGACTCAAGTTATAACTTCAATTACTACATTAATTGGAGTACTAATAATGATGATTTCAATAAGTGGTATCATGACAGGGGCAACTCTCCTTATATTGCCAATATCTATGTTTTTAATATCGGTAGTAGTTAAGAAATCTCAAAAACACTTTAGAAATCAACAGAAATATTTAGGAAATGTTAATGGTCAAGTAGAAGAGGTTTATGGAGGTCATAATATAGTTAAGGCCTTTAATGGAGAAGAAGAGGCAATTAGAGAATTTAATAAGTTAAATGATAAATTATACGACTCGGCTTGGAAGTCTCAATTTTTATCTGGAATGATGATGCCTATTATGACCTTTGTAGGAAACATAGGCTATGTAGTAGTATCTATTTTAGGTGGATGGCTGGCTATTAAGAAAACTATTGAAGTTGGAGATATTCAATCCTTCATTCAATATGTAAGATCTTTTAATCAACCAATAGCTCAGTCAGCTCAGATAGCAAATCTAATGCAATCTACAGCAGCGGCTGCAGAAAGAGTTTTTGAATTCTTAGCAGAAGAAGAGGAAGTGCAATTTGCAGAAAACCCTATTAAAATAAAAAATCTGTTATTGTCAGAAGATGAGGGAGAAGAAATTCAAGGTGAAGTAAACTTTGAAAATGTTCACTTTGGGTATAAAGAAGATAAGATTATTATCAATGATTTTTCAGCACATGTAAAACCAGGACAGAAGGTTGCTATAGTTGGACCTACTGGAGCAGGAAAAACTACCATGGTTAAATTGCTTATGAGATTTTACGATGTGAATAGTGGAGCTATCTTAATAGATGGTCATAATATTCAAGATTTCAACCGTCAAGATTTACGTAGTATATTTGGTATGGTACTTCAAGATACTTGGTTATTTAATGGCTCTATTAAGGAAAATATCAGATATGGTAGATTAAATGCCAATGATGAAGAAGTTATTGCTGCAGCTAAGGCTGCCAATGTGGATCACTTTGTAAAAACTTTACCTGATGGATATGATATGATTTTAAATGAAGAAGCTAATAACGTGTCTGCAGGTCAAAAGCAATTACTTACTATAGCTCGTGCAATTCTTGCAGATCCTAAGATTCTAATTTTAGATGAAGCCACTAGTTCTGTAGATACTCGTACTGAGGTTTTAATACAAAAGGCAATGGATAATTTGATGAAGGGTAGAACTAGTTTTGTAATTGCTCATAGATTATCTACTATAAGGGATGCAGATTTAATCCTTGTAATGAAAGATGGAGATATAGTAGAACAAGGAAATCATAATGAGTTACTTGCAGCCAATGGCTTCTATGCAAACTTATATAATAGTCAATTTGAAGACATTAAAGAAGATGTAGTTTAATAACTAAATAAAAAGTAAATAGAGTTTTTTAACTAGGATAGAGTTTATTCCATCTGAAGTTTATTGACATAGTTTTTAAGAACTAGCTTAAATTAAGTAAATTAATTTGAGTTAGTTCTTTTTATTTTAGAGATAAGTATAACCTAGTATTTAGGAAATAATAATAAAGTAATTAATTAAATATATAATAAATATAAGTTCATTTAATATATAAATAATTAATAGACAAATATGAAAAAGATGATATAATTACCATTAATAAATGTGTAATATTAAATATGCTAAAAAATAATTATAGTAAACTGAATAAAATTCATGTTTATTAAATATATGGAATATTAGAAGGAGATTTATCATGAAGGCAAAACAGGTTTTAGATATAGCTCTTTCAGCAGGTGAACTACTTATTAGTAATGGATCAGAATCCTATAGAGTAGAGGAAACTATTGAAAGGATATGTAAAGCATATAATTATAAAAGTGAATGCATAACTACAGGAAAAGGAATTTTTATATCTATTTTAGATGAGGATCAAGAAAAGGTTACATCACTAAAAAAGGTTAGAAGCAAGAGTGTTGATTTATATAGCATAGAGCTAGTAAATAGTTTTTCTCGAAGCATCGAGTCAGAGAAGATTTCCTATGAGGAAGCAATGGAAAGACTAGAAGATATAAGAAAAACGCCTACTTTTAAATTACCTATTAGAGTGTTAGCTGGTGGAATGACTTGTTTTATTTATTCATTATTTTTCAACGGAACAATTTTTGCAGCCTTTATATCTACAATTATTGGTATGATAATATATTATATGGTAGATAAGGTATCCAATGTAGGATTTTTTCAGTTCTTTATCTTCTTTTTCTCAGGATTTCTTATAGCTAGTATAAGTATTTTATTTGAAAATATTATAACTATAGTGAACAAGGACAAGATTATACTAGGGTCTATCATGGTACTATTACCTGGTGTAGCCCTTACTAATGGAATAAAAGATATAATTTATGGTGATTTTACATCAGGAATTTCAAAGGTGGGTGAGGCTGTTTTAATAATTACAGCAATTGGTTCAGGAATTGGTACTGCATTAGCCTTTAGAAATTTTCTAGGAATCTTTTAGATATAATATATTTAGATGAAAGTAGAGGCTATGTTATGATTAGACAAATTGTTTTAGCGTTTTTTGGAAGTGTATTTCCTGCCATATTATTTAATATAGATAGAAAAAAATTAGCTTGGGCTGGGATTTCAGGAACTCTTGCATGGTTAAGCTATTTAATAGTGTTCAACTATGGAGGAAGTGTAATTATTGCTACTTTCATGGGGGCATTTGTAGTAGGAGTTTATAGTGAAGTAATGGCAAGAAGGTTAAAGGCTCCAAGTATGCAGTTTTCAATACCAGGAATATTCCCGTTAGTACCAGGAGTCATGGCCTATAACACAGTATTATATATAGTAGCTCAAAATTATGACCTTGCTTATAGCAGTGCAATGAAAACTATTATAGTAGGTGGAGCTATTGCCTTTGGAATGATGTTATCTTCAACTACTTATAAATTTTTTAGCAAAATTCAAAGAGATATAGAAACAAAGAAAGCAGCACAAAATAAAATAAAATAAAATATTAGGCTATGTTTTAAACTGTTGTTAAAACATAGCCTATATTTAAATTAAGTTTAAATTTATACTTAATTATTGAGCCTTCTTTTCGTTTTCCTTGTTATCTTCAGGGTTACACTTATTATCACACTCTGGTTTTCTCATATGTTTTCCAGGAGTCTTTGTATTTTGTTTTTTCTCATCAGTTTCGTTTAGAGTTGGTTTCTTTTCATCTTCTTTAGGAGCTTTTTCATTCTCAGGCTTAGACTCACTTATAGTTTGCTTCTTTTCATCAGGTTTTTTTGTCTTTTCTTCTTCCTCAATCATAGTTGGTTTCTTTTCCTCAGTGGGTTTTTCATCCTTAGATTTTTCTGCTGGAGTCTCTATAGTAGTCATTTTTTCACTATTAGAATCCATTGATATATTATCATATCCAAAGGCTACAGTAGAAGAAGTCATGATGGCACCAACTAATGTTAGCATAATTAAAGATTTTTTCATTGTAATACACCGTCCTTTTAAAGTATTTACTTAAATTCTTAAGTATGAGTATATTTGATGAGAACAACAAGAATAAGGATAAGCTATTGAAAAATAAAAGGTTTAAGAAAACTCGACTTTAGTTTATCCTTAGAAAGAAAAAATATGTTATTAAAAATTTTCCATTAAAAATGTGGATAATAATAAATTAAAAGTAAATTTGAAAATTATAGTTTTTATGTTATAATGAAGTTAATTTAATAATTATTTAGCTAGGGGTGCCTAATGCTGAGAGAAGCAATAATTGCTTTAACCCTTGAACCTGATGTGGATAATGCCATCGAAGGAAAGCTTTAAAAGATTTTAATAATAGCTTATTTATAAAAATGTTTATAAATATTTATTTTATGAATTCATCTAAAGGCTTACCTTGTGTAAGCCTTTATTTTTTTAGATAAGAATTAATAAAGATTTGTAAAAAAATATGTAAGCAATTATTTTCTCCTAAAGAAAGGCGCTAAATTATTAAATTAAATAATTATTGTACTTAGGGAGGAAGAAAGTATGAATTTTACAACACAAATGGATGCCGCTAGGAAGGGCATTGTAACAAGAGAGATGGAGATTGTAGCTAAGTCAGAGAATATGGATATTCAAGAGTTAAGGGCTTTAGTAGCGGAAGGAAAGGTAGCTATACCTGCTAATAAAAATCATAAATCCCTTGTACCACAGGGAGTAGGACAAGGTCTCAAAACTAAAATAAATGTAAATTTAGGTATATCCAAAGATTGTGATGATATAGATAAAGAAATGGAAAAGGTAAAAGTTGCTTTAGATATGAAAGCAGAGGCTATTATGGACCTTTCTAATTATGGAAAAACTGCAAAGTTCAGAGAAAAGTTAGTAGAAATGTCTACAGCGATGATTGGAACAGTACCAATGTATGATGTAGTTGGCTTTTATGATAAGGAACTAAAGGATATCTCTGTAGATGAATTCTTTAAAGTAGTAGAAAAGCATGCACAGGATGGAGTAGATTTTGTAACTATCCATGCAGGACTAAACAGGGAAACTATAAATACTTTTAAAAGAAATAAGAGGATTACTAATATAGTTTCAAGGGGAGGATCTCTTTTGTTTGCTTGGATGGAATTAAATCAGAGAGAAAATCCATTCTATGAGTATTTTGATAGATTATTAGATATATGTGAAAAATATGATTTAACTTTAAGTTTAGGAGACGCATGTAGACCAGGTTCGATAGCTGATGCCACAGATGCTTCACAAATTAAGGAGCTTATGGTATTAGGTGAGCTTACAAAAAGAGCTTGGGAGAGAAATGTACAAGTTATAATTGAAGGTCCAGGGCACATGGCTATAAATGAAATAGAAGCTAATATGTTACTTCAAAAAAGACTTTGTCACGGAGCACCATTTTATGTTTTAGGACCTTTAGTTACGGATGTAGCTCCAGGTTATGATCATATAACTTCTGCCATTGGTGGAGCTATTGCAGCAAGTTATGGAGCAGACTTTTTATGTTATGTAACTCCAGCAGAACATTTAAGACTTCCAAACCTAGATGATATGAAGGAAGGTATAGTAGCAGTAAAAATTGCAGCTCATGCAGCGGATATTGCTAAAGGAATTAAAGGTGCATCGCAGTGGGATAATGAAATGAGTAAGGCAAGACAGGAACTTGATTGGGAGAAGATGTTTACCTTAGCTTTAGATGAAGAAAAGCCAAGAAAATATAGAAAAGAATCTACACCTCATCATGAAGATAGTTGCACTATGTGTGGTAAAATGTGTTCTATGAGAAATATGAACAAGATTCTTAGTGGAAAAGATATTAACCTTTTAAGAGAAGATGATTAATAATTAATAAAAGGACACTATTAAAAATTAAGCTTTTATTGGTAGTTTAAGCTTAGTAATTTTAAGAGTGTCCTTCTTTATTATACTTTTATGTTTAATAACTTGAATAATATAATTAATAATAAAGGAATAACTGTTTTAAAGTTTAAATTATTAATATATATCTGCAGTTGCTAAGTTCACTGAATTTATTGAATTTAGCATTAATTCATCTTCTAAGGTGTTTATTAACGTAACTTTATCTCTTCCAGATTCTTTAGAGATATATAATTGTTTGTCTGCAATTTCAATCATATAGTCAGTTGATCTAAGAGAGGAAAGGTTTCCATAGACCCCACCAATACTAACAGTAATTACAGAACTCTCATTATCATGAGTAGATTTTATTTTTAAGTCCTTAACTTTACAACTTATTAGATTACCTAGGTAAATAGCTTCATCATAGGTTAAATCCTCAGCAAGATATATAAATTCTTCTCCACCGTATCTACCACAAAAATCGTGACGGGAGGTAGAAATGTCTTTTAAACATTGAGCAATACTAGCAAGACATTTATCACCATGCATATGACCCCAATAATCATTATATAATTTAAAGTTATCCACATCTATCATAAATAAAACCATATTATTTTTATTGAGTTTAGAATATTTCCATAGTCTACTAAACATTTGGTCAATGGCATGTCTATTTGAAATTTTAGTAAGAGAATCTTTCAATGCTTTAAATCGTAAATTCTTATTCTCATTTTTCATATATTGTAGCCTTTTATTTTGGGATTCTATTTCCATTTCTAGTTTTTGATTTATTATTTTAATTTGTTCTAATTCTTCAGCTTCTATAGCATGATTACATTGAATTCTTATAATTTCTAGTTTAGATTTCATAGTAGATGAAGAAACTTCTTCTTCTGAAAGGTGGTACTGCCTGTAATATTCTAAGGCTGTTTTAAAATCTCCTAATGATTCGTAGTATTTAGAAAGCTGCAAATGTATTTTACTAAGCTTATGTTTGGAATTAAGTTCCTCAGCACAATGTATAGCTTTATTTAAATATTCTATAGCATCACCAGAAGAAGTGGAAAGCTTTAAAAAACCAATGTTAAAGTATAAATCTATGATATAAAATTTGTTACTAATGGTTTCTAAGTGTTCTAAGGATTTATTATAGTATTCCATGGCTTTATCAAACTCTTTATTTTTAAAGTGAATGAAACCAATATTATTTTCTATTTCACCTAGGAGTATAAAGTTATTAAATTCAATAGCTATATCATAGCTTTCAAAAAATATTTTTAAAGCTTTATGGTAATTATTCTTCTCTAGAAGAACTTGTCCTATATTAAATAAAATAGATGCAGATAGTGAAGTATAATTAAATTTTTTAGCTTTAGCTAAAGCTTTCTCATAATATTTCAAGGCTTTATTATATTGGGTAGTTATCCTGTGAATCTCTGCCATATTATTAAGGGAACAGGTGTGAATAAAGCTATGTTTATCATCAATACACAAATCTAGAACTCTAAGACAATTTATTAAAGAATCCTCATAAAGTCCAACGTGAAAATATGCGCAACTTAAAAGATTTAAAGCTACAACAATGCCTTCCTCTTCATTTAATTCCATAAATATATCTAGAGCATGATGACCATATTCTACCCAGTTGGCAAGATTTGATAGTGATCTGTAAATTAAAGCAAAATTAATAAAGCAATAGCCCATTGCAGATTTATTATTAAACGCTTCAGCTAATTTTAATGCTTCTTTTGTTATTTCATAAGCTTTTCTAGGATCGCTATGTACAATAGTGTTTCCATCATCAATAAGTTTAAAAAGTTCTTTTGAGTTATTATCCATACTAAACAACCTACTTTTCTTAGAATAGTTTAATTATAATTTGAATTTAAACTTATAACTGATTAACCAATGAATTTTTAACCTTGCGGTTACAATAATATAATAACATAAAATTAGATGAAAAATAATAAAAAATTATATGTTACATAAAAATTACTTAGAGAATTTAAGTAATATAAGTCTAAATAAGTAATTATATGTTACATTTAATTTACTTGTTATTAGTCACAATATTTTTTTAATCTTTCAAAATCTAGAATAACTATTTTTTTAGATGTGCTTGCTAATATTCCTTGGGATTTTAACTCATTAAGAACTCTAGTAACGGTAACTCTAGAGCAGCCGATTAAATTTCCTAATCCTTCATGGGTAAGCGGGAGACTTAGTTCAATTGGATCATTACATTTAGAATAATTATTTATAGTTTGAGCAACAATTCTACAAAGAGCAGAGCAAATTTGAGCTCGTGGTGATCTCTTTAAAAGGTCTCCCATCTGAAATAAAGAAATTTGATATTTTCTTAATATACTTTGAAGAAAATACTCATAATTTTTAGGTTTATCATTTAAATAATTATATAAAGTTTCATAATCAATAAATGAGATTGAAGTATCTTCTAATGTAACTGGAGTAATGCCTATATGAGAGTGATGAAATAAACTTTCCTCCCCATATATTTCTCCTGGTATTAAAAAAAATAAAATTTTTTCAAGACCATTTTTAGTATAGATACAAACCTTCACTTTTCCTTCAGTAACTATTGAGAGTTTACCCCCAGGAAAGTAATCTATATGCTCATTTTTTTTATAATGTTTTATAATTCCTAAAGGAGCAAGTTCTTCAAGAAAAAAGGTTCTCATTTTTTCTTGTGGAATATGTTTAAAGTATTCTTCATACATATATTAAATCATCCTTTTCAATTTAATAGAGTAATAAGTAATGTTTATGTTAAATCTTAAAAAACGTCTATAGTATAATATAATTCCTCATATTATAGGAATTATTTTTAAACTAAATTTTATTCATTAGTATTATTTTTGTTATTAATAGTAGATTCATTTTGTGGAGTAACAGTAGCAATAGTTGATAGGTTTGTACCTATAGCTTGAAAAAGATTTCCTAATAGATTAATTTCATCAGAAGTTCTATTTTTAGCTATATATATAGAGAGAACAGCAGCTGCTACAACTAATTCTTCGGGGTTTAGATTATAAGACATAAATTCACCTTAAGAAAATAATTATTATTTTATATATTATGCAATAGAAATAGAGATGTCAATAAATTTAAATATAATTTTAGTTTATTGCAATAAAAAATCTATCAAATAAATGATAGATTTTTCTACTTGTATTATTATAGGCTATTCATATACTTTTTCCAGTCTCCATGATGAATATAGATTGCATGGGAATTAAAGTTTTTATCATTGCCATCTACGTATTTATATACATAACAATTTTCAATAGCCTTTGTTTCAAGATTTTTGACATTTATAGTAGTTCTTATATATTCATTGATTGATATATCTTCAAAGGATCTGAATCCTTCCATTTGATCTAAGGAAACTATATCTTCATAAAAATCTTTTAGTGTCATAATTTCTCCAATAACAGTATCTTCTCCATCTAGTAAAGCAGGGTATCCCTTGTGAGGAAGATGGAAAAGCTTTCCCCTTACTTCGCCTAGAGAAGCTGGAGATACTTTATTTTTTAAGTATTTATCATAGTTAAAGAAACCTTCTCTTAAGCTTCCATATACAAATACTTTTTTTTCTTCTGTTGGGTATGTCATTAGCAGATTGTACCTCCTATAGTTTTAATGTCTTCATTTCCATTATTAACTAGGGCTTCTATACAAAGCTCAAGACATTTTGAAATATCTTGAAGATTCATATAAGGTGTATTTGGCTTTGTAACCACTTGATTTGGTATATATGGAACGTGAATAAATCCACCTTTCATATGAGAGTACTTTTTATCGATAAGATAAAGTAATCCATACATTATATGGTTACAAACAAATGTTCCAGCAGTATTAGAAATTGCAGAAGGATAGCCATTATCTACCATGTTTTTAACCATTGCTTTTATAGGTAAGTTAGAGAAATAAGCATTTTCTCCATCTTCTTTAATTTTTATATCTATTGGTTGATTTCCTTCGTTATCTTTAATTCTAGCATCATCTATATTAATAGCAACTCTCTCCGGCATAACTGCAAATCTACCACCTGCTTGTCCGATGCAAATAACTGCATCTGGGTTATGATTTTTGATAGAGCTTTCAAGGGCCTCTATTGATTTATTAAAGACAGTAGGAATTTCTACCTTTATAACTTCTACGCCAGCAATATTATTAGGAAGTAATTTTACTGCTTCAAGAGCTGGATTTATAGGTTCTCCTCCAAAGGGATCAAAACCACTTATTAAAACTTTCATATATATATTTAATGAAGCATTAGCTTCATTAAAATTCACCTCCTTTAGTTATATCTTATATAAACTTTTAAAATGCTAAGAAATACATTAAAACTATGTGTGCTATTAGTAATGTCATAGCCACAGGAAATTGGCGTTTAATAATTGCATTTTTGTCGTCAATTTCTAGAAGAGCTGCAGGCATAATATTAAAATTAGCTCCCATTGGTGACATTAGTGTTCCACAATATCCAGCAGTAAGAGCTAAGGCACCAGCAACTACTGGATTAGCCCCCTGTGCAAATACAAATGGAATTCCAATACCAGCAGTGATAACTGCAAATGCAGCAAAGGCATTTCCCATAATCATTGTAAAGATAGCCATACCAATGCAGTAAGCAGCTACTCCAATTAAAAGATTTCCTTCAGGTATGAAGCTTGATATACCATTAGCAATAACAGTACCAACTCCAGCAGCTGTAAATAGTGAGCCTAATGCAGTAAGAAGTTGAGGCAAGATACTTACAGGTCCAACAGAGTCAATCATTCTAGCTCCATCCTCTAAAATGAACTTTGGATTAGCTTTTGTGATAATTAAGGTTGCAATAGTTGCTATCACAGCAGCTATACCAATAGCAGCTGTTCCGCTAATAGAGGTAAATTGTGCTATTCCTAGAGCTACAATTGCGATTACTAGAGGTGGTAAGAAAACTTTATTTTTAAGTTTTCCAGATTGAGTTTTAGCAAACTCTCCATCGAGGGGTTTGGTAGGTAGCATTTTAACTTGCTTAGAAACGGTCAAGAAACCTAAGGCTATTATTAAAATCCCAACTATATTAGCTGGGATATAAGGTCCAGCTATGAATATAATACCTAGAATTGACCAAAATATTGAAGTACCAATTCTAGCTTTATGATCTTTATTTGTAAATGTATAAACTGATAGGGAAATCATTAGGAAGCCCACTAAGGCATAAAAGATTTCCAATAAAAAATTTGATAGTGCTGCCATATCCATAATCGATTCCTCCTTTAATTATTTTTTTTAGAATATTTCTTAATTAATGATTTATCTAATAAATGATTTTGTACTAATACCATTATAAATAGTATTACAGCTATTGGGATAGAAGCTTTAGCTACATCAAGAGCATCTACTACATAGCCTTGTTCCTGAAGTGTACTGGTTATTAGAAGTACTCCTGAGCTAGCCATAAATAAGTTTTGTCCAAAGAAGTTACCATAGTTGTCCATAGCTGCAGAAGAAGCCTTAATTCTATCCTCATCTTCCTTATCAATTTCTCCAAAGTTACTAACGGCAGCACCTTGTGCCATAGGGTTAACAAGAGGTCTAACAAATTGAGGATGTCCACTCATTCTAATAGAAAGGGCAGCTGCCACTTGTCTAACTAGGGCATAGACACTTAATAGCTTTCCAGCAGAAAGAGATTTAGCATTACTTATAAGAGTTGCAGCTCTTTCTTTAAGTCCATATCTTTCACACATACCAATTACAGGTAATGTTAATATGAATAATGTTATGGCTCTTTGAGATACAAAAGTTTGTCCTAGAGTAGTCAATATTTCGTTAATACTCAAACCAGCAACGAGCCCTGTTAAAACCCCCGCAGAAAGAACCACAGCAATAGTATCGAGTTTTAACGTAAAACCAATGATAACAATTATAATACCGATTAATTTGATCATTATTATCCTTCCTCCCATGAATTTATATAATTTTTTAAAATTATACACTATTATGAAAAGTAAATATGTATACAGGTATACAAAGAACGGATAAATATTAGGTATAGATGAGGTTGATTGGATAAAAATAAAATTTAATCATTATGCATCAATAACTATTTTTATCCATATTGTATTAGTAGTTGTAGTATGATAATATTAGTCTAGTAAAATGGAATAATTAATATTTATAGCATATTTTTAGGGAGATGATAAGAGTATGGGAAAAATTATACTTACCATAGTAATAACAGTATTGATGCTCCTGTTTGCAATTTTCTATTTTGGAGGTATCATATTTGTTACTTTTGCAGAAGGAATAAAGTTATTGCCAATAATTTTGCTTTTAATTGCCATAGGTATAGCAGGAGCAATTATTTATAATATGATAGAAAGAATAAAAGAAATAAAAGGGGGAGACGAAAATGATATTAGTAAATACTAATTACATTGCAGGAAAAGAGTTAGAAATGTTAGGAATGGTTAAAGGGTCAGTGGTGTGGTCTAAAAATATAGGTAAGGACATTCTTAGTGGTCTTAAAACCGTTGTAGGTGGAGAGATAAAAGGCTATACAGAAATGATGAATGAAGCTAGAGCCATATCTACAAAGCGTATGGCTGACGAAGCAGAAACTATGGGTGCTGATGCTATAGTAAATATAAGGTATGCAACAAGCTCAATAATGAATGGTACATCTGAAGTTATTTGTTATGGAACTGCAGTAAAATTTAAATAAAATTATCTGAGATAGACTGAGTCAAATAAAAAATTTTGACTCAGTCTTTATTATTTATTGCAAAAATAATGTTTTAATACGACCTTTAAAGAAGGACTACTAATATTCCTATAGCTTGTATATTATAATAATGTAATTTTAAATAGAGGCTAGAAATAAAAAGTTTAAATCTTTTTGTATAAATAAGCGTATATAAATAAAGGATATTTCTTAAGATATAGGTATTAAGATTTAAAGTATGAGTAGAGAGTTAATACGTTCTTATATAACGATCTTCACTAAAGTACAACGACTTCTAAGTATCAAAAATACTGATACTAAGAAGTCTGTTAGTAAGCTTCAGTGGGAGAAAACTCCATCTTAAGCAAAGAACTCTATTTATATGAAATATGGAGGTATATATATGAAAAAGAATAAATTTAAATTGTTATGTAGTACTTTAGTTTTAACTACGGTGGTACTTTTTTCAGGGTGTAATAATATAAATGCAGGTAAAAGTGAAAAAGAGGAGGAAACTGTTGAAGTAGGAAATACAGAAAATCAAGATAATGATGAAGTTTCAGCAAGCACAGAAGATAAAGGGGGGATTATTAAAAAACCTAGTGATTCTGCGAGGGAGCTTGAGTTTAAGGATAGTTATGAAAGATCTCCATATTATAATTCAAGTAAAAAATATCCTATTATCACTATTTGCAAATCAAAAGAATGTTTAAGGGAGCATGAAGGGAAAGTAAAAGGACTTACTGTAAGTATGCTGTCATGTGTAAATGAAAACCGTGACGTAGATGCAAGCAAATATGATGATGAGTTTTTTTCTAAAAAAGCTTTAATTGTTGTAACACTAGATGAATCAAGTGGATCTGTGAGGCATAAAGTAAAAAAGGTAATTAAAGAGGGCAATGAAATTTCTATAGCGATTGAGAGAATGGTTCCTGGAATTGGAACTGCAGATATGGCAGAATGGAATATATATATTGAGTTAAATACTGAAGACGTAGATGAAAATGATATAGTGAATCTTGGTTTGATTAAAGGTCTAAACTAGTTTTTAAATTTATGGTGAGCATGTAATTATATTAAGATTCATGCTCACCATTTTTTATGTAATTATTTATAGTTCATATTTCTTTTATAGTTGGAAATTATAGAAAAGGTGAATTACTTTAAAATAAATGCGCTATAAAGATGTAAAAAGGTATATAATAAAAGGTAGAGTAAATTTATTGAAAAAGGAAGAAATTTTAATTAGGAGAATTGTGAGAATGAAGTTTGATTTAGAGTTGAGAGAGATAAAGGATATATGTGGAAATGTTATTTTTAATAGAGCCATGGATATGTACCTTAGAAATAAAGTTAGAAGTATAAGGATCAATGAAAACTCTATAAATATATTATCAGTTACAGCCATAGTACAGTCAGCATATGATGTAAATAATTATAAAACTAGTGTACTTATAAATAATAAAAATTTTAAATTATATCCCAACTGTAGTTGTGAAGCTTTTAGTCAATATCATATGTGTAAGCATGTAGGAGCTGTACTTATAAAGTTAAATAAGGAAGGTGTAAGAGGCAGGGGTATAAATATTCCTAAGTCTGGAGAAGAAGAGCTTCTTGAAACCTATAAAAGTACCTTTGACAAGGCTATTAGAGGAGTTAAGAAAGAACCTCTAAATATGGATATTACCTTAGTGGTAGAGGATGAGCACTACGGAAGTAAGAAAAAAAGTTTTTATTTAGAGTTAAAGATAGGAACTAGTAGATTATATGTGGTAAAAAATATTCGTGAACTTATGGAGTGCATGTATACAAGTGGTGGAACTATTAATTTTGGAAAAGAGCTTCAGTATAATAACACTAAATATATGTTTAAAGATAAGGATCAAGAAATCATGAATATTATAAAGGAAATTTATGATTTAAATTTAGAAGTAATGAATAGGGTATATACTATTCGTTCTGTATTCTTTAGTGGGAAAAGGGTATTTCTTTCAGAAGGACAACTTAAAAATATTCTAACCATTAAAAATGGGAAGACTATCAATTTAGATTATAAGGGAGAGCATTATAAAGATATAACTGTTTCATTAGGAAACATGCCTACTAGTTTTTATATGTTTATGAAGGGAGAAAATCTAAATATAGATATGAATGGTGAAATCTCACAGGCCATTTGTGAGAATACAGGACTTTATTATTTAAATAATACTTTATATCTATTGTCTGAAAAGGAAAAAAGTGATTTTACTCCACTTCATAGAGCATTTATGAAATCAAAAAATAATACTATATCCTTTAAAAAAAGTAGTATTAATGATGTGGCAAATTTTCTTCTACCTAAATTAAAGAGTATAAGCCCCATTGTTATTAAAGATGAAAGTGTAAAGGAACTTATAAAGGAGGAGCCTTTAGTAACAGAATTTTACTTAGATAAGGATAAAGATAGAGTAACTTGTGATGTGAAGTTTAATTATGGAGAAGAAAGCTTTTATTATAATTTAGAAAATGAAAGTAAAAATATCAAAGAAGAAAATCAACAATTATTAAATGAAAAAGAAGTGGGCGTATCTGAAGATATTAGTGAAGATATAATTATTAGAGATTTAGTGAAGGAAAGAAAGACTATAGAGAAGCTTAATGGACTTGGATTTAAAAATATAGATAAAAGTTTTTATATTGAAAATGAAGATGAATTAGTAGAGTTTTTAACCTATGGTGTGGAGGAATTAGCTGAGGTAGGAGAGGTTTACTACTCTGATAGCTTTAAGGAGATAAAAATATTAACGCCTAAATCCTTTAATTCTAGCATTAGATTAAATGATTCAGATCTTTTAGAGTTTAATTTTAATATTGAAGGAATTTCTAAAGAAGAATTGAAGGCAACTTTAACTTCAGTTAAACAGAAGAAAAAATACTATAAACTAAAGAATGGTTCTATAATTCCACTTCAGGGAAGTGAATTTAAAGATATTTATTCTGTTATTGATAACTTTGATATATCAATTTCAAAGTTAGCTAGTGGAAGTGTAGAAATACCTAAGTATGCATCCTTATATATAGATGAAAAGATCAATAAGGGGGCATTGAATTTTGTTACAAGAAATAAAGGCTTTAAAAATCTTATAGATAATATAAAAGATGTAAAAAGTAATGAATATAAGGTTCCAGAAGAACAAGGTGAAGTATTAAGAACTTATCAAGAAATTGGATTTAAGTGGTTTAAGACCTTATCTCAATGTGGATTTGGTGGAATTCTAGGAGATGAGATGGGACTTGGTAAAACCCTTCAAGCTATAACATTTATAAATTCAGAAAAACAAGAAGGAAATTTGAGAAATAAGGCACTAATTGTATGTCCCACTTCATTAGTTTATAACTGGGTTATGGAATTTGAAAAATTTTCTAAGGGTCTAAGGATTGTAGCTGTAAGTGGAAATAAAGCAGAGCGAGAAATATTAATAGAAAACATAGAGGAGTACGATGTAATAATTACGTCTTATGCATTAATAAGGAGGGATTTTGAATATTATGAGAAGATGAAATTTGATATTTGTATTATCGATGAAGCACAATATATTAAGAATCCAACTTCTTTAAATGCAGAATCTGTGAAGTCAATTCAAGCTAAGAGTAAATTTGCTATGACAGGAACACCAATAGAGAACTCACTTACAGAACTTTGGTCTATTTTTGATTTTATAATGCCTGGATATTTAAAAACCCATGGAAAGTTTAATAAAAACTTTGAATTGCCTATAGTAAAAGAAAAGGATGATAAAGCTTTAGAGGAATTATTGAAGCTTATAAAACCATTTATTTTAAGAAGATTTAAAAGGGATGTAGCTCTTGAACTACCACCAAAGATAGAACATAAAATAGTGGTGGACATGACTTCAGAACAGAAAAAACTATACTATTCTTATGTAGATGCCTATAAAGAAGAGATGGAGCAGGAAATAAAGGAAAAAGGCTTTAACAAAAGTAGGATGAAGATACTGTCACTTATTACTAGACTTAGACAAATTTGTTGTGATCCCGCTTCCTTTATAGAAAATTATAAAGGTGATAGTGGAAAGTATCATGCTCTTTATGATATTTTAGAAGAAGCTTTAGAGAATAATCATAAGGTACTATTATTTTCTCAGTTTACTACAATTCTAGGGAGTATAAGAGAAAAGTTAAATAAAAAGGGCATAAACACTATGTATTTAGATGGTTCTGTTCCATCTAAAGATAGGATGAATTTAGTTAAAGAGTTTAATGAGGGGGAATCATCAGTATTTTTAATTTCTTTAAAGGCTGGGGGAACAGGAATTAATCTTACATCAGCTGATATGGTAATACATTTTGATCCATGGTGGAATCCAGCAGTGGAAGAACAGGCTGAAGATAGAGCTCATAGAATTGGACAAAAGAATACTGTGGAGGTAATAAAACTTATAGCCAAGGGAACTATAGAGGAGAAAATTTACAATATACAAGAAAAGAAAAAAGAAATCATAGATAAAGTAATAGATGGAGAAGAACATACGGAATTGACCTTATCTTCTATGAATGAAAAGGAACTAGAAGAGTTATTTTCATAATGAAATTCTATATGAAAAGTGTTTACTACAGCGTATTTTAAGAAGATAATTACCAATTAATTATATTTAGATAATGAAATTTTTAGCTTGTCGAAATAAGTCATTGAAAATATAAGGGATATGAAGTATAATTATATTGTGAAGAATAGTGTTTAGATATAAGGTACTTAAAGTTTACAACATGAGAATTTAAAGGTTAAGAATTATCTTAGCCATAATTATATGTTATGTAATAAATATATTAAGATGTATTTTGCAAGGTTAAGATTTTTCTAACCTTGCATTAGTACTTAAATAGACAATTTAATTTAGAAGGGAGATACTACATGGGTAGACAAAATGCACTAGGTGAAGAAAAAATCACAAAATTATTACTTAAGTTTTCTATACCAGCCATCATTGGGATGTTGGTTAACGCACTATATAATATTATAGATAGAATGTTTATAGGACACATTCCAGAGGTAGGAAATTTAGCAATTACAGGTATTGGAGTAACTATGCCAATATCAACTATTATATTAGGCTTTGGTATGTTAGTTGGAATAGGTACTGCTACTACTATTTCCATTAGATTAGGGCAAAATAAGAAAGAAGAAGCAGAGAAGATTCTAGGAAATGCTTTTACTTTAATTATAATCATTAGTTTAGCTATAACAGCTATAGGATTAATCTGGGGAAAGGATATACTAAGAATGTTTGGAGCTAGTTCAAACACCCTAGTATATGCTGAAGAATACATGCAGATTATATTTATAGGTACTATATTTAACATGTTAAGTTTTGGACTTAACCATACCATAAGAGCTAGTGGAAGTCCTAATATAGCCATGGCATCTATGCTTATAGGTGCAATTACAAATATAATTCTTGACCCAATATTTATATTTACATTAGGAATGGGAGTTAAAGGAGGAGCTATAGCCACAGTAATAGCTCAAATTGCTTCAGCTATATGGGGAGTAAGTTTCTTTTTAAGGGGAAATGCTAATCTTAGAGTTAAAGTTAAAAACTTTAAGCTAGAAAAAAAGTTGATACTAGCTATATTTGCTATAGGTATGTCGCCATTTAGTATGCAAATTGCTGCAAGTATAGTTCAAGTAATATCAAACAATGCTTTAAGGAGTTATGGTGGAGATTTAGCCATAGGAGCAATGACTATAATAAGTAGCATAACTATGATAATTCTTATGCCGATTTTTGGATTAAATCAAGGAGTACAGCCTATTATTGGATATAATTATGGAGCTAAAAAATATGATAGAGTTAAGGAGGCTATAAAGTATCCTCAAATAGCAGCTTTAATTATTGCTACCATAGGATTTTTAATGGTAGAACTTATTCCAGGAGTTTTAGTAAAGTCATTTAACTCAGATCCACATCTACTTTCAATAACAAAGTATGGAATGAGAATTTTCCTTTCTATGATTATTTTTGTAGGGCCGCAGATTATAAGAACTAATTACTTCTCTTGTATTGGAAAAGCTAAGAAATCCATGTTCTTAAGTTTATTAAGACAAGTAATACTTTTAATACCATGTATTATAATTCTTCCTTTGATACCACTTCCTAATGGAGAAACTCTTGGATTAACAGGAGTATGGTTGGCGGGGCCAACTAGTGATTTTATATCTGTTATAATCACTAACTTTATCTTTAAACATGAAATAAAGAAGTTAGATAATCCTAACTCAGAAGATGGAGAAGTTATGGGAGAGGCCATTTAAGTTTCTCAACTTAGATAAATGAAAAAACTGTTAGCATAATAGTATGTTAACAGTTTTTTTATATTAAAAAGTCTTTATATTTTAATTATACGTCGTGTAGCTTTTAAACTATAGAAATACCACCTTCAACAAGAATATGTTGAGAAGTTACGTAGCTAGAAGCATCTGATGATAGATAAATAATTGTTCCATTAAGTTCACCTTTTTTACCTGGTCTTCCAGCAGGAGAAATAGCATTGTAAGCTCTAAGAAAAGGTTCATGCTTAAAAAGAGTATTTTCTGTCATCTCAGATTCAAAAAGGCCAGGACCTATAGAATTAACTGTAATATTATCTTGCATATAGCTTGCAGCCATACCCATAGTTAAGCCTCTAACAGCTGCTTTAGAAGTATTGTAGGAGTGACGGAAAAGAGAAGGATCTTTGTCTGCAATAACAGCATTTATAGAAGCTATGTTAACAATTTTACCATATTTCCTGTCTCTCATATGAGGAACTACATATTTACTCATTAAGAAAATTCCCTTAACGTTAATGTCCATAACTTTATCCCAAGCTTCAACAGACATGTTTTCAACAGAACCTGCAGTTGCAACTCCTGCGTTATTAAGAAGGATATCAATTTGTCCAAAGTGCTTAATAACTTCGTCTATTGCTGCTATAACACTTTCTTCATTAGCAACATCACATTGAACAGCTAGAGCTTTTCCACCATTATTTTCAATTTCTTTAACTACATTATCAAGTTTATCTTTTCTTCTTGCAAGTAGTGCAACACTAGCTCCATATTCAGCATAAGCTCTAGCGGCATCAGCTCCTAGTCCACTAGAAGCACCTGTAACTATAGCAACTTTACCAGTAAGATTGAATAAATTGTTCATAACATCAAATCCTTTCTAAAATATAAATCTCTTGTAAACATTATCAATAAACAAATATTATTAATAGATATTTACTTGCTATAATAATATAGTAGCATAACTTCAACATATTGTAAATTAATTAATTATTTAACAAGGTGCTTTAATACTAATTTATAATTAGTATTATGCTAATCTGAGAGATTAATTGTCATGCAGTTGTAGATTTATCATACAAAATATTCTATAATTTTAATATACTCTCAAGTATAAGACATTAGTCTTGAGGAATATGAATGATTAATATTTGTAGAGCTAAAGTAGAGGAAGAAAGTATTTTAAGTAATATTGCTATAAATTCGGAAGCATATTGGGGTTATGGTGAAGAATATATGAAAAGTTATAAAAACACTTATGGTGTAAGTGAAAACTATATAAAGGAGGAGTAGAATTGAAATTAAAAAATAAAACTTTTTTAGGAATCTGCTTAATACTATTATTATGCAGTTTTAGTGGTTGTACATTGGATACAGGGAAAGCAGATGTTTATGATAATAATGAAAAAATTGCAAAAGATGGAGATAGCTATAGCTATGTAGGTAGGAATGAATCGGGTTCTAAAAATGAAATTACCGTTAAATATGGGAAGTTTTCAGGAGCAGATACAATTTGGAATATAGAATCAGAGGGACAAAGTGAAATTACCATTAAATATGATTCAAAGGTTGAAAGTGGTGATTTTAAAGGGGTTTTAATTAGTCCAGAAAAACAGGTGGAGGATATACTAGTAGGCACTAAAACTGGAGAAAGAACAATAAAATTAATAGAGGGAAAATATAGATTTAAATTTGTAGGAAATAAAGCAAAGGGAAAGATTGAAATTTCAATTAAAACTGAAGAGGATGAACAGGTTAAGATAAGAAAAGTAGATAATGACTAATATTAAATCGTTTATAAGGGACATATGAAAATAATTAAGTTAGAAATCTTAGTTAATTTCCATATAGTCCTTATTTATATTATTACAGTTATACTAACATAGAAAATTCATTATATAATTCTATTCTGATATTAAAGAAATCTTTTGTTTTATCAATGGTATTATCTTATTTACATTTTCTTTACCAGTATATATCACACGGATAACACCTTTTCCTTTACAAGCATAGATTTCGTATCCATCACTTGTTTTATGAACAATTAAAAGATCTAGCTCATCATCATGTAAAATAGGAGGCGTAGTATCATCCGTTCTTGAGTCATCACCATCCTCCCATAATTCTAAGAGTAGTTTTTGGGACATGGATTTAAATCTTACTTGATATACTTCATTATTTAGTATAGCATCATGAGATTTTAAATAGGTTGTAGTAGGATTAGTCATTATAGCCCCCATTTCAAAACTAGTATACTTTAATGGAGCAAAAAAGGTTTTTTTCAAATTGTAGTGACGTTCATAATTAACTTCCTCAGAAGTGGAAATTGGAGTTTCTTCTAAGGTTTCTGAGTTTTCTATTTCCTTTAGTCTTATAATTGCCATGGAAGTCGTATCATCAGGAATAGTTTTTTCATCATCATAACCTGTAAACAATGATGTGAAGGTTAAAACTACTAAAGTTATTGAAAGTAGAATTAGACAAGAACTAATAAAAATAGATACTATATAATTAGACTTCCAAGGTGCATTATGATCCACAGAAGTTCCTTGTAAAAGGCACTTTCTAAGTTTGCCTATATATATAATTTCAAACAATCCATTAATAAAGGTTGAAATAATTATTAATTGGGAAAGAAGTTCTAGAAAACTCATATTTACTAAAACACTAACGTATCTTTTATCAATAAACATAGGGATAACTGCATAAAATGCAAATAGAATTGCAAAAGAAATAAGAAGTTGTGTTAAAGCTTTTTTATAAAAGGGTTTTAATAGCTGTGCATATTCTTCGGGGATAATATGAACCTCTGTGGTATTGAATTCATAGGGTGATGAGAAAATATGAAAATTGTTATAGTTTGTAACATATTCCCATCCACGAGCTTTATACATTCTAATTTGTTCTTCTCCCAATTCATCCTTTTCCTTAGACATTTCTATTCTATAGTACATATCCCTAGGTTCATCTTTATTAAATTTGGCGAAATATTTCCCCATTTTTTCTATGAAAAGTCCTCTTTTAGCCATGGAATTAAGCCAGCTTTCGGTAACACCAATTTTCCAAGGAGAGCCTGGTTTAAATTTATGAACAGATTTACTCAAAATTAAATTCTCCTAAAAACATGAATAATATATTACATATTAAATAAATTATACCAGTAAATTTGATAGAAGTTAATCTAAAGTTAATGAAAGTCTATTATTGTTCTTAAAAAATTATGAGTTTATGAAATGTACATTTATTATTTCAAATTTCTTAATACTTTTTTAGACAAATAAGTAAATCTGTATAATTACATTTTAATTGTATTAAACTATAATAATAAATAAGCAATCTTCATTAATTAATTTAACTAGAAAGTTGAGGTAATTATTATGAGTAAAAAATCAAATAAAAGTAGCATAAATCCTTTAGTGGCTATAGGAGCTATAGCAGGGGCAGCAACAATAGCTACTTTAGGAGCTAAAAAACTTAAGAACAAATCACAAAGTCAAGAGACGGAAATTGAATATATAGATCATTCAGGAAAACAAGTTTACTTTGTTGGAGGAGGTTTAGCTTCTTTAGCAGGAGCAGCTTATCTTGTACGAGACTGTAATTTTAAAGGCGAAAACATTCATATTATAGAGGGAATGCAAATTCTTGGTGGTAGCAATGATGGTGCTGGAGATGTACAAAATGGTTTCCTATGTCGTGGTGGTAGAATGCTAAATGAAGAAACTTATGAAAATTTTTGGGAACTATTTTCAAGCATTCCATCTTTAGATATGGTAGGTAAAAGTGTTACAGAAGAAATACTTAACTTTGACCATTTACATCCAACTCATGCTCAAGCTCGTTTAGTAGATAAGTATGGTGTAATTCAAGATGTAAAAAGCATGGGATTCAACAATGAAGATCGTATGGCTCTTGGTAAATTAATGATTACTCCAGAAGAAAGTTTAGATGATATGACTATAGAGCAATGGTTTAGTCATACCCCTCATTTCTTTGAGACTAACTTCTGGTATATGTGGCAAACAACCTTTGCTTTCCAAAAATGGTCTAGTCTGTTTGAATTAAAGCGTTATATGAATCGTATGATTTTTGAATTCTCTCGTATAGAAACACTAGAAGGAGTTACTCGTACACCATATAACCAATATGAATCTGTGATTTTACCAATAAAGGCATATCTAGATGAACATGGAGTTGATTTTAGTATAAATGCAACGGTAACAGATTTAGATTTTAGACCAGGTAATGAAATTACAGTAACAGCTATTCATGTAGAAGATGGAAATGGAGAAAGAGTTATTGAACTAAATGAAGGTGATGTTTGTATCATGACTAATGGTTGTATGACTGATAGTGCAACTTTAGGTGATCTTCATACACCGGCAGCTTTTGACCCTAGTGCTCCAATCTCAGGTGAGCTTTGGAGAAAAGTTGCTAATAAAAAACCAGGACTTGGTAATCCGGATCCTTTCTTTAATCATCCGGATGAAACTAACTGGGAAAGCTTCACTGTAACTTGTAAAGGAAATAAACTATTAAAATTAATAGAGCAGATTTCTACTAATATTCCAGGTAGTGGTGCTTTGATGACTTTTAAAGATTCTAATTGGTTAATGAGTATTGTAGTTGCAGCTCAACCACACTTTAAAGCTCAAACAATGGATACAACTATTTTCTGGGGTTATGGGTTATATACAGATAAAGTTGGAGATTATGTAAAGAAACCAATGCGAGACTGTACTGGTGAAGAAATGTTAATAGAACTTTTACATCATTTACATTTAGAAGATCAGATAGATGAAATTATGGAAGATGTGGTGAATGTTATTCCATG
The DNA here is from genome assembly GCF_002419845.1 of Clostridium sp. UBA5712. NCBI lineage: Bacteria > Bacillati > Bacillota > Clostridia > Eubacteriales > Clostridiaceae > Clostridium > Clostridium sp. UBA5712. The sequence continues at coordinate 353,019 of NZ_DIGW01000017.1, read as the reverse complement.
CATGATGCCTTATATAGATTCTCAATTCCAACCTCGTAAGATGTCTGATCGACCAAAGGTTGTACCAGAAGGATCAACTAACTTTGCTATGATTAGTCAATTCGTTGAAATACCAGAGGACATGGTATTTACTGAAGAATATTCAGTACGTGCAGCAAGAATTGCAGTATATACTTTATTCAAAGTGAAGAATAAGAAAATCTGTCCGGTAACTCCATATAAAAAGAATCCTAGGATACTAAAAGAAGCTTTAAAAACTTCTTATAGATAAACAGATTATCCATAGTTCATTAATGGTTATTATGGATAAAAACTTCCACTAAGTCAAAAAAACTAGTAGCTTCATTTGTGCTGAAGCTACTAGTTTTTTATGTTAATATATTTATATTTGAATATGGTATTAATATCCTATACAATAAAATAAAGGAATGAGACTGGGACGAGAGAATTTATTTTATATGAAAGTAGTGATACGAGTGAATGATATTATCTTAATAGCAAAGCATTATTTTAAAGGGTTATCAAAAGAAAATGGTCTAACTACCAGTAAAGTTAGAGCGTTTTCATCAAAGCTATATAAAACTATAGAAGATAAAAGTATTGATAATATTTTTAATATATGTGAACAATTACTTGATGAACATAAATGGGAATTAGGGGTTATTGCATATGATTGGGCTTATAGAGTTAGGAATCAGTATAATACTGACACATTTTTCGTATTTGAAAGTTGGTTAAAGAAGTATGTTACAGGCTGGGGAGATTGTGATGATTTTTGCACCCATGCCTTTGGAGAATTATTAAGTCAAAATAATGAACTATTTAAATATGTGATAATTTGGACAAATCATCCAAGCTTTTTTGTGAGGCGTGCAGCTGCTGTTATCTTAATTTATCCTATTAAAAAAGATAAGTATCATGGAATCAATCCTTACCTGATTTCAGATATGCTTATGAAAGATGAACATCATCTCGTATTGAAAGGGTATGGCTGGATGTTAAAAGTGCTGTCACAGGTTGAACAGGATAAGGTATATGAGTATCTATTAAAGAATAAAAATATTATGCCACGAGTAGCTTTTAGGTACGCTTTAGAGAAGGTTGATGAAGAAACTAGAAGAAGATTGATGACGAGTTAATATATATTACTATTATTAATAAGGTTATTATCCTTAAAATATAAATTTTTAAATCTTATTTTTGTTTGTTGACATTATCACTAATTAGTGATAAATTTAGATTATGAAAGATATAAAGAAATTAATTGAAGAAAATAACTTAGACCTATCAACTTTAGTCGTATTTACTAGAGCAGAGCATGAAATTCATAAAAGGGAGTTTCAAACTATAAAGGAAACTGGACTTACTGTTGCTCAGTTTGGAGTTTTAGAGGCCTTATACAATAAGGGAGACTTAAAAATATATGAGTTAATAGAAAAAATATTAACTACCTCTGGTAATATAACTGTGGTTATAAAAAATTTAGAGAAGGAAGGATTAGTAAAAAAGATTATAGATCCAGAAGATAAAAGAGTTGCTATAATCTCTATAACAGATAGGGGAAGAAAAATTATTGAAGACATTTTTCCAAAGCATATTAAAAATATTAGTAGAATTTTTAGTGTTTTAACGGATGAAGAAAAAATTATGTTAAAAAGTATATTAAAGAAATTTAAAAACTTGTAAAGAGTTTTTATAAAAATATATCACTAATTAGTGATAAAATGGAGGTTGTTATGTTAAAGAGAATAGATAGTAATAACATGGGGAAAAGTAACTACGGATGGTTAAAAGGAAATTTTCATTTTTCTTTTGCAGAGTATTTTAAACCAACAAATATTAATTTTGGTGTGCTTAGGGTACTAAATGATGAGGTTATGAAGGCTAATTCAGGATTTGACACTCATCCTCATAATGACATGGAGATTATAACTTACATTGTAAGAGGAGAATTAACTCATGGAGATAGTATGGGTAATATTGGAAGCTTAGAGAGAGGTCAAATGCAATATATGAGTGCTGGCACAGGAGTATACCACAGTGAATTTAATCATAGCAATGAGGATTTAAGGATTCTTCAAATATGGATTATGCCTGATAAGAAAGGATATAAACCTAATTACGGAGATTATAGATTTAATTGGAGAGATAGAACCAACAATTGGCTCCACATGGTATCTGGCACTTTAAAGGATGTACCTATAAATGTTCATCAAGATATAAATGTGTATACAACTTATTTAGAAAGGGATAAAGAGATATACTTTAATGTAAATAAAGGAAGACAGGCATACTTAGTACAAATTGAAGGTAACTCAGAAATTAATAATGTGCATTTAAATGAACAAGATGCCTTAGAAATAGTTGAAGAAAACATTAAAATTAAAGCTAATGAAAACTCACATTTAATTGTAATAGAAATGAATAAAACAGAAGCACTATATATATGATAACTACAATATAAAATTTAAGAACAAAAATAAAATTATGTCTTGTGTGATGATATATACAAGATAACAAAGGAGAGAAAGATATGAGTAAAGTATTATACATTAAAGCAAATATTAAGAAGGATGGAGAATCAAGAACTTTTAAGGTATCGGATAGTTTTATAGAGGAGTATAAAAGTAGTAATCCTAATGATGAAATAATTACTTTAGATCTATATAAAGAAAATATAGATTTTCTAAAACCAGAGGATTTAGGAGAAATATTTGGAGCTAAAAATGAAGAAAGTAGGAAGCATCCAATTCTAAAATATGCATATCAATTTGCAGAAGCAGATAAATATGTAATTGCAGCACCAATGTGGAATTTAAGTATTCCTGCAATTTTAAAAGCTTATATAGATTATGTAAGTGTTACAGGAATAACATTTAAGTACACAGCAGAAGGGCCAGTTGGACTTTTAAAGGATAAAAAAGCTGTACACATTGTATCTAGAGGAGGAGAATATGGGGATGCACCATATGAAATGGGGGATAGATATTTAAGAACAATCCTAGGATTCTTTGGAATTCAAGATATGAAGACTATTGCTGTAGAAAGTTTAGATGTTGTTGGAGCAGATGTTGAAGGGAAAATTGAACAAGGAATAAAAGTAGCTAAGGATACTGCCAAGTTGTTTTAAAATTATATGTGTTAAAAAGCCATAATTAGTTTTATGGCTTTTTTATATGGATTAAATATTAATAAAAAAAGAAATGTATTTACTTTATTACTCTACCATGGTAAAGTAATAAAGTAGTAGATTATAATTAAGTGGGGGGATAAGCAAATGAGTAAAATATTAAGAAGTGTAATAATCTATGGAATTATTGCAGTAATGGCATTATCAATAGCAGGATGTAACAATAAGTCACAGGATGCAATGGATAAGGAAACACTTATAATTGGTTTTGATGATACTTTTGTTCCTATGGGATTTAAAGATAATAATGGGGAAATAGTAGGTTTTGATATTGATCTTGCAAAGGAAGTATCAAAAAGAATAGGTAAACAAGTAACATTTCAGCCTATTGATTGGTCTATGAAAGAATCAGAACTTAACTTAGGAAAAATAGATCTTATATGGAATGGTTATAGTATAACCAAAGAAAGAAAAGAAAAGGTGAATTTTACAAATCCCTATCTGGAAAATAGACAAGTTATAATAACTTTAGCGAATTCAAAAATAAACAGTAAAGTTGATTTAAAAGGTATGAATGTTGGAGCACAAAATCAGTCTAGTGCAGTAGATGCAATAAACAAGGAAGAGGAACTTTTAAAAACCTTTAAGGATGGTAAGGTTTATACCTTTGAAACAAATAATGAAGCATTAATGGATTTAGAAGCAAAAAGAATAGATGCTGTTGTAGCTGACGAAATTTTAGCAAGATATTATATAAACAAAAAAGGTGAAGGTAAATTTAAAATATTAAATGATGATTTTGGAGATGAATCTTATGGTGTTGGTATACGAAAAGGTGATGAAGAATTGCTTGAGAAGCTTAATGAAGCCTTTGAGGATATTAAAAAAGATGGTACAGCTAAGAAAGTTTCCGAAAAGTGGTTTGGAAAAGATATAATTAAATAGGAGTGTATTTATATGAATAATTTAATTACCCTATTACCACAAGTATTCCAAGGATTAAAAGTAACCATTGAGGTATTTATATTAACACTTGTAATTTCAATACCTCTTGGAATACTAGTTGCCCAGGGACGATTATCTAAAAATAAAATATTGAACAAAATAACAAGTGGGTACATTTTAATTATGAGAGGAACCCCTCTACTCCTACAAGTTGTATTTATATTTTTTGGTTTACCTATTATAGGGATAACCTTTAACAGATTTCCCGCTGCTATATTAGCATTTACTCTTAATTATGCAGCATATTTTGCAGAAATATTTAGGGCTGGAATAATTTCTATAGAGGAAGGACAATACGAAGGAGCTAAGGTTCTTGGCTTTTCTCAAAAATACATATTTTTTAAAATAATTCTTCCACAAGCTATTAAGAGAATACTTCCTGCTCTGGCAAATGAGATTATTACACTTGTAAAGGATACTGCATTAGTGTATGTAGTTGGATTAGACGAACTACTAAAAGTTGGTAAAATAGCATCTAATACAGAAGCTTCTCTTATACCCCTTTTAATAGTAGGAATGATATATTTACTTTTAATTGCATTATTTGGTGAAATCTTTAAAAAGTTAGAAAAAAGGTATAGTTACTATCAATAGAGGAGGGTATATTGTGCTTAGAGTAATTGGATTAGAAAAAAGTTTTGGTGATAGTAAAGTTTTAAAAGGTGTAAACCTTGAAATAAAAGAAGGGGAAATTACTGTTATAGTAGGACCTTCTGGTGGTGGAAAAACCACCCTTCTTAGGTGTATAAGTGGATTAACTAAACCTGATAAGGGTTCTATAATAATAAACAACAAGTATTTATACAAAGATGGAGAAGGGGCTCAAAGAAAGGAAAAGTTGGAAATACCGATGGATGTGGGGCTAGTATTTCAAAATTTTAATTTATTCCCACATATGAATGTTTTAGAAAATATTACAGAAGCTCCAAGGGTAGTATTGGGAGTTGGTATTGAAGAAGCTAAAAATAAAGCTAAAGAAATATTAGGTTTTTTAGGACTTGCAAATAAAGAAAATTGCTATCCATTTCAACTTTCAGGGGGACAAAAACAGCGAGTTGCCATAGGAAGGGCACTTGCAATGAATCCAAAACTTATATGTTTTGATGAACCAACCTCTGCCCTAGATCCAAGCATCACTGAAGAAGTAGCGAATCTTATAAAAAAATTAAGTATTGAAAAGGGCATGACAGTTTTAATTATTACTCATGATATGACTTTTGCAACTATAGTAGCTGATAGAATTTTATCCATGGATAACGGAGTATTAAAAAATGAACATATGTATATTTAAAGTGAGGATAATCTATTAATGATGGGATTATCCTTCTTTCATTTCGTTTATTATTAGAGGATAGTTTTATAAAAGAAATAGGAAAAGATATTAATGTCCATTAATGTTATATTATATTTTTTGCAAATAATTACTTTATTTAAATCAATGCTTAACAAAATTGTAAAGAAGAACATATTATGTATATATAGATAAAATATTTTTAACTATATAATAGAACCTATCTAATAATTGGAGGAATATTATGGAAAGTTTTTGTAGGATTTGTGATGAATTTGCTGAGATACTTGGAGCAGAAATTCTAAGTACAGAAAATAATGTTTGTACAGTAACATTTATGAGAAATATAAATGCAGAAATATTAGGAAGAAGAACAAAATCACCACTAGCTTTAGCAGCATTATTTTCTTTTGAATCTCCTGATAATAATGGTAGAACTCTTAATTTAGGTGAAACAGTTATACTTCAGAATGAAATAAATGATTTTATATCTGCGCTAAGAGCAAGAGGAATACTAGTAACTGCACTGCATAACCATTGGTTATTTGAGGATCCAAGACTTATGTATATTCATTTTGAGTCAATTGATAGGCCATTAGACTTTGCTAGAAAAGTGGCAGAATCTCTAAGGGTATTAAGAAAACAGCATAAATAATTTTAATGGGGGCATCACAAAATAAGTAATTAAGTTATGGAGTGATGCTCCTTTTGCTATTTCAAATAAAAATAACCGAAGGTTTTGTTGGGGTTTAGCACCCAAAACATAGCATAATAAATTCAGTTTTAACGTTATTTTTTCCACGTGTAAAAAAACGAGTGAAATTATAGTCACTTTTCAACACTCCAAAAGTACCTTCAACTTGAATTGATCTATTCATTTAAAAGTGTTAAGTTAGGTGACAATAATGAAAGACTAATGTAATAGATGTAAATATGAAGTTAGTTATAAAAAACATATAATTTACTTAAAAGAAACTATAGGAGGATATAAAATGAAAAAATTAATAGGAATTATTGTAAGTATAATAATAGTAGGTGGAGTTTTATTGTTAGTAAGTTCTAACGGTATAATTAATCTAGGTTCAACAAAGTATTACGTTAAAACTGTAAGTGAATATAAGGATATAACAAGTGAGAATAGTGGAGGATACAATACGTATGAGTATAAAATAAATGGGTATGATAAAGAAGGAAATGAGAAATCAATTACATTTACAACGTCAAAGATACTAAAGGTTGATAGATATTTAAAGGTATATGTTAAGGGTGAAAAAACAAAGAGTTATGAAGAAGTTGAAATAAAAGAACTACCCGATAAGGTAAAAGAAATCTATAAATTAAATTAGTTTATTATTCAATGTTTTTATTTGAGAAGGAAATTATGTTAATATAGGACTAGAGAAAACATAATTTTTAGGGGATGAAAATACAATGAACGCAATTAATCACTTTAAGACTATAACAAAACATAAGTTATTAGTTATGAAATACTGCTTTAAGGTGGGGTTATATAAACAAGGAATATTACATGATCTTTCTAAGTACTCTTGGGTAGAATTTTCAGCAGGAATAAAGTATTACAGAGGAGATGTTAGCCCTAATGGAATACAAAAGAAGGTGGAAGGATATTCTAAGGCTTGGCTTCATCATAAGGGAAGAAATAAGCATCACTTAGAATATTGGATTGATTATGGTACGAAAATACAAGATGGAATAGTTGGTATGAAAATGCCCAATAATTATGTAGTTGAAATGTTTATTGACAGAATTTGCGCTTGTATGAATTATGAAAAAGAGAAGTATAAAGATAATTCGGCTTTAATATATTATGAAAGGGGTAAGGATTATCAAATTATTCATGAGGACAGTAGGGAATTATTAGAGCTTTTACTTAATAAGTTAGCAAGTGAAGGTGAACAGATAACTCTAGATTATATAAAAAAACAGATTTTAAAATAACATAATAAAGCCATCTGAAAGGAGAAATTACTCCTTTTAGATGGCTTTAATTTTTTAGTTTTTAAATTTTGTACCCTTAGGATAGATTATTTCTATCCTACCATCACTGCTACCAGTCATGTGACCTGCATTAGATTTAAAGAGGGTTTTCCCTTTAAAGCAATCAAATTGAGACATTGTACCATAGGAGCTAAGAAGAATAACCTTTTGGTTTTCGTCATAGGTATAGTTAATATATAGTTTGTTATCCTCAAGTTTTGCTGTAACTATAGGGTTTTTGAAATAATTAAGATTTATATAGTCCACTTCATTGCAGGGAAGATGGTATTTTACAATAATATTTTCATAAATTTCTTCTATTGAGGAGTCGCTATAGCGAGTAGTAAAAATATTTTCTTCATCTTCATTAAATTGAGTTACTATTTCAATAGGGATATCAGTGTTAAGATTAGTTAGAGCCACTTCTATTTCTTTTTCTTCAAAATTTTTAAAGGGGTTATCGTTAACAAAGTTTATGGAATCAGATCCCATTTCACTATTGCTATTGTATGGATAATTATGGGTAAAAACACTTAAAGATATCACAATGATAAAACAGAAAAGGGCAATTCCACATAAAATAAATCTAGATTTAGTTGTATTTTTAGTCTCAGCTTTATAATATACTATAGTACTATTTATAACTACAGACAAAATAAGTAAAATTCCTAGTGTTATAGTACACTTTACAACAAATATGCCAAGGGAAGGTTCTTTAGTCCAAAAGCTAAAAAGATTTCCAATAGTAATGAACAGAGCTCCATTGTTAAAGAATGCAGCCACTATAAACATTATGAAAGTAATATAGAAATACATATGAAATTTTTTACTCAAAACATTGATTAACAAAGTCAGGGCAATTAACATGGAGCCATAGAGTAAATTAACTATAAAACCAGAGATTAAGAAAGGTAAATTTATAGGATAAGCAAAAGATATATTAGAATTTAATTTTCCAATTAATGCCCAAATGTTATATTGAATTAGGTATAAAAGTAAAGAAGTTACTGACACTTTTAATAGAGTAACGTAGTTAAATAGAGCATAAGACATAAATCTTGTTTTATTATCCTGGGGAAAAGCTTGATGTTGATTATTGAAGGAGTTATACCACAATAAAGTTCCAATGCTTATACTAATTGCTAGGAAAAGACCATTAGTGGTATAGGTCTGTAGACTGTAGGTAGTTACATCTTTAGAATAAGTGAAAATATCCATAGGAGTTGCAATTAAATCAATTGCAAAAAAGGATGCAAGTAGTATATAAATTATCCAAAGTGCCTTTTTATGCTCTTTTGAGCGTATTTTATATAGATTATTAATATTTTTTAATTGTCTTTTATCCATAACTCCTCCATGCCTCCATTATAATTATTTTCAGTCAGATAAATATATAGCTCTTCGGGACTAATTCTTGAAATATTCAAATTGTTAGTTGATATCTCTATCTCTAAAGATTCTGTAATTAAGCCTTCTATTATTGCAAAGGAGGTTATGTTACTAAAATCTTTATATAGTACTTTTTTATCTTTAATGAAATTTACTAAATTATCAGGATTTCCATCTACTCTATAGGCAGACTCCTTTATAGTATCCATAGCTTCATATAAAACTAAAGACCCATTATTAATTATTACTAGTTCTGAAAGAATATTTTCCAACTCTGATAAAATATGGCTAGAAATAATTATAGTTCGTGGATGTTCTATATAATCTCGTAGTATGATATCATAAACAGATTTACGAGTTTTAATATCCATGCCTAAAATTGGTTCGTCAAACATGGTAACCTTGGCACGACAGGAAATACCACATATAAAGTTAAATAAACTTCTCATACCTTGAGATAAATTTTTATACTTAATTTTCATTTTAAGATTAAAATGTTTCAAAAGGTTTTCTGCAAACTTAAGGTCAAAGTTAGGGTACATCATATTATAACACTCAACAATTCTACCTAGACATAAGTTAGATTCATAGGACATATTATGATAGCTATATACAATTTCCTCTAATACCGATAAATTATCCATGGGTTCTTCACCTAAAACCATTAATTCTCCTTCGGTTTTCTCAATTAGACCTGCACATAGTTTCATAAAAGTAGTTTTACCTGAGCCATTACTACCGATTAAACCTATGAGTTGATTTTCATTAATTTCTACAGATAGATTATCTATAGCCACCTTAGATTTATATCTTTTAAAAAGATTTCTAGCTATAATGCAAGAAGTCATATTATTTATCCTCCTTATAGTGTTTTTTTATAGTTTCAAGTACATAATCTTCAGATAAGTCTAATTTTTTTGCTGTATTGACTAGATCTCTTACCAGTTTTTCAAAGGTTTCATTTTTCCTTCTATTCATAATTTTTTTCTTTGCATTGGGAGTTATAATCATAGCTAATCCTCTTTGTTTTTCAAGAATACCTCTTCCTACTAATAAATTAATTCCCTTAGCTGCAGTAGCAGGGTTAACTGTAAGCTCTTTGGCAATTACTAATTGAGAATAGCAAGTACCACTTTCTTCCAAAGTTCCACTAAGAATATCATCTTCAATAGCATTTGCAATTTGAACATATATAGGAACTAGGCTATTTACATCTATTTTCAAGGGTAAACCTCCTTTGTTTCAGGAACTACATTACATGAGTAATGTAGTATTGTACTTTTAGTATATTATCATTAGGAATTAATGTCAATTCTTTTAAAAAAAATAATTAAAATATAAAACGATAATATTTTTATAATATAAATTCAAAACTTATAAAAATGAACATAGAATGAACAAAAATGTGAATATACAGGTGTAATGCTGAGAATTAATAAGAAATGAGGGGGAAAAAGGGGAAAAAGAGCGAATATGATACTTTATTTTTTTGTGATTTTATAGTAATATAATTATAGAATATCGATAAATATTGACTCTCAAAGTCAAAATTTGTTGGATTTATATCTAAAATCTTAAAGTACATGGGACAAGTTATTATTTATACGTGTAAAGAAAGTTATGAGTATAATATACAATATAAAATTATTATGAAATAAATAAAGAAATTGATAAGATGGGGAAATGCTGGAAATTATAGAATTTATGCCGTGAAATGGCTAAAAATTTTTTCGTAGGTCTGAAAACGTTTAAAGAGCGATAAGGACTAGAATCTTAAATTAAAGCATAAAAATTCTTAATTCATAGGATAATTATACAAAAATACATGAATGTTTCTCATTATTTCATAAAAGTGTGTATATTTAAGAGCATGTTACTAATATAAAATCTTTATTGGCTTATGAATAAAATATTAACTATGTGCTTAAAGTAGATATAAATAATTTAAGCTACTATATGTGGCAAGCACTAATACTAAATTATTGGAGGGATTTACATGGCAAAGAATAAAAGGAAATTATCATTTCCAACTGCTTTTACAGTATTAATTATAGTATTGCTTTTAGCAGCAGCGCTAACTTATGTGATACCAGCTGGTTCATATTCAAAGTTATCTTATAATGCAGATAGCACTGTGTTTGAGATTACTGCTCCCAATGGAGATATAAAAGAAATGCCTGGTACTCAAGAAACTTTAGATGAACTTAAGGTTACTGGTGACATTTCTAAATTTGAAGATGGTAGTATTAATAAACCAGTAGCTATACCAGGTACTTATGAAAAAGTTGAACAAAGTCCACAAGGTATAATTGATATAATTCTATCACCTATTAACGGAGTATATGATACTATAGATATAATTTTATTTGTATTTATTATAGGTGGAGTTATTGGAGTATTAAATAACATTGGTGCATTTAATGCAGGGATTGCAAGTCTTTCAAGATTAACTAAAGGAAAAGAATACATATTGATAGTATTTATTACTTTCTTGATTTCTCTTGGAGGTACTACTTTTGGACTGGCAGAGGAAACAATAGCTCTGTATCCAATAATGGTTCCCGTATTCTTAGCTGCAAACTATGATGTTATGGTATGTATTGCAGCAATATACATGGGTTCTTCTATAGGAAGTATGTTCTCAACAGTAAACCCATTCTCAGTAGTTATAGGTTCTAATGCTGCTGGAATAAGCTTTACAAATGGACTTAACTTCAGAATTATTGCTTTTGTTCTTGGTACTTTAATAACTATAATATATATTTTAAGATATGCTAAGAAAGTTAAAGCAGATCCAAGTAAATCATTAACATTTGCAGACAAAGAAAAAATTGAAGCTAAATTTGCTAGTCAAGGAGAAGCACCAGAATTAACTTTAAGATTCAAAATTATATTGTTAATATTCCTTTTAACCTTTGTAGTTATGATTTATGGAGTTTCTTCTTTGGATTGGTGGTTCGCAGAAATGACAGCTCTATTCTTAGTAACTGGTATAATTATTGGATTCCTATCAAAATTAGGGGAGAAAGAGTTTGTAAACCAATTCGTAACTGGAGCTGCTGATTTAATGAGTGTTGCATTAGTTATAGGGGTTGCTAGAAGTATTAACCTTGTATTAGAAAATGGTATGATTTCTGATACAATACTTAACTTCTTCTCTAATGCTATAGCAGGTATGAACGGAAATATATTTATAGTACTAATGCTTTTAATATTTATAGTACTTGGATTCTTTATTCCTTCTTCATCAGGACTGGCTGTTCTATCCATTCCCATTATGGCTCCTCTTGCAGATTCAGTTGGACTTTCAAGAGATGTTATAATTTCAGCTTATGTATACGGATTAGGATTAATTTCATTTATTACTCCAACAGGATTAATTCTTGCAACATTAGAGATGGTTGATGTAACTTATGACAAGTGGTTAAAATTTATAATGCCTCTAATGGGATATATAGCAGCATTTAGTGCAATAATGCTATTAATACAAGTTAATTTTTAATATGAAATAGTAAAACTTTATAGAATTTAAAAAAATCCCCCTAGGATAGGCTAATTATAGTCTATCCTAGGGGGTATTTATATATATGATAGTTATTTCTTTTGATTTAGCAATATAAGAAATAAAAGTTGTTATAGTTAAATATTTAACATAAATAATAATTTATAAAAAATATTAACTATAAATAGTATATTAGTTATAAGTTTCATAAAAAATAATATAATGTAATATAGCATATTGTAAAACAAAACAAGGGATGCTACAATATGTAATAAGATGAATATATAGGGAGGGAATTTGATGAAAAAAGAAGACAGTTTTAAACCGTTCATTTCTGCTGAAAAAGTCGTACCCGAATTTACATTAACATCTATTATTTTAGGAATTTTACTGGCAGTACTTTTTGGTGGAGCCAATGCTTACTTAGGTCTTAGAGTTGGTATGACAGTATCAGCTTCAATTCCAGCAGCGGTTATCTCAATGGGAGTTATACGTGTTATTCTAAGAAAAGACTCCATTCTTGAAAACAACATAGTTCAGACAATTGGTTCTGCTGGTGAATCACTTGCAGCTGGAGCTATTTTCACATTACCAGCATTATTTATGTGGGCATCAGAATGGGGAACAGAAGCACCATCTTTACTGGAAATTGGAATTATCGCACTTTGTGGTGGTATTCTCGGTGTTTTATTTATGGTACCACTTCGTAAAGCTCTTATTGTTGAAGAACATGGAGTGCTTCCATATCCAGAAGGAACTGCTTGTGCAGAAGTTTTACTTGCTGGTGAACAGGGAGGAGCAAAATCTTCTACAGTGTTTGCAGGTCTTGGAATAGCTGCATTATACAAATTTATTGCTGATGGATTAAAGTTATTTCCAAGTGAAGTACATTATGAACTTACAGGCTATAAGGGATCTGGAGTAGGTATAGACGTACTTCCAGCACTAGCAGGAGTAGGTTATATATGTGGACCTAAGATATCTGCATACATGTTATCTGGTGGAATAGTTGCTTGGTTTGTATTAATGCCATTAATTAGTTTATTTGGCGGAGATGCAGTTATATACCCAGGTGCAGATCCTATAAGCGCTATGGATTCTTTTACAATTTGGAGTAAATATATCCGTTACATCGGTGCAGGTGCTGTTGCAATGGGGGGTATTTTAAGCTTAGTGAAGTCACTACCATTAATTGTGAAAACATTTAGGCAAGCGATGAAGAGCTACGGTAGAAGTAACACTATTAGTGACCTTAGAACAGAACAAGATTTACCTATGAAAGGTATTTTAGCAGCTTGCTTAATAATTATTATATTAATGTGGCTAGTACCTGTAATTCCTGTAAATCTAGTTGGTGCAATTATAATTGTAGTATTTGGATTCTTCTTTGCTACAGTATCTTCTAGAATGGTAGGATTAGTAGGAAGTAGTAATAACCCAGTATCAGGAATGGCAATTGGAACATTATTGTTTGCAACAATTATTTTAAAAGCTACAGGAACTATTGGACAAGAGGGTATGACTGCTGCAATCGCAATTGGTTCAATTATATGTATTATAGCAGCTATTGCTGGTGATACATCACAGGATTTAAAAACTGGTTATATCATTGGTGCAACACCTAAAAAACAACAAATCGGCGAGTTAATTGGAGTGCTAGTATCTGCTATAGCTATAGGTGGAGTGTTATACCTATTAAATAAGGCATGGGGTTATGGTTCTACAGAATTACCAGCGCCACAGGCAACATTAATGAAGATGGTAGTAGAAGGTGTAATGGAAGGAAATCTTCCTTGGGCACTAGTATTTGCAGGTGCAGGTATTGCAATTGTAATTGAGATACTAGGAATTCCAGTATTACCATTTGCTGTAGGACTTTATTTACCAATTCACTTAAGTACACCAATTATGGCTGGTGGATTAGTAAGATTATACTTTGATAAGAAGAAAAATGTTTCAGAAGAAGAAAGAGGTCAAGTTGTTGAGAATGGTATTTTATACACCTCAGGTTTAATTGCTGGTGAAGGATTAGTAGGTATTTTACTTGCAGTATTTGCAATTATCCCAATTGGAGCATCTACTCTTGGTGATGTAATTAATATTTCAGAAACTATAAGTTTAGGCAATATTGGTGGTTTAATCTTCTTCTTGTTCTTAATATTCACAATATTCAAATTCAGTGCATCTAAAAATAAGATTAGAAAATAGAAATTATTTCTTGCAATAGTCTATTAAAATAAAAAATAAGTTATCCGACCTAGGGAAAACCTAGGCCGGATATTATTTAATAGGAAGTGAATAGTCATGTTAAATAAAGAAAAAAGTGCACAGAAGGAAAATTATTTAGATTACATTCCAAAGAAAAATGAAGAATACACTTGGTCTTTAAATGAAAAAAAACTAGTAGTAGTAGATATACCTAATAAAGGACTTCATAATAGAATTGCTCAAAAATTCTTCCACAAACCTAAAGTTAGCCATATAGAGCTAGATGCCTATGGAACTTTCATATGGAATTATATCGATGGAATGAATACAATTTTTGGTATTTCGGAAGAGGTAAAGAAACACTTTGGTAAAGAAGCAGAGCCTTTACTAAACCGTTTAGTAAAATTTTTTCAAATTCTTCACGAGAATAAATTTATTCTTTACATAAGGAAGGAGAATAAATAATGCCAATTAGAATTCAAACAATTATAGGTATTTTATTATTTGCAGTAGCTACTGCTATTATATATGCATGGGGACTAAAAAAATCAGGTGCACAACAGAAGGATCTTTTACAAATCTTATATAGCAAGGGTGCCCAAAAAGTAATTAAGAAGTTAAAAACACAAAAGTTCATTACAAAATCGGAAATAGAGCAAGAAGTTTTAGGCGTTACAGCTTCCCAATTCTATAGCAGAAAAAAAGCTGTAGTCACTGACAAAAAAGAATTTACAAGAACTTTAATAGAATTTATGATGAATAAAAATCTAATCATGGAAGATGTTGATAGTAATAAAAGGGTGTATAAATTAAGATAATAAAAATAAATTAAATATAACAAAAGTGTGCACAATCATATGATTTTGCACACTTTTTCTATAACTAATTATAAAGTTTTTGGTGGTTTTCTCCAAAGAGTTTCATTTACTGCTCTTACAGTTTTAGTAAACTTTTCACAAGTAACAGAAATTTCTATTTTTTCTTCTGAAGATAACCTTTCACTAGAGAATAATCTCTTTATTCCATAGCCAAAGCCTAAGGTTCCAAAGCCGAACTGCATTTCTGGAATTCTGCCCTTGCTTAGATTCATATCCATAGGTTTTTGATTTTTTAGTATATCTTGCTTAGTTTCGGCAGGATGTTTATCCCAGAAGTACTTATATTCAGGGTTTAATTTATATGCAGTTTCATGAACTTCCTTAAATAAAGTGAACTTTACATAAATATTATTCATGGCATTTTCTAATCTTTTTCTTGCTTTTGCATTTGCTTTTTCAATCTTTTTTTCCTTTGACATTAAAATTCCTCCAAAATCACTATATGTATATAATAATTACTATTCAAACAAATAATAAGGTATAAATATCATTATATATAGAATTCTATGCAAATGCAAACTTTTACACAGTCATGTGAAGAATTATGTGCTACAACGGTTGACGCAGTAATTGATTAAAGTTAGTCTATCAAATTAAAGATATAGTAAGAATAAAAAAATGTATGAAGTTTTATAGATTTACAACATATTTATGAAAATATATTATTTGACATTAGATATAATAAATTTTATAATTAAAGTGAAAATATAATTAAATAAATTCATATATATGAATTTATTTTTAAGAGTATAAATTTTATTTATCAATGTGAGTTGAGGTGATATGTTGAACTTGCCAAAGATTATTAATATTCAAAAGTATTCTATCCATGATGGGAATGGAATTCGTACCACCATTTTTTTCAAGGGATGTCCACTATCTTGTCTATGGTGTCATAATCCAGAAAGTCAAAATTATAGTGAAGAACTTATGTACAATGAAGAAAAATGTACAGGGTGTATGGCATGTATAGATAGTTGTCCTCAAAGGGCAATTTCAAAGGAAGAAAAATGCGTTGTTACAGATAAAATCAAGTGTGATCTTTGTAAGGAATGTATTGACTATTGTGTAAATAATGCTCGTGAAATTGTGGGGAAAGAATATACAGTAGCACAGCTTGTTAAGGAAGCAGAAAAAGATAGAATGTTTTATGAGGAATCAAGTGGAGGGATTACATTATCTGGCGGAGAGGTTATGACTCAAAACATGGACTATATAGAAGAATTATTAAAAAAATTGAAGAAAAAGGGATATAACATTGCCATTGATACTTGTGGTCAAGCTCCCTACGAAAATTATAATAGAATACTTAAGTATGTAGATACTTTTTTATATGATATAAAACTTATGGATAATGAAAAGCATATAAAATATATAGGAAAGTCTAATAATCTTATTCTTGAAAACTTAAAAAAGTTAAGTGAAGCTGGAGCAAATATCAATATAAGGATACCCTTGGTAGAAGGGGTTAATGCAGATGATGAATCTATAGAAGAATTAATAAAATTTTTAAAGAATAATATAAATGTACATAAGATAAATTTACTTCCTTATCATAATACAGGGAAGAGCAAATATGAAAGACTTCAAAAGGTCTATGAAGGAGTTAACTTTGAAGCACCTAGTAAGGAAAGAATGGAGACTGTAAAGGGGAAATTTGAAAAGGCTGGATTTATAAATATAAAAATAGGAGGTTAATTCATGGAAAGAGGCATGAATGAAAGAATAAAAAAATTAAGGACTCAAAGTGTAAACACTGTTCCTCATATATATATGGAGAGAGCTAAGCTAATGACTGAGGCCTATAAGAAGTATGAAGGTTCTGTATCAATTCCAGAAATGAGAGCTTTAGCATTTAAGTATTTTATGGAGAACAAAACTTTATGCATTAATGATGGGGAACTTATAGTTGGAGAAAAAGGAGATGGACCACAGGCAGCTCCAACATTTCCAGAACTATGTTGTCATACCCTTGAAGATATGCACATAATGAATGATAGAGAATTAATTTGCTTTAAAGTAAATGAAGAGGATTTAAAAACTCAGGAAGAAGAAATTATTCCTTACTGGGAAAAAAGATCTATTAGAAATAAAATTATAAATGCCATGAGTGATAAGTGGAAGTCGTGTTATGAAAGTGGAATTTTTACTGAGTTCATGGAGCAAAGAGGTCCAGGGCATACAGTAGGCTCTGAAAATATATACAAAAAAGGATTCTTAGATTATAAAAATGAAATTAAGGAAGCTATATGTAAATTGGATTTTTTAAATGACAAAGAAGCATTTTCAAAAAGAGAGCAACTAAATGCTATGAGTATTAGCTGTGATGCTATTATGATTCTAGGGGAGAGATATGCTAAATATGCTAGAGATCTAGCTAGCAAAGAAATAGATGAGAAAAGAAAAAAGGAGCTACTTCAAATTGCAGCGAACTGTGAAGTAGTACCAGCCCATGCTCCAAGGACTTACTGGCAGGCAATACAGATGTATTGGTTTGTTCATTTAGGAGTAACTACAGAATTAAATCCTTGGGATGCATATAGTCCAGGAAGACTTGATCAACACTTAAATCCTTTCTATGAAAGAGATGCAGAGGAAGGTATTTTAGATGAAGATAAGGCTAAGGAACTTTTGGAATGTCTATGGATTAAGTTTAATAATCAACCATCACCTCCAAAGGTAGGAGTAACCTTAAAGGAAAGTGGTACCTACACTGACTTTGCTAACATTAACACTGGTGGAATTACACCTGAAGGGCAAGATGGAGTAAATGATATAAGCTATTTAATCCTAGATTGCATGGATGAAATGCAGCTGCTTCAGCCAAGCTCAAATGTACAAATCAGTAAAAAAACCCCTAAGAGATTCCTGAAAAGAGCTTGTGAAATCTCTAGAGAGGGATGGGGTCAACCTGCCTTTTATAATACAGAGGCCATTGTACAAGAACTTCTTAATGCAGGTAAATCCATAGAGGATGCAAGAAGAGGTGGTACTAGTGGATGTGTTGAAACTGGAGCATTTGGAAATGAAGCCTATATTTTAACAGGATACTTTAACCTACCGAAGATATTAGAATTAACATTATTTAATGGATATGATAAAGTAAGTGGTAAGCAACTAGGATTAGAATTAGGATATGCTAAGGAATTTAAAAACTATGAAGAGTTATTTAGTGCTTATAAAAAACAAATAGAGTATTTTGCAGATATAAAAATAGAAGGAAGTAATATCATTGAAAAAATATATGCAGATTATATGCCTGCACCTTTTCTTTCAATTATAACTAATGATTGCATAAGAAAAGGAAAAGACTACAATGCAGGAGGAGCTCGTTACAATACTAACTATATACAAGGGGTTGGTATAGGAACTATTACTGATTCTCTAGCTGCTATAAAATATAATGTCTATGATAAAAAGAAATTTACCATGGAAAAATTGATAGAAGCCATAGAAAATAACTTTAAAGGCAATGAGATAATTGCAAATCTAGTTAGAAATAAAACTCCCAAATACGGTAATGACGATGATTATGCTGATGAAATCATGACATCAGTATTTGATGCGTATAATAAAATAATAACTGGTAGACCAAATGTTAAAGGCGGATGTTATAGAATCAATATGCTACCGACTACTTGCCATGTTTACTTTGGAGAAGTGATGATAGCTAGTCCAAATGGTCGTCTTGCTCATAAACCAGTATCAGAAGGGATATCACCTGAAAAGGGAGCAGATACTAATGGACCAACGGCGGTTATAAAATCAGCCTCTAAGATGGATCATCTAAGAACTGGAGGAACTCTTCTAAATCAAAAATTCACCCCAAGTGTAGTAGCAGGAGAAGAAGGACTAGACCACATGGCTAACTTAGTAAGAGCTTATTTCAATATGGATGGCCATCATATTCAATTCAATGTAATTGATAGAGAAACTTTAATAGAAGCTCAAAAATATCCTGAAGATTATAAGGATTTAATAGTAAGAGTTGCAGGTTACAGTGACCACTTCAGAAATCTAAGCAAAGAACTTCAGGACGAAATAATAAACAGAACAGAACAGCGATTTAACTGACACTCCAAATCTATGATTTGGTTAGTGGAAGTTACTCCACCGAGTGAATGCGAGGCGGAGCATATTATAAAAATATAAATATAAAGGGGTCTTTAAAATGGGAATGAAGTTAGGATTTATTGGTTGTGGAAATATGGCAAAAGCTATGATCGGAGGAATTATTTCATCTAAGATTCTTAGTGCAGAGGAAATTATAGCTTCTGATTCATATGCTGAAGGATTAGCTAACACAAATAAGGAGCTAGGTATAAATATTACTGCTGATAATAAAGAAGTAGCAATGAATAGTCATGTGATAGTTTTATCTATAAAGCCTCAATATTATGATAATGTAATTAAAGAAATTTCATCTGTGATTAAGGATGAAACTATCATAGTAACTATAGCACCAGGTCAAAGTCTTGAAAAATTACAAGGTCAATTTGGAAGAGCTGTGAAGATAGTTAGAACTATGCCAAATACGCCAGCTCTTGTAGGAGAAGGAATCACTGGAGTGTGTAAAAATGCTTTAGTCAGTGAAGAAGAATTAAATTATATATGTAATATTTTAAGTGGCTTTGGAAAAGCAGAAGTTGTAGAAGAAAGAATGATGGATGCAGTTATGGCTGTAAGTGGAAGTTCACCGGCTTATGTATTTATGTTTATTGAAGCCATGGCAGATGCAGCGGTAATGGAAGGCATGCCAAGGGATAAAGCTTACAAGTTTGCAGCTCAAGCAGTTTATGGTAGTGCTAAGATGGTAATGGAAACAGGTAAACATCCAGGAGAATTAAAGGATATGGTATGTTCTCCAGGAGGTACGACTATAGAAGCGGTGAGAGTTTTAGAAGAAAGAGGTTTACGTAGCAGTGTCATTGAAGCTATGAAGGCATGTGTAGAAAAGGCAGGAAAAATGTAGAGTTATTAAAGTTATCCCCTGTCTATTGATATCCCCGACATGTTAAATCATTATCACTCTTTAATATGTTACAGTAGACAGTTAACCTTAAATTACAACACACAAACAATGAAAAAGAACTATAGGAAGGATATGTGTCCTTCCTATAGTTCTTTTTGAATGTTATTAGAAGTACTATTTTCTAGGTTTTATGCTAAGGTCTATAGTATAGGATAGTTCGCCCTCATCTAGGTATAAACCATGTATCATAATAGTGTAAATAGATTCGTAGTTAGGGCTTAATTTTCGTAAATAAGCATCATGATTTTCACTTTCTTCATATATACTTTTAAATTGTAAAAAATCTTCATATCTAATAACTTCCTCTCCAAAAAAGTTATTTAATGCTTTACCACTTTCATAACAATCATTAAAAGCATTTTCAGTAAGCTCAGAAAGGTCCCATCTACTACTTGTGGTATTTTTTAGAATATGGTTATT
Organism: Clostridium sp. UBA5712; assembly: GCF_002419845.1. NCBI lineage: Bacteria > Bacillati > Bacillota > Clostridia > Eubacteriales > Clostridiaceae > Clostridium > Clostridium sp. UBA5712. The sequence goes on along the minus strand of NZ_DIGW01000017.1, from coordinate 332,166 downwards.
ATTAGTAGTAGAAGAAATAAAGTAAAATTCATGATAAGCGTTATCTATATGGCTAAGCCATTTTTTATCATCTTCAGACTTAGAAGTAGGCTTCCACTCGCATGTAATATAGTTACAGTCTTTATCTATATTATAATAGGGTAAATTTTTACCCATTGCATCATGTATTTTTTTTTCAGTTTCTAATGTATATGATTCCATTATGTTGCTATATTTATTATAATAAATTATTGTTCCAGATATTAGAATTATAATGAAGAGTAATAATTTTTTTCTCATTATTGTACCTCATTTTTTAAAATAAATTTTTTAAGTCTTCTATATTTTTTATATTTAGATGTTATAATAAAAGTTTTACGTTTAGATTTTTTTTCTGTTTCACCATGTTCTATTCCATCAGTCTTTAGAACAATATAACCTCTTCTATTCTCTACAACTGAAAAATTTTGCATTTCAAAGTTCATAACTAAGGTAGGTCCATTATTGCTAATTTTTGTACATGTATCTAAAGTTTTAGGATTTCTCTTAGATTTTTCATTTGTTAATTTTTTCAATAGAGTGTTACCAAATATTTTTTTTAATAATGAAGGTGACTTTGTGCTCTTGCTGTAATCTTCATATTCATATGCGAATAAGATATTTTTATCGTAATCAATAGCATAGACTAAGCTTTCAGCAGGTTCATATAAATGACCATAAAATATATCTATAGGTACATGCTTGGAAACCTTAAATCCAACTATAAGTATAATAATAGCAATCAAAATTAAAACAGTAGCACTTAAAACAGCAGTACCTATAAATATGGGTTCTAAAAAGTCATTAAGGATACCTTCTTTTATATATTCATTCTTAATAAAACTTACACATACAAGCATCGCTAGCACTTCTATAGGTATCATTAATATTAGTGCCATAACCCATTCACCTATATTATCTATGTTACTATGTATATAAAACTTTTTTACCAATAAGATCCCCTCCTATATAGTTAAATTACTCCAAAAATCCTCTAGTCTTATTAGTGAAATTCTTATAAGGTGGTATAACAACCTTATCTCTATTCAAATATTTTCGTATTATATTGCCTAATCTACTACAAGAATAAAAAAAAGCCAGTAAATTTATAATAGATAAACCGGGAATAAACCCAAATTCAATATTTGCTTTTATAACTCCTAAAATAAGACACAAAACTATAAGATAAAGTGCAAGATTAGAACTTAAAAACCTATAATGAGATAATTTATGTCCTATACCAAAATAGTAATAAGAAAAGCAAATTAACCCGAAAACAATAACTATAATACAACTTACATAGGAAAATTTTTCTATATATGATGAAGAGAATATTTTTGTTATTATAAATAATATTAATGAAGATATTGTTAATCCTATTAAATATTTCAATTCTGAACTAAAACAGCAAATTTCTAATTTGCATTTTTTAAATCTAATGATTAAGGCTTTTAAGGAAGTTAAAAGTCCAATTATAACTAATATAAATAATATATTTAAAATAAGGTCATTAAAGTAATAGTGAGTTTTAAGAATTAATCCTACAGAAGAGTAAAGTTCAAAAAATAAGATGATAGAGAGTCCAATACACCCCCAAAAGCCAATAGAAAGATAGCTGAAGTCTTCTGGAGATTCTTTTTCTTTATCAGGGAATTCACAATATTCCTCTATATCTGGTAGTGAGAACTTTTCAGTTATTTCATTAATAAAGTCACCATTATAAAAAGTATCATAGATATGAAATTCCTTATAATATCTTTGGAAATAGTTAGGATTTATGGTATCTATTATTTCGTTTGCAGAGTTAGGTGATAAATCACAACAATAATTAATACCCGTAATTGAGTAAAGTTTTGAAAACGTATTATATTTGATTTTAGTAATACTCTTTAAATCAATATATTTCACATTAATAGTAAAATCTGTTCTAGTTAAATCATTTGGACTTAATTTTATTAAAATATTACCCCTTATGAAAACCTCTGTATTTTCATCAAGATGAAAGTAAGCATATTTATCTGGATTTGCAAATGACAGACAAATAAACAGAGGAACAAGACATAACCCTGCACCTAGTCCTAATGTAGGCCAGAAAATTTCTCCTTCAAAAAAATAAGTGTAAGCAAAAGGAGATATAAAACATATAAATGCAATTATTAATAAAATATTCATTGCAGGTCTTCTAACTTTTTTATCTTTAGGATATAGATAAGTATTATGAATCTCTTCTATAGCTTTTGTTTTACGAATAGAGGATTCTAAATAATTATCAGAATTGTATCTTAGATATTCACATACATCATTAAATTTAGATAAATTTTTACATATTATAGCAGTTCTTATATCAGAATGAGACATACCTACACGTTTCCCCCCAATCATAATAAAATTTTAAAAATAAAGTAAACATTCTATTTATATTGTACATCCTATTAATATATTGTCAATATTTATGCAAAAATGAAAAATAATGAAATATAAGGGAGCTAAAAAGGGTATTATTAGTTTTGAAGCATTAAAAGTTCATTGACATTATAGAATTATTTAATATCAAACAATTTATTTTTATAATTAAAGAATTGAATAATTATAATTAAGACTTTAGAAGGATTATAAATATAAAAATTTCTCATAATCATGAATTTAGCTTCACATATAAAATTCCTTTTGAATACATTAATAATGATAAACTTTTAAATGAATTAAGAAGGAGTTTTAGAATGTTAAATGATATGGATGAGAAAGTAAATTCAAATAATATTTATCCCTTTGAATTTAATAATGGACAGAATCACAAAGATGTAAAATATACAGTTACTAATGATAGATATATTATAATGTTTCTTAAAAATGAGATAATTATGGGGCTCAAAGATACTAATAGTGTAACAACACTTAATTACGATGAAGAACAATTAAAGGAAACTAAGAATACCGAAACTATTAATTTTTTTAAGATATTACTTAAGAATTCATTACCTGATGTTGAAATAATTGGAGAAGGTGAAGGTGATGAAAAGAAAAATTATTTTGATTTTGATGTACCTGATGAAGAAGTTATAGATGTACCTACTTATTCACAAATAAGGTATAAAGGAATTTATCACGGTATAGATTTATGTTTTGATTTTAATAATGGGGAGCTAGACTATAAATTTATACTTCAGCAAGGAACAAATCCAGAAATTATTAATATGACTTTTGAAGGTATAGACCGCATTAAATTAGATAGAGATAAAAATGCAGAAGTTAATATAAAAGAATGTAAATTATCAGTTCTAAAATCTAATGCTTATCAAAGTTATAGTGAAATAAATATAGAAGTAGCTAGTGAATTTAAAATTGAGGGAAATAGTTTATATATAGATGTAGGTCATTATGATAAAACTCTTCCTCTAGTTATTAAATCAGCACTATCATACTTCACATATATGAGAGGAGAAAGTGATGGTATGGAATATATAATAGAAAATGATAGCATAGAAAACATTGAATTAAAGGATATAACAAATTCTTCTGATATAATGACTGATAGTCAAGGTGATTTACCAGTTGAGGAACAAAAAGAATCCAATATTAAAAGAGAAAGTGGTGACGGTGAATTGAATGTTTTGGATAGTGGTCATCATAAAGAACCAGACATTGAAGATGTTTATAATATTATTACAAATCCACGTTATGGATTGGCAGAGATAAAAAGAGAAGTTAGAGCTATAGAAAGAAATGTTAAGGAGACCATATGTAGATTAGAAGCTAGAAATAGAGAAATTCAATGTAAACTAGACTGTATAATAGCGTGTATGAATTGTAAAAGGAAATTTGCTTTAACTACTGGTAGAGTAAGAAGAGAATGTAGAATAGCTAATTTATTTATTAATATAAGAAATAATTCTAGAACCTCAGTAGAATTAGAAATACGCAGAAAAAATATATGTAATGATAGATGTAGAGTATGCATTATTAGTATAACAGTAGGGCCATGCTCATGTAGGGAAGTTATTTTCCGTAACATTCCAGATACCTATGAAGTAGAAATTAGAGGAGTTACAGAAGATGTAAGAATAAGAGTAACGGAAGTGTGTTGCGGAGATAATGGTTCTAGCAGACCAATAAGATTATGTAGAATACCTGATCCAAGTTAAAACTAATTATTTTATAATTTTAATAAAAGGCTAACTCAGAATTTTGAGTTAGCCTTTATAATTATTCTATTACTTTTAAAATAGTATCAGCAAATTTACGTTTTGGCATTGCTACTTCTTCATCATAATATCCAATAGGAATAACTGAAACAATTTCTTCTGTATCAGGGATTCCAACAATTTCAGTTACCTTTGCTTCATCAAAGATACCTAGAATAACTGTACCTAGACCTAGTTCTTTAGCTTTTAATAAGAAAATCATGTTAGATAATCCGCAATCATACATTTGCCAACCATCACCCTTAGCAGAGTCAAAGCCACCATCACGAGTATAACCAGATCTAAATTTAACTACACTAGATACTATAATAACAGGAGCACTTTTACATGAAGGTTTATTAAAGTCAGGCATTGCTTCTATTATTGCTTCCTTTACTTTAGTGTCTTTAATTGCATAGTAACGAGTTACTTGAGAATTTTTCCAAGACGGAGCATAAGCGGCGGCGTTTACTATCTCCTCTATAATATCATTACTTACTTCTTTTGAGTTAAAGTTACGAATACTTCTTCTTGTTTCTATACACTTTTGAAATTCCATAATCAAACACCCTTTAATCTTTCTGTTTATATTTAGTTTCATAAAATTTAGATAAAATAATCAATCTTTTTTAAATTCCAAATCTAAGAAAAACATAATCTCATTACCTATTATAGTATAGTATAGCAAGGCCATGCAACTAAGAAATTTTTATTAGTTTTCAGGATTTATGTTATAAAGAGCTAAATATATATCCCTAAGTGATGACTATAGATTCTACAGTTTTAGATTTAGAGGAGTACAAGCTACTTATAACATCTTGTTCAGGTAAAAACATTTTATTTTTATGCTTTTCTATATAATCAAGGAACTGTTGAAAGTCTTGATATTTTCATTAAATATATAAATAGTTAATGTTGGAATATGTCAACTTTTATATAATAATATGGTTGAAATGAGTTAAATTGGATGTTAGAATAAATCTGTAATATTGGTTAATATTTAATATACTACTTATTACTTAACAGAATGGGTATTATGGGGGGATAATTTTGAAGTTTAAAGATAGCTCAGTAAGTATAAAAAAAGTTTTAATTTTAGCTATAATTAGTATTTTTATTGGTTCTGGTCTTGGAATTGTGGGAAGTATATCAAAATATGAGTTTTCTAAAATAAATGAGAAAAATGAAGTTATACTTGCTAAAATTAATGCTCAAGAGAAGGTATTAGAAGAAAGTAAAGTATATCTAAATACCTTAGCTAGCAAAGAAACTGAACTTAAAAATAAAAAAGAAGAGATTTTAAAGGTTGAAAAAGAAGCTAAAGCAGAGAAAGAAAGATTAGAGAAAGCAGAAGCTGAAAGAATTGCAAAAGCTGAAGCAGAGGCAAAAGCAAAGGCTGAACAAGAAAAAATAGATAAAGTAGAAGATGAAAAAGTAGCATCTGCTAACACTGCAAGTCAAAATAGTGGAAACAATGGGAATTCAGTAGCAAATCAAGAACCCATAGGAGTAATGGTGTGGAGAACTGCTACAGGTAAGAAGTATCATAAAATTAATAACTGTGGTAACACAAATCCTAACAATGCCACATATATAACCAGAGAATCGGCAGAATCACAAGGGTTAACTCCATGCTCTAAGTGTTATTAGGAGGTGTAGGTTAATGGAAAACAAAGGATCATTATTTAGAAAGTTGGCCATAACATTTGTAATTATTACAGGAATTATTATAGGAGTTGCTATTGGTACAACTGGTAGAGTAACATATAATGCATCTGAATTTGATAAGCAATACGAAGAAAAGTTAAAGCTTTTAGAAGATAAATCACAGGAAGTAAATTTAATTAAGAATAAGATAACAAATTCAGAGAAATCAATTGAAGTCTTGAAATCATTTTTAAAAGAAAAAGAATAGGTTATAAAATGGAAGAATACTCGATATTCTTCTATTTTTATTTCGGACTTTTTTAATTATATAAAGTATGCGCCCTACTTAAAATAAAACCAATATGTGAACATAATAAATTACTTATTGAAAATGTAACAAATAAATAATAATATACTATATAAAGAAGCAATATGTAGTAAAATATGAATTCAAAAGGAGCAAAGTAATTATGAATATAAAAGAACTAATTTATCTTATACCGGCTATTCTTATTGCAGTATCTCTTCATGAATTTGCCCATGGTTATGTGTCTTATAAACTAGGAGACCCAACACCAAAGGTAACGGGACGTCTTTCACTAAATCCATTAGCACATTTGGATCCAGTAGGAACACTATGCCTTTTATTCTTTCGATTCGGATGGGCAAAACCTGTACAAGTAAACCCGTATTACTATAAGGATAAAAGAAAGGGCATGGCACTGGTAGGATTAGCAGGTCCTATGATGAACTTTTTAATAGCTCTTATATGCGCTTTTGTTATAGAAATAATTCTAAAAATCACAGGAGGTTATGGTGGAGATGTGATTTTGTTCATATTCAATCTTCTTAACTATACTTATATAATCAACATAGGGCTAGGCGTGTTTAATTTGATACCATTTCCACCACTAGATGGTGCTAAAATTATTGGAGCATTATTACCAGAGGAGAAATACTTTAAGTTTATGAAGTATGAAAGGTATGGTCAATTAATTATAATTGCATTATTAATGTTTAATTTTTTAGATATTCCGTTAGACATGGCAAGAAGAGGAGTAGACAGTATTATTTGGGGCATTGTGAAGCTAGTTGTATAATTTAATTACATTATAATTAAGATCAGACAAAGAAGTTTTCTGATTTTTAAATATAAAAAAGGATTCGTTGGAAGAATGTCAAATATATAAATAGGAAAAATAATTATATTAGTTTAATTAAGAGTTAAAAAGATTGTAAGTAAGTTTTGGACTTATATTTTATTGAAGGATAAGATAAAGTTATATTGAATATATGCATAGGAAACTATCTACATAGTTTCCTATTTTAAATTTTTAAAAGTTATATAGATAAAATTTTAAAATGTTAACTATTTAAATAGTTGTTGTCACCATGGGGCTTTAGAGGCTTTTGATGGTTAAATTAGTTGATAATATATAGATAAATTTTGTATTTTTGCTAAAGTTATTGACATTCCAGTAGATGTAAGGTGTTTAATATATTTATAATTAATCACATAAAGGAGACCATAGATGAAAATAAAAGATGCGGAACTGTTAACAGGATTATCAGCTAAGACAATTCGGTTTTATGAGAGTGAAGGTTTAATTTCTGTAAGAAGAAATTCAAACACATATAGGGATTATGATGAAGATAATATTAAGGAATTGAAAAGGATAAAAATTCTTAGACAATTAGAAATCCCAATTTCTAAAATAAGAGAGTTTAAAAACGGTGACTTACAATTAGAAAATATTTTAAAAGAAAAATTAGAAGAATTAAATAAAGGTGAATTAGATATTCAAAGCAAGAAATTTACTATTGAAGTTTTATTAAAGGAAGTAAAGAAAAATCCTAATGCAGATTTAGATTATTATCATGATGACTTTGAATATATTAAAAGTGAAGAATTCACTGAATTTTTAGGTGAAGTTAAGGAGCTAAGTGAAATTTCATTAACAGCTCAACTGTTTGGTACTTTAATGCTTAGTGGGCCATTATTGTGGCTTTGGCTTAATATTACTAATAAAAATTATGATTCTATAGGGCTTAATAGCATCATGGCAATATTTAGTACAGTAATATTAACTTTAACTTGGAGAAAATATTTAAAGCAACCTAATAAAAAGACTAAAGGTACAGCCTCTGTATTTTTAATTTCAATTCTTGCAATAGTTTTAACTATTTCAATTTTTGTGGGTATAGGGACGTTACAAGAAGCTATATTTGTACCAAAGAGTTATTTAATGTTTATATTTAAACCACCATATAGTTATTTTATCTTCTTCTATGAAATAGAATTAATTGCATTTTTAATATCAAGAGTGTATAAAAAAATAAAGAATATAGAGTTAAAATGGACTGTAGACTTTTGCAATTTTGTAAAGAAGAATATATTTGTAACTATTATTATAAATATTATTCTACTATATGTGTGCATTACTGGCATTACTGTGGTAACAGAAAATAAGATTACTGACTATAGTTTTTATAATCCAATGGGGACAACCTATTCCTATGAAGATATTTCTAAGGTTGAAGCTGGATTTAATGGAAAGAAGTTTGGCATTTTTCCAAAAGGAGCAGGTGAATTTTATTATACTGTATTCTTTAATGATGGTAATAAAGTAAATTTTTATCAAGCTAATAGTGAATTTGAAGACACTTATTTAGAACTTGAAATATTTGATAAGCTTCTTATGGACACAGGTAAGGCTGAAAAGACATCATCTAAAGAAAATTATGAACTATGTGACTTTGATCAAAGGTATGTAGATAGATTTTTGAGGATAATTGATAATAAGTAATTTGAAAATGTCGGAAATAATTAAGGTTTAATTATTTCCGGGGAAAGTTATTTTAGTAGTTTTGTGTAGGTATTTTTAGTCTGTTAATATTATGAAGAAAATTTAAAGGAGTTGTATATATGTTTAGAGAAATGAGAAAAAAGGATAGAGAAGTTTTTGGTGAAGACATAGAAAAAATTTTAATTAATGGAGAATATGGAATTCTAGCAACTGTTAGTGAAAATGGCTATCCTTATACTGTGCCATTAAGTTATGTTTATCAAGATAACACTATTTATTTTCATTGTGCTAAAGAAGGGCATAAGCTTGATAATATTGAAAAAAATCACAAAGTATCCTTTTGTATTGTTACGGATACTGAAATGTTACCAGGTAAGTTTAGTACAAAATATAAAAGCATTATAGCTTTCGGAGAAGCGAAGGAACTAACTGGAGAGTTAAAGAGAGATATTTTATTTAAATTTATTGAAAAATATTCTCAAAGCTTCATAGAAGAAGGTAAAAGATATATTGAAAGAGCACAAGATAGTGCAAAAATAGTAGAAATTAAAATAGAACATATTACTGGGAAATCAAGAGGATAATAATAATAATGAAATTAAGATTAAGAGTGTAGTCTTAATTATTAAAATGCTATGTTGAGAACAACATAGCATTTCTATTTAGCTAATATTTATTATTAAAGAAATTGAGCTGAATATACATTATATTGAAGTTAATGTTATAATTAGAATATATATTACTAATTATAGTAAATGGAGGAATAAGGTTGAGGTGTAGTGAATTAACTGAGTATATAGTAGAAAAATTAATCACTCAGAAATTAATGATAAAAGATAGATGCTTAATAGTTGGAATTGATGGACAAGGATGTTCAGGAAAATCCACTTTATCTCAAAATATTAAAGATTCTTTAATAAAGTCAGGAGTAAAAGCTGAAGTGGTTTCAATTGATGATTTCTGTAATAAAAGAGCTATACGCTATTCTGGTGAATTACCATGTTGGGAACAACACTATTATAACAACTTTGACTATATAAAATTTGAAAGAGATATTTTAAAAAAAGTCAGAATAACAGGGAAAATAGAATTTAGTGATTTTGTTTTAGATACACTAGAGGATGAATATACAAAAAAATTAGATGTTTCCTTAGATAGTGAAGGGATACTCATAATTGAGGGTATATTTATATTTAAAAATGAATTTAAGAAATATTATGATTATAGTATTATGATTATAGTTGAAATAGATGAACAATTCAGACGTGCTTCTGAAAGAGATATATTTAAGAATGTTAACTTGAAAATGTTATTAAACAAATATAATGATAGGTATGTTCCAGCATATAAATTATATGAAAAGATTGATAACCCTTATTCCTTTGTAGATTTAATTATAGATAATACTAATGTGGATATGCCTAATATAATTAAATAAAGTAAATTATCATATAAAATCATAGGAGGAAATACATGAATAAAACAGTTGTTATATACAAATCAAAATATGGTTCAACAAAAAAATATGCAGAATGGATTGCTACTGAACTTGATGCGGATATTTTTGAGGCATCTAAAATTGATGTAGCGGATATGCAAAATTATTCTACTATTATTTATGGAGGCGGTCTTTATGCAAGTGGAATACTGGGTGTTTCATTAATTACTAAAGCCTTTGATAAGCTAAAAGATAAAAATTTAGTTGTATTTACTGTAGGACTTGCTGATCCAAGTAACACTAATCAATATATCCCTGTTATTAACAAGAATCTTACAAAGGAAATGCAGGATAGGATTAAATTATATCATTTTAGAGGTGCTATTGATTATAAAAATCTTGGTTTTATCCACAAATCTATGATGGCTTTATTAAAAAAGAAAGTAAGTAAAATGCCTGAGGATAAAATGGATGATGAAGCAAAAATGATGCTTGAAACCTATGGTAAAGTAGTAGATTTTACAGATAAATCATCAATCAAGCTATTAATTGAATTTTGTAATGGATTATAGAGTATTACAAAATAATATGGTGATATGTTTATAAAGGAGCAATAGAGGAATATAACTGGAGGAGTAAAATGAAGTTAGTAACAATATGGGACAAGGTTGCCGTTGATTTTGGAAAAGTTGGACCTAAGTATTGGAATAGTTTTGGAGATAGATTAGTTGAACTTTCAAGTATTAACAAAGGAGCTAAAGTGTTAGATATTGGAATGGGTAGAGCTGCTTCATTATTTGCTGCAATAGATAAAATAGGTACAGATGGATATGCTGTAGGTATAGATAATTCAGAAGTTATGGTAAGTGAAACTCATAAAGATATTTTAAATAATAAAATATGTAATGCGGAAGTTAAAAATATGAATGCTCAGAATTTAAACTTTAAAAAAGATTCATTTGATAATGTTATTTGTGGATTTGGAATAGGATATCTTTTACTTAGTGAAAATAGATTAAATGGAATACTAGGGGTACTAAAAAATGGAGGACGAGTAGGATTTAGTATATGGGGTAAACAGGAAGATCAAAAGTGGTTAACTGAAATAGTTAATAAATATTTACCTACGAACATACAGAAAGAAAATAAAGATAGAAAGCCAGATATTCCAAAGTTTGATACAGTAGTGGATGTGAAAAAAATATTAGATGAGTCAGGTTTTAAAAATGTTAAAGTTCATGAAGAAAGTACAGATGTTGTGTATAAGGATAAAGAGGAATGGTGGCAAGAAATGTGCACCAATGCAGTTAGAGGAATATTTGAAAAAATAGAAGATTTGGGTTGTTATGTATTTGAAGAGTTTAAAAAAGACATATTTCAAGGACTAGAAAGTTTCGGCAAAGGTGACGGGCTTCATTTTAATATGTCAGTGATATATGCATTTGGAGAAAAATAAATATATTAGCTTAATAATATAGACAAGGAGTGGTAAATATGGCTAAGAGAATATATTTTGAAAAAATTCTTTCTCAGGATGATTTTACCGAGGCTGAGGTTGAGTATTTACTGCTCCTTGAGTATTGGGGAATGGGATATGGAAGTGAGATTCTAAGGGAATTATTAAATAAAGCTGAAGAAATGAAGAGTATACAACAAGTTATAGGAATGATAGATCCTAATAACATAGCATCTAGAAAAATATTATTAAAGAATGGTTTTGTATCATGTAAGGTATATGAAATAGATGATGGTTCTTTAACGGAAGTGTTAAGTAAAAATTTAAGATAAGTTATATACAAAGAAAGCAAAAGAAATTGGTAGAGAAAGAATTAAGTTTATGGAAAAATATTTTAATAGGTTACAGATGGAGATAGAAGGCATTAAGTAAATTAATGCTTTCTATTTTGTTTAGGAATTAATTAACTAATATACAAGGATATATATTATATTAAAATTAATGTTATAATTAAAATATAAATAAAATGATTGAGAAACTTAGGATAAAATAAAGAATGGAATGTTAGGAGTTGAATTGATGCCAATATTTGAAAATAAAACAATAATTACAAAAGAAGTAATAAATGAGCTTTCAGAAGAAAATTATAAGGAATGTAATAAGAAATATCGCAGTTTTGTTTTATTAATGTTTCTTATATCTGCATTTTTTACTGTTATAAACTTCATAACAAATGGAGTATACTTGGTTTCTGTGTCCATGTTTTTATCTACAGTATTTTTCCTTTTTATGTTTTTTAAAGGGTATACTTTAAAATTAAAAGAGAGTTATAAAAACTTTAAAGGGGTATATGGTGAATCAGTGGAAATAACGTTAAATTTTTACGATGAAAAAATAGATATTATTACATTTAGGTCTAATTTAACATTAGAGTATAGTCAAATTACTAAAGTATTAGAAACAGAAAATCTATTTTCATTGATGATAGAAAAACAAAATATAATTCTTAGTAAAAACGGTTTTATAAATGGAGATATTGATAAATTTAAATTGTTTATAAAGGAAAAAGGACTTATTGAATAAAATACTAATGTCGAAGGAGCATAAATTTCATTCTTTTATCTAGATTTAATAGGGGGTGAAAATTATTAATAATAAAAATAATGAATCAAAGTTAAATCCATTAGAAAACCAAGTAGAGGAGATAAATGAGTGGCAAAAGAACGCTAATAATCATGGTTATTTTATTGGCTCAGGCAAAGCACCATTACCTATGAAGAATATATTAAAGTCTCCTATAATTATGTTAATAATAGGAGTTATATTTGCAATACCAATAATATTTAGTTTAGTTAAGAATTTTAGCATTGAAACTATATTTAATAATGTGGTGATAATAACCATAAGTATTATACTAATTACTGGAGGCATTATAAGGCTGCTAAACAAAAGTTAATGAATTCACAATATATAAGTAAATAATTGGGAGGTTAAAGGAATGAAATCAGATTCAAAAATTAGAATTAAGTTATTACTAATAGCAATGGTTTTTGTAGGAGTATTGGCATTCTTTGGATATATGATTTGGGAAAAACCAAAAACAATAACCTATACATCTGCTATAAAAATTGTTGATGTCAATAACAAGGAAGATATAGCTAAATATGAAAAATATAAAAATCCTTATGAATATAAAGAAAAAGAAAATAATCAATTCACATTAAAATATCATGATTATATATATCCTTTAAAACCTATTGATAGCACACTAATATTAACATCAGAGCAATATGACGAGATAGTTGAGGGAAATGACTATTAATTTAAAATAAAATTTTATACTCCTGATAATAGTGGTATTGGGATTGTAAAAAAAGTTTATACGGATGATCCTGCAAGAAAATAAAATATATTTCTGGTTGACATAAGAAAAGTTTAATTCTTGAAAATTATTTTTGAAAAAAATAATTATATGTTTATAAAATTTTATTTATATCTAGGAGGCTTAATGATAGTTATATCAACGCTTTGTAGATTAAAGAACATAAAAATAATAAAAGCTAAAAATATGTTATGTTATAGTTATTTTCATTTTGAAGGAGGGATAAAATATGATTTTATTTATAGAATGTGTTATTTCCTGTGCAGTTTTCACGCTAATTATATTACCTTCTCTTTATAAAGACCCTATTAAGCATATTATGTCTTACCCTAAAGAAATTATAGATAGGGTAGAAAATCTGCCTCAGTATAAATATGTTATTAAAGTTGAAGAAAAAAGACATTTATCAGTTAAATTAATTGCAGTATTGATTTTTGCAATTGTTCTTGCTGTAGTGGCATATTATTCTGGTGCAAAAAACTTTAAGTCTGCATATATCCACGTTTTTATATTATTTTTTGTGGTGAATATTTACGATATGATAGTATTAGATATTGGACTTTTTTGTCACAGTAAAAGAACAAGAATACCTGGAACTGAGGATATGGATAAAGAATATAAGAATCCCTGGCATCACATAAAGGGTGCTGTTATAGGAATAGTAATTGGCACTATTGTTGCTTTATTATCAGGGGCAATAGTCCATATCATAGGGATAATATAAAGTTACTAATTGAAATTTATAATGGATTATAGAGTATTAGAAATTAGATGAAAATGAATGTAGTTAAGGGGATTAAGATGTTAGGAAAAGAAGACATAATTAAAATGATTAAAGACATGGAATTACCTTTAAATGAATATTGGATAACCTCTGGTGCAGGTTTAGTAATTCATGGTGTTAAAGAAACCACAAATGATATTGATTTAGGGGGTACTACAAACTTAGTTGAGCTATTTGTAAAAAAAGGTTGTAAGTACACATTAGAAAAAGATAACTCAAGAATTGTTCAGATAAATAATACAATAGAAATACTAGAAAATTGGTTCGTAGATGAAATAGTGTTTATTGATGGATTACCTGTAGGAAGTTTAGAAAGTATAAAAAAGCAGAAGGCACAATTAGGAAGAGAGAAGGATATTAAGGATATTAAGATTATAGATGATTATATTAAGAATAGAGTTAATATAAAAATTTGGAAATATGAAATAAGGAATACTTATAGAGTTCAATTAGGAGTGAATAAATGCGAAAGGTATTAATTGTTTTTCTGACATTAACTATGAAGACATAATTGATAAAGAACATGTTCCTATAAATATTGATGCAAAAAAGGAAAATTCTATCATAAAAGTATTTGATAATAGGGAGTTATAATACAAGTAAAATTTACAAGGAAACATTAAATTTTTTAATTTGGAGGGTATTATGAATTTAACAGAACTTAATCCTAAAGGTAGATTTAGTAGTCGAGTAGAAAACTATGCAAAATATAGACCTAACTATCCTAATGAAATAATAGGGTTTCTAAATACATCAATTGGCTTAACTAAAGAAGCAATTATTGCTGATATTGGCTCTGGAACAGGAATCTCTGCTAAATTATTTTTGGATAATGGAAACGAAGTATACGGCATTGAACCTAATGCAGAAATGAGGTACGCTGGAGAGAAGTATCTAATTAATTACACAAATTTTCATTCAATAGATGCATCTTCTGAATATACAAAGTTGGAATCAGAATCAGTAGATATAATTACATCAGGACAAGCATTCCATTGGTTTGAACCAGAAGCTACAAAAAAAGAATTTCTCAGAATATTAAAACCTGGCGGGTTCGTAGTAATTATCAATAATAGAAGAAAATTTAGCAATAGCAAATTTATGAATGAATATATGGAACTAATTGAAAAATACTCAGAACGTGAGGGGGGGAATTCACTTAATACGGATTTACCCAAATTCTTTGGTTTAAAAACAATCGATAAAGAAATATTTTCTAATCCTCAAGTGTATAATTTGGAAAGATTAAAAGGGGATTTAGTATCTTATTCGTATATTCCAAATGAAGAAGACCCAAAATTCAATTATATGATTACGGAACTTGAACTTCTATTTAAAAAGTATAATAAAAATGGGACATTGATTTTTGATTATGAAACAGTAGTATACTACTGCAAAATGAAGTAGTTTACATAAATAATAATTGGAACTATTATTACTTTGTGAATTATGAAGAGAGGAAGAATATTAATGGTTAATATATTATTTAGTTTATATAATTTCCATGAAAATTGGGCAAAAGATACGATGGAAAAATATATAAAGTGTAATGATAAGGTTTTGGTAATTCCATTTTCTTTCGGTGAAAATATAAGCAATGATATGGAGTGGCAGAGTGCCTATAGTAAATATAAA
Organism: Clostridium sp. UBA5712; assembly: GCF_002419845.1. Classification (NCBI taxonomy): domain Bacteria; kingdom Bacillati; phylum Bacillota; class Clostridia; order Eubacteriales; family Clostridiaceae; genus Clostridium; species Clostridium sp. UBA5712. The sequence goes on along the minus strand of NZ_DIGW01000017.1, from coordinate 316,318 downwards.
GGAAAGTATTATAACACTATTGTTCTACCATTTTTAAGTTATGAAATTAGGGAAGAAAATATAGACTGGATAAATTATTTTAAAGATACAGAAGAAAGTGCAAAAAAGAAAGTAAGAAACAGTGACATAATATTTTTTACCGGAGGGTTACCTGATAAAATGATGTATCGCTTAAAGGAGTTTGATTTAATAAATGAGATTGAAAGTTTTGTAGGAGTAATTATAGGTATTAGTGCTGGAGCGATGATTCAGATAGCAGATTACCATATTACTCCTGATAAAGATTATGATACATTCTCATATAATAGAGGATTAAATTTGATTAGAGACTTTGATATTGAAGTTCATTATGAAGATACAGAAATAGAAAAAAATTATATAAATAAGGTATTAAATGAAAGAACAGATACTGTATATGCAATTAAAGATACTGGTGGGATAATTGTTGATAATAATGCAATTACATTACTTGGAGATACACAAATATTTAGTAGGAAATAGTTTAACTTTTTTCAAAATTAAAAAAGTTGATTGTGTAGATGGGGGAGTTATGAAGAGAATTATAAATATATTATTGGTTAGTTTACTGTTTTGGTTTACGTTGGATATTACAGGGTTTTCTATAGGAAATTCTTGCTTAGTTGAAAGCCCAGGCATACTGAGTTTTGATACTACTTGGTGGATAATTTTTGTTGTTTGTTCTATGCTATTTTTCTTAAAAGAAAAACAAGGTAAATATGTATTATCAGTATTTCTTACGGTTTGGGTTATAGTTCAATATTTTTCACATTGGAATTACACAATTTTTGGCGTAACTGAGAGGAAATTAAGTGGGTATAATAAATTCTTTGCTAACACATACCATATTATTCCACAATCTGATAGTATATTGATACCTGATTTATACCATATAATTTTACACATATTATTAATCTCATTACTTGTTTTAATGATAGTGTATATATTTCAAAAAAGAAATAGAATAACTTCAGCTTAATCCATTTGTTCCTATAATTATAATTGAGTTTGATTAGGAGATAAATTAATAATTTAGTGGAATTGTTATTTGTATTATGCAGGGCGTAAATATATCACAAAAGAAGAGTAAATAAGTATATGTTTTGGATAATGAAATAATTGTTAATAACATTTATAGCTTTAAATATATAATGGGAGATTAGCTGATATGAGGATGGTTAAAAAATTATTTATAGTATTAGTAATTATAATAGTAGCAATTACAATATTGCCTTGGATAGTATTTCCAATTAGTAATAATATAAAGTTATATAAGTTTTCAAAGCAATTATATAATTGTAAATTGCCAAATAATACCCAGTTAATTGATAAAGATTCTGTATATGGTAAATTAAATGGTAATGGTAATGGATTAGATTTTGCTACTGTTATAGTATTAAAATCTGAATTGGATACCGAAAATATAGAAAACTACTATAAATCAAGAGATTTTCATACTATAGAAGAGAAAGATAATCCTCCAACTATAGAGGTTGGAGTTATAAGTGATGGTAAAATTGATAGTAAATTATTAGAGCATAAAAGTTTTATATTGGACGAAGATAGCAAAAAGGATGATTACTATTATGTAATTATTTATGATGGTGGGTACGCTTCTTATTTTGATATTAATGGTAATTAAAAATTATATAAGCATTATATTTTGAACTTAACCAATAAAAATAAGTCATAGTATTCTTGAGTTTCAATGTAATTTAGAGAATTAATTGATGATTTTTGCAATATTTGGTATTATATAGAAAAAGGGGGCGTATTTATGGAGAAAAAAGCCAAGATACTTATATTAGGAACTTATCATTTTGCAAATGGTGGAGAACATTTAATTAAAACTCAATGTGAAGATATGACTACTGAAAAAAAACAAAAAGAAATTAAGGTAGTGATAGAAAAGCTAATGCAATTTAAACCAAATAAAATTGCTGTTGAAGCAAATCGAGGAAAAGAAGAGGAATTAAATAAGGCTTATTCCGAGTATTGTATAAATAATTATAATTCATCTAACAAAATAATAAGTCATAGAAATGAAATTGTTCAATTAGGGTTTAGGTTAGGACAAATATTAAAACATAATAAAATTTATCCTATAGACTATCCAGTAGATTTACCGGAACAGGTTTTTGAATATGCTGAAAAGAATTGTCCAAAGTCCTATGAGAAGTTTATGAATGAAATAAAGGAATGTAATATAAGTGAAAATGAAATTATGAAGAATAGTACAGTTATTGAAATCCTAAAGCATCTTAATGATCCTACGCGTATTGCAAAGGAGCATAGTGATTTATATTTAGATATGGCTCAAATAGGAGCTGGAGGTAAATATTATGGAGTGGACATGCTTACAGAATGGTATAGGAGAAATCTTTATATTTTTGGAAATCTACAAGATATAGTTGAATCTGGAGATAGAGTTTTGGTTATTTATGGAGCTGGGCATTGCAAAATACTTCAGGATTTTGTATCAGAGTATAATGATTTTGAATTAGTAGATACCTTGGAGTATCTATAAATCTAGATATCTAGATTTATAATTTAGAAAATTAATTGATGATTTCTACAGTGTTTGGTATTATATAGAAAATAAGGTTTATTGGGGGTAGTAAATATGAGATTTCAATTAGCTAAGAAAGAACAACTCAAAATACTCTGTGCAAAGTCTGTAAGTATGGCTTAAGGCGACAATTGCACAGAGGTAAATATCTAGTCGCCATTACTAAATAAATTCATACTTATACAGGCTTTGTTTCCTTAATTTAAAGTATAAATTTAAGGAGCTGAGCTTTATGGGATATGTAAAGGCTGAAACAATTTTACCAGATAATTTATTAAGAGAAATTCAAAAGTATATTCAAGGAGAATATGTATATATTCCATCTGAACATACAACACGGAAAAAGTGGGGAGAAAAGTCAGGAACCAGGCAGCGTATACAAAATAGAAATGAAGTTATACGTAATAAGCATGAAAGTGGATATACCATTGATGAGCTGTCAGAAGAATTTTTTCTTTCTATAGATAGTATTAAAAAAATTGTATATAGTAAAAATAGAAATGAAAAGCTATCACTCTAATAATGAGTGGTAGCTTTTTATGTGCAAAGAATAATATAGAATTGTTCTTTATATATTAATTGATGATCTCTGTATATTAAAATAAGTATGATGATAAATTTTGACATGTGAAATTCTTAATTAAAGATATTTATGTTTGTGGGGTGAAATATAAATAATAAATTTTTTGAATTAGGTATACAGAAAGGAATAATATTTAAAATGGGGTTAGATATAGAGGAATTAGGTGAAGAGTTTTCTCATTTAAAACTTGTTGGTAGTAAGGACAATTCAATAAGACTAATCAATGGAATAATAAAGAATAAAAAGGTTGAAGATGAAGATTTATTTGTTATAGAGGGATTATGGGCCTATGAAAAGATAATTAAAAGTAATATTAGAATAATAAACTTTGTATTTTGTCTAGAGTTTATTAAAAACAAATCTACCCTTGATATGGTTAAGAGTATTTCTATGATAGCAGAGAATTCATGTTTAATATCAAGTAATTTGTGTAAAAGATTGAGTAGCAGAGATAGTGGAGAAGGATTTTTTCTATTATGTAGTTTTCCAAAGTATAATCTTGGGAATATAAGGTTGAAGAAAAACAATTTGTTAGTAGTACTTGATGGATTAGAGAAACCAGGAAATATTGGAACAATTATAAGGTCAGTTGATGGTGCTGGTGGAGATGGAGTAATTATTTGTAATAGTAAAGTTAGAAAAACAAATCAAAAGCTGATAAAGTCAAGCATGGGATCTAGTTTTATGTTGCCAGTTGTAAGTAGTGACATAGAATTACTTGTAAGGTGGCTTAAGAGTAACGGATTTAAGATTATTGTTACTGATTTAAAAGCCAGTAACAATTACTATGATGCTAATTATAAGGGGAGAATTGCTATTATTGTAGGAAATGAAATACATGGAATTTCAGAAATTTGGAATAAATATGAATGTGAAAGAATAATAATCCCCATGTTTGGAGGTGCAGATTCCTTAAATGTAGGAGTAGCAGCTACTATGATTGTTTATGAAGCAAGCCTTTCTCAAAAGAATTTAGGTAAAAGAATTGGCTAACTATGATTTAAATAAATCATAGTTTTATGGATTATATAAGTAGGAAAGAGGGCGTAGTCGTAGAGGCTACACCTTCTTTTTTTAGTGATTATTTTTAGTAAGTATTAAGTAATAGCAGGATTTATTAAAATATACCTTGCAATGCAAAGTACATTTTAATATAATAATAATATACTTTGTATTACAAGGTAAAGGAGGAGTTGCTGTGAATAATAATTCTCAAATTCTTAAAGGTATTCTTGAAGGATGTATACTAAGTATAATTTCAAAGGAAGAGACCTATGGTTATGAACTACTAACAAAATTAAAAGGATGTGGATTTGAAGATATTGTTGAGGGAACGCTTTATCCATTATTACTTAGGCTTGAAAAAAATCAGTTAATAATTGCTGAAAGAAGGAAATCATCCGCGGGAGTTAATAGAAAATATTATAAACTATCAGAAATGGGAAGTATAGAACTTGAAGGTTTTATAGAATACTGGAATAAACTACATGTTAATGTAAATAAGATTATAGGGGGGATGGACGATGAGTAATAGCATATTGAGGGATGAATATAAGGAAGCATACACCAGTATAGTAATATACTTATCAAGTAGTGGTATGGAAGGTAACTTTATGGATGAAGTAAGTGAGGATGTAAAGGACTTATTAATAAGTGCACAGGATGATGGTATTGATGTGAAGAGTATAATTGGTAATAATATTGAAGAATTTTGTAAAGAAATAATAAAATCAAAGGATATTAATAGTAGTACAATACTTAATATATATCAAAGTACTAGGTGGGCTATAATTATGTCAGCAATGATGTCATTATTATATTATATATTTCATATGAAATTCACCTTAAATATAATTTTTATGTTTATAGTTGACTTTTTGTTTTGTAGGTTTATTTTTAGTATAGGATTAAGGAAAGTAATAATAAAAAATAAAGGAAATACAAAAAAAATAATAAAGGTGTTATTATTATATATTTTATTTGTGATACCAGGAGCAATTCTAAACTTTATCTTAATTACAAATTTTATTGTAGAAATTAATTCATTATACACATTCATGATTTTAGTAGCAATATTGCTATTAAGTTACATCATAGGTAAAGCTTTTAGAAATAGAAAGGTGAGGTTAGATTAAGTAATAAAGCAGTAGAATTTTAGCTTTCTACTGCTTTATTTATATAGACAAATAACAAAATATTTAACCTTTTAAATAGGTTTCTGTAAGAAGTTTTTACAATATGAGTTTTTATTGTAGTGTATCCTTGGCTGTAAGTATACACATACTATATACATAAAGGGAATGAGAATTAAAGAAAAGAGGGCATAAGTAATGATTAATTTTAAAAAGTACATTAAGAAGGGACAAATTTTATTGGCTGTTATGGTATTAATGTATAATATAAATGAGAAAATAATATTTGGAGTAGAAAATGATGAAGTACATGGAAGGATGGAAGGTGATAAGATTTTTATTAATGTATCTACAACCGTAGACTTACCTCATCAACCACCTAAGGAGTCCACAGAAGAACTGTATCAAGATGTGTTTTTAGCTTTACTAATGCCTTATATCCAGATTGAGGTGGAAAAATATTATTCTACATACTTATCTCAAACGCCACTAGTTGATCCTTACTCCATATATATAAATAGTATTTCTAGACTAAATGGTTATCGTTCCTTTGTATTTGATATAAGCCTTCAAGTAAATCCCTATATAGGACCTCATATTCTTGTAGGAACTGATAATATTGATTTCACTGTAGAAGGTAACGGAAGGGTTAAGGTGAAAAAGTTTGAACATATAAAAAGTTATGACTTACCACCAACCTATGAGCATATAATGACAGAGATTGTATAAGATTTTAGCATCAGGTTGTTATAACTAGTGAAGTTAGAGTAAAATAAAATTCGCCAATACCCTAAAAGGGATATTGGCGAAGAGGAAATAGTGGAATACAATAGCACTAGTTTTTACTATTCTTCATAGTTAGAAAGTGTGTTATTTAATGAATGTAGTGCACTTTCTACTGAGTTAAGGGTATTTTCGATTATTTGTCTGTTTTGTGATTTTTCAACAGATTTTAATGCTTGATCCAAGCAAGTTTTTGAATCTTGAAGTTCAATTTGTACATCTCGTAGATGGCGTTTAGCGCTTTTTCCTTCATTATTGTGCATAACAATTACCTCCTAAAACTTTATTTTTAAGGTATGGAGCTAGCATATTATGAAAATAAGCTTAAGCTCAATCCAAGAGTGAAATTTTGTTCATAGTAAATTTCTTCATCTACAACAGTCCTATTAACACCATTATTATCAGAAGAATTTCACTATGGAATATCAAAATTATTATATGTCATAAATTTAAAATCATACTTGGAAAGTTTAGCTTATGAAAGAAAAAACCTTAAGAAATAGATTATTAAAGAATCTATTTCTTAAGGTTTCAGTAAAAAGTTCTATTAATCATTCATTAGTTCTTCTAGATCTATTGGATACTTTCCGTATAGTTTACCAGCATCCATAAAGGCTTCAATATTCTTCATTGGAGTGTGCATTGGAATTTGACATCCAGTGCTTAAAATATAACCTTTTTGAGAATTGAAACCTTTTCTAATACAGTGTTTTACTGACTTAAAAATGTCTTCTTTAGTTCCAGCATATATAACATCAACAGGAGGAACATTTCCGGTTATTACAACTTTATCACCAATCACATTTTTAGCTTCTTCTATATCTTCTATATTATCAATACTAAAATTAGAAATTCCAGTATTCACAACATCTTCCCAAATGTCTCTACTTTTTCCGCAGATGTGTATACCAGGGTAACTACCAGTTTTTTCTTTTATTTTATTTATGTTTTTTTGAAGAGCAGGTAAGGAAAATTCTCTGAATTGCTTTGGACTTATAAGACTTGTTGATGAGACTGGATCAGCAAAACTAATTGAGATACCCAGTTTAGCAACTTCTTCTATGTATCTATTATTAGATTCTGACACTATTTCCATAAGAGTATGAACCTTTTTAGGATATTTAATCATCCATTTTAATAAATTTTCAGTTCCTACTACAGAGGCTGCAACACTAAAAGGACCAGACATAGAGGCACTGACATCTACATCATTTATAAGTGCATCTTTAGTAAGTTTTAATGCTTCCAGTAGTATAGGTAATTTTCCATCCTTTAGAGGGTTTACTATTTTGAGAGATTCAATTTCATCTATTGATTTAATAGCAGGTTCTAGTAAATAGGAGATAGCATAATCAGGATAGCATACCTTGGCTCCCATAGCTTCAGCCACTCCTCTAAGACTAGTAGATATGCCTACGCTATCATGACGAAGTTTTTTAAACAAAGCTATTTCTAAATCTGCCATTAGTCGTGCAGAATGATAGTAATCCTTAGTTGTTATACCAATGAATGGCGCCATAGTTGCTCCCATGTCGGGGATACAAATTAGTCTATCAATTTCTAATCCTCTAGAAAATGCATCCATTCTCTCTTTTGGAGTCATTTCTTCTTTAATCACTTAAAGGTTCCCTCCTAACAAAAATATATTTTACATATTAGTTACATAACTCTAAAGTAATTATATAAGACAAAAATGAATATGTATAATTGAATTATCCTATATATAATATATATCTATTGATATAACCAATATAAAAAGATAAATTTTGTTTGTTAAAATGATGAAATATAATATAGAAAAAGACTGAGATATTAATTATTTTATTTAATATCTCAGTCTCTCTATTAAATTAATTGGTATTCATATAGAACTCAAGGTTTTGGGATTAACCTTGTGTTTTGTTATTCTTGATAGTTAGAAAGAGTACTATTTACTGAATTTAATGCACTTTCTACTGAATTAAGAGTATTTTGGATTTTTTGTCTGTTTTGTGGTTTTTCAACAGAGTTTAATGCTTGATTTAAGCAGTTTGTTGAATCTTGAAGTTTACTTTGTACATCCTGAACATGTTGTTTAGCATTTTTTCCTTGATTTTGTTGCATAACAATTTCCTCCTAAGTTTTATTTTCAGATATTAAGATAAAATTTAATACCTAATTTAATTTTTAGTCATAGTAAGTTTCTGTACAATAGATAATTATTATTACTAAGAGGTAAAGAAATTCACTATGAACTAGTAAAGTTATTGTATGTTATAAATTTTAAATTATACTTTTAAATTTTATTATCAAAACTAATAATATAATCATAACTAAGTATTAAGATAAGAAAAGCTAGGCAGTAAGCCTAGCTCATTATTCTTTAATATCTATGGCATCTACAGGACATTGATCTCTTCCATCAACAGCTCCAGCTTCAAGATCAGAAGGAACATCTCCATCTATAGCTTCAGCTTTACCATCATCATCGAATGAATAAATCTCAGGGCAGACACCAACACAAGCTCCACAACTTATACATGTATCTTTATTTACGATTGCTTCCATATTTACTCCTCCTTGTTTTTAATATATTAACAAGATTAGTGTTTGCAGTAATTGATTTCATATACGCAAAAATTAGAAAATTAATTAATAATAGGTACATGGATGTTAGAGTAAATATATATAATTATGTATTTATATCAGGAGTAGTTGAGTCTTTAAATCTCTACGGCGAGTTCATAGTCATCTTGATTTTCTCGTTCTTCAATAAGCTTTAAAATATTATCCATAGTATATATTTTAAGAGATAGATCACTGTTGTCTTCTAGTTTACCAATGTATTCTAGGGCATTAGGGGACACACTGCCTGTAGTAAGAATAATACCTTTTTTTATATTGTTTGCCATCATAGCACCAACAAGTTTTTGGCATATAACTCTTCCTATAAAAAACTCATCAGAAGCATTATCTTCATCATTAGAGGCTAGAGTTGGATTAGAATTATATCTTTTACATTCAACATAGATTTTTTCATCGTCATAATTTGTAAGAATCAAATCAACTCCACCATCATTACTAGGAGGTGTAAGCTTTATATCCTTATATTCAGGGTTATTATGAAAAAGCCATTGACAGAAGCCTTCAAATTGAAGTCCTGTTAATCTATTAATATTTTCTTTTTTAATCCTCATAGTAAATTTTAGTTGTTCATCTTTAAAGCCTCTTATTTTCTCAATAAATTGAGTAAAGCTCTTTATAAGTATTATGAGTACTATAAGTAGTACTAAAATTTCATATTTGTTCATAAGAATCACCTCGTATAATAATTATTGTCATTATAGAAAAAAATTAATCAATATATTTGGGATTTTTGCTTTACCATGTGATATTAATGAGCACAATAAACAGATATTTTTATATGAAATCCATAACAGATTTAGAAAAGTATCTTTAATTATGAAGGTTTTTAATATAAAATAGTAATAAATACTTCAAGGAGGTTACGTATGAAGAGAGAAGATTATATTTCTTGGAATGATTATTTTATGAGTATTTCTTTGTTATCAGGAATGAGAAGTAAGGATCCATCAACACAGGTTGGAGCTTGTATAGTTGATTGCAACAATAGGATAGTTTCTATTGGATATAATGGATTTATTAATGGATGTAGTGATGAAGATTTTCCTTGGAGTAGAGATGGAGAATTTTTAGAAACTAAGTATCCTTATGTAGTGCATGCTGAGCAAAATGCTATTTTAAATGCTAGAGGTAAGTCTTTAGAAGGCTGTAGACTATATGTAAATTTGTTCCCTTGCCATGAATGTGCTAGAAATATCATTCAATCAGGCATAAAGGAAGTTTATTATCTTAGTGATAAGTATGCTGAAACAGATTCTATAAAAGCCTCTAAATATATGTTTGAAAAGGCTAATGTGAAATTAACTCAATTAACTCCAAGTGTAGACAAGATAGAGATAAAATTAAAATAGACCTATTAAATTAGAGCTAAAAGGATTGTCTCATATTTTTATATTGAGATAATCTTTTTTTATTTATGAGCAATATCAACTGAATTTTAGAATGAATTAAAGTCCCATTTTAAGATTGGTTGAACGTATACCTAAGAGGTTAAATAATTATATTTAAAGACAGAATTTGTTAAGGAGTAGATTAAATGAAAACTAAAGATATGACGAGAGATGCTATAGTAATTGGTTTTGCTTTATTTGCTATGTTTTTTGGAGCAGGAAATCTTATATTTCCAACATTTTTAGGACTAGAATCAGGGATAAGTTGGAGTAGTGGATTGTTTGGATTTGTTTTAGCTGATGTAGGCTTAGCTATACTATCAATTATAGCTGCAGCTAAATGCAATGGAGATGTAAGTGAAATTTTTGGAAAGGTAGGTAAAAAATTATCAATAATTTTGGGTGCTGTTATAATGGTATGCTTAGGACCACTTTTAGCCATACCGAGGACAGCAGCAACAACCTATGAAATGGGTATTGTGCCAATATTCAAAGGATTTAGCCCAGTAGTATTTTCAATAATATTTTTTTCTATAACATTGGTTTTATCTATAAAACCATCTAGAGTAATTGATATAATAGGTCAGTTTTTAACCCCAATGCTTCTCATAACTCTACTATTACTCATATTAGTTGGAATAATAAATCCAATTGATTCTATCAGTATAGCGCCAAGAGTAGAAAGTATATTTGCAGAAGGAGTAATCCAAGGCTATCAAACCATGGATGCATTAGGAGCTATAGCATTATCTACTGTTGTAATAACAACATTAAGTAATAAAGGATATAAAGGAATAAAGGAAAAAATAAAATTAACCTTAAAAGCATCTATTGTTGCCTCAATAGGACTAGTTTTAGTCTATGGTGGGTTGACTTATTTAGGAGCTACCATTTCAAATCAATATGCAAACATACCATTAGGAGAAATATCTCAAACTGCATTAATAGTACATATAACAGATATATTACTTGGAAAACCAGGAAAGATATTATTAGCAATAATAATAGGTCTTGCATGTCTTACAACAGCAATAGGACTTACGTCTGCAACAGCCCAGTATTTTAGTAAAGTATCAAAGGGAAAATGGAAATATAGAGATATAGTTATATTCGTATGCGTGTTTAGTAGTATAGTAGCTAATTTTGGAGTAAGTACTATAATAAAATTTTCAGCACCAATATTAAGTGTTATCTATCCTCCAACAGTTACATTAGTAATATTAACATTATTTAAAGAAAAAATTAAGAACAATTATGTGTTTATTTTTTCAACATATACAGCTTTGTTTATAAGTGTATTAACGGTTTTAAACCATATGGGAATAGGCAGTTCAATAGGAGTACCAATAGTAACTAAACTTCCATTTGCGAATTTAGGTTTTAACTGGATAGTTCCAGTTATAGTGGCAGGTATAATGGGGAATTTTATTAAAACAAACACAGAAATATAATATTTAAATTATATTTCATACTACAAAGATATACAAGGCAATCAATAAGTGTTATGGATGATTTATATAATTGTAGCAAACATGTTATAATAGATACATGTAAATGCGTATTTTAAAGATAGAATACCTACATAATTTAATATAAAAATTAGTTTGGAGGTAGAGTTATGATTAAAGCAATTGAAGAGCGTAGAAGCATAAGAAGATATATGGATAAACAAGTGGAAGATGAGAAGTTATTACAAATTCTTCATAGTGCAAGACTAGCACCATCAGGTAGTAATACACAACCATGGCAAATTATTGTGGTTAAGGAGCAGAGAAATAGAGAAAAAATAGCAGCTGCTGCGTATAATCAAAAGTGGATGGTTAGTGCACCTGTCCACCTTGTGTGTGTTGCAGATATAAAATCAAGGTTACCTAAGTGTGATGACCTTTATATTGATGAATATAGTAAGGAATTCGAAGTTAAGCAAATTATTAGAGATACATCTATTGCCATTGAACATATGGCACTTGAAGCAACAGATTTAGGGTTGGGAACTTGTTGGATTGCTTGGTTTGAACAGAAGGACTTTAGACCAGTTTTAAATATTCCTGATGATAAGTATGTGGTTGCAGTATTAACTTTAGGTTATCCAGATGAAGCACCAAGTCCTCGTCCAAGAAAGAATTTAGAAGAAATAGTTCATTATGAGCAGTGGTAATAGATAATGAAAGTATATAATAAATTAGTAAGAGATAAGATTCCACAGGTGATAGCTGAAGATGGAAATCAGTGTGATGTAGAAATTGCATCTAAAGAGGACATGATTTCTTTATTAGAAGATAAGCTAAAAGAAGAGGTAAATGAATATCTAAAGGATAAAAATTTAGAGGAGCTAGCGGATATTATGGAAGTGCTGTTTGGGCTAGCTCATAATTTAGGATATTCTGAAGAGGAATTAGTGGAGAAAAGAAATTGGAAGCTAAAGCAGCGTGGGGGATTTAAGGAAGGAATTGTTCTTAAGTCTGTTAAGTAAAAATATTAGCTATATTTTAGTCAGTATGATTAAAATTATAGAGCGTAATGTTATAAATAGTTTTTAGTAATGAGGCAAAAGATAAGGAGATACTGATGATAAGAGAATTATTTGAAGATATATATCAAATAGAGGTAGAACTTCCGGATAATCCTTTAAGGGCACTAAATGCCTATTTAATTAAGGGTAATGAAAGAAATCTACTTGTGGATACAGGCTTTCGCAAGGTTAAATCTTTAGAAAGCTTAAGACAAAGTTTAAAAGAATTGAATGTAAATATGGACAATACGGATATATTTTTAACTCATCTTCATGATGACCATACAGGTCTTGTACCATTTCTTTTAAATTCTAATAATAAGGCTTATATTCATCCAAGAGAAAGTGAAGAGATATATAATTTAAGAAAAGTAACTTATATGGAAGAAATTAATATATTTAATGAAGCAATGGGATTTCCTAAGGGCGAGGCGGTATCAGCACTAAAAGCTCTAAGAGATCAAGAAGGTTTTGAAGAAAGTTTCACTGAGCCAACTTATACAGATATTAAGGATGGGGAAACATTAAAGGTAGGAAAGTATGAGTTTAAATGCATTTTGACTCCAGGGCACACCCCAGCTCATTGCTGCTTATACGAAGAAAACCATAGGATTTTAATTGGTGGAGATTTAATATTAGCAAAGATAACTCCAAATATAGCCTATAACCTTGAGCAATGGATGGAAAACCCTTTACACGAATACTTTGATAGCTTAGATAGAGTTGCATCTCTACCTATAGACGTAACACTTTCTTCTCATAGAGCTATTATAAGGAATACTAAAAGGAGAATAAGAGAACTCAAGGATCATTATGATCTTAGGTTAGAGGAAATCATGGATATTTTGGCTAATGGAGAAAAACTTTCCCCTTATGAAATTGCAGGAAGAATGCACTGGAGTATAACAATTAAAAACTGGGAAGACTTCCCAATAACTCAAAGATTCTTTGCGTTAGGGGAGTGTATGTCCCACTTAGTCTATCTTGAAAAGCTTGAAATGATAAATAAGTTATATAAAGATGGAAAGATTTATTATGTTATATCAAATAAAGGATTAGTGTGGGCAATAGTTAAATACATTAAAGAAAGTTAAAAGAGTGAGTTTTAAAATAAATATAAAGGATGTTTAGAAATAAGGTTATTTCAAAACATCCTTTTAAGTTCTGAAATTATTGAGCTACTGTTGATGAACAGATTTTACAGATGTTTATAGTTTTTCCGTCTTCACATTTCTTAGTCCAAACTAATTTTACTCTTTTTCTACCGCATAGAGGGCATGTACCTCTCCAACCTACTATTTTCTTAATAACCTTACCTCTTCTTTGCTTACCCATTTTCTCATCGCTCCTTTCTTTAAAAATATATTTTTAGAAAGGCAGAGTTATGACTAAAAGTTAAGATAAGCTTAAATAAAAAAAGTAGTACCACAATTAAATTAGTACTACTCTTATATATTTTTAGGGTATGTTGATTATCTATACATTTTGGTTATAAGATAAATGCTGGAAATGGAAACGAAAACATAACCAGCATTCATCTCATAAGAGTTTAAAATTAAATAAAAATGTAAAACGTAAAATTTTAATGTAAGTAATATTATAGTTTTATTTTAACATAAAACACTATAAATAAATTAATTAAATTAACTATTTACAATAAATTTTAAAAGCTGTTAAGTAATTGTGAAATATATTAATAGAGTGTGTATATAAAGTAAAAAAAGTGATAAGTAGTATAACGTATTTTATTTTACAATACGGTTTATTATTTTACAAATGTTGTATATAATAAAGATATGAATATTAGAAAAGTTGGTGATCACATTGTCAAACCAATTAATTAAAGAAGAAATCTTAAATAAGTTAAAATCAGAAGAATTTACTGGTTTTATAAAGAAATTTGACATTATAAATATAGTTGTATTTGGAAGTGTTTTAACTGAAGAGTTTAATGAAGAATCAGATGTAGATATTGCAGTATTAGGAAGAGGTAGTTTCTCCTTAGATGATATTTTAGAAATAGAATTATTTTTAGAAAAGTTTTTAGAAAGAGAAGTTGATGTTGTAGATTTAAAGAGTAAAACTTTAGATATATTTGTTAAGATAAGTATTCTAAACTCTTGCGAAATTATATATTCAACTGATAATGAGGTCTTTGAAGAGTTTTGCGATGACGTGGAGTGGATATATAGAGAAAATGAAAATTTTATTCATTTTAGAAAGGTTGATGTTTTGTATGAATGAAGAAAGACTTATGAGGATAATTGAGGATTTAAAGGAATGTAGTAGTGATATAGAAGAATGTATAGAAATTATTAAAACTAGCAATGATAGATTACTCTTAAAGTTAGCAAAATCAAGTTTAAGGCAGTTATTTGTTAGTTTTCATACCATACTTGAGGATTTATGCTCCATTATACTAAAGGAAATAAAAAGATTTAAGATAGGTATAAGCTTAAGTGATAGCTTAAAAATATTTAGAGAAGAGGGAATTTTAGATCAGGATACTTATGAATTCTTAGAAAAATCTAAGTTAATTAGAAATAGAATTGCTCATAGATACAAAGAACCAACTCATGAAGAACTTTTCAATCATATTGTGAAATATAAAAGTAAATTCAAAAAGATTATTAGAATAGCAGCTAGTTATTTATAAATTATGAAAGAAGAAAAGAGAGTATTATGAAAAAACACAATCTACAAAAGCAACTAAAATGTAAAATTCTATTTTAGAAAGGAGCACTTAAGATGGATAACAATACTTTATGGTATATGGAGAAGAGAATTGATAGAACTATAAAAAATCTGAACAGAAGAAACATGGGTGGATTCTTTGTTAAAGATAAAAATGAGCTAATAATGCTTTTAAAGAATCTAATAGATGATAATTCCACAGTAGGAGTAGGAGACTCTATGACACTTTTTGAAACAGGAGTTATAGATTTTCTACGCAAAGGTGATTATGTATTTTGGGACAAGTATAGAGATGATATTACTAGTGAAGAGAAGAGGGAAATTTATCTAAAAAATTTTTCTGCAACTACATTCATGTGTAGTACTAATGCATTAACAGAGAATGGTGAACTATATAATATTGATGGTAATGGAAGTAGGGTTGCACCCATACTTTATGGTCCAAAGCAAGTTATTCTAGTAGCTGGAATAAATAAGATTGTAAAGGACATAGAGGAGGCAGAAAAAAGAGTTAGAAATTATGCTGCTCCTATTGATGCCAAGAGGTTAAATAAAGATACTCCATGTACTACCTTAGGGTATTGTGTAGATTGTAAAAGTCCCAACAGAATATGTAATGATTTCACAATTATAAGAGGTCAGTTTATTAAAAATAGAATAAAAGTAATTATTGTGGGAGAACAACTAGGTTATTGATAATTTTAAATAATGTATAGTTCGTATAGAACATGAATTTTTTAGTCTGCAATACTATAATAGACTTTAATAAATCCTTATATCAAGTAATAGATTGATGTAAGGATTTTTTTGTTTATAGAAAATATTTATATATAAATTTATTGTAGTATTTTGAAATATTGAAAAAATATAAAAAATATTCATAATTATATAAAAAATGATTAAAAAACATTGCAATTATTCATGAAAGTAGTATAATTATATAAAAAATAAAAAATTACAATGGAGGTATTAAAATGAATAAAAAGATTAAAATTACATTAATTGAAAATTTAATCCGATTTATGGGGAGGAAAAATTTTAAGCGAAATGCTTCATTAGCATGTTTAAGTGTATTTATGGTGGTAAATACATCGACTGGAGTTATGGCTATGACTATGGAAGATATGGACAAGATACCAATAAATATAGCAGCAGAAAATAATAAGGATAGTTTAAAGCAAAATTTAGAACAAAAGCTAAAACCATATGGAGTATTAAAAAATGGGATTTCAAATAATGAAGAAATTATTCAAGCTAAAACATTAGCAGAGGCTAAAGTAGATGATGTCAGTTTACTTAAACCTTCAGAAGAGAAGAGGGTAGATACAAAAGCAGTTGAAGCTCAGCGCAACTATACATTAAAAGAACTTTCAGCGATGAGCTATCAAGAAATGGTTAATACTATTGCATCCTTAGAGTGGAGAAATATCGATGGACTATTTAAGTATTCTGCAGATTCACAAGAATTTTACGGTGATAGAGCTCGTGTAAAGTATATAATAGAGGCTCTAGATACAAGAGCTAAAACTTTTACAGGCACTAATAACAATGGTATTCCCACTATAGTAGAAGTTTTAAGATCAGGGTTCTATTTAGGATATTATAATACTGAATTAAGTTATCTAAATGATAGAAACTTTAAAGACTTATGCTTACCAGCATTAAACTCAATGATTGACAATCCTAACTTTAAGTTTGGAAATAAACTTCAAAATGGTGTAGTTGAAAGTTTTGGATCTTTAATTGGAAATGCATCTTCCAGTGTAGAAATAGTTAATAAGTCAGCAGCACTATTAAGAGATTATAAAATCAATATAGAGATATATGGCACTGATTTATCAAAGGCTAATGCTATCTACGGAGTAATTAAAGGTATATCCTATGATTTAACTTCTGCAGCCTACGGAAAAGATCCTGCAACAATGCCTTACTACGGTAAAATTGATACCTTTATAAATGAATTAAAAGAAATAGCATTGATGAAAAATACTAGTAGTGGTAACCAATGGTTAGTTAATAATGCCATTTATCAAATAGGAGAACTAGGTGTGTTCCACAGCAATCAGAAGATGGCAATTGGATTATTAACTGATGTTATGGATACTTCAAATAAGTATTCAGAGAAATTTTTTATAGCAGCAGAAAGAATTGATTATCTATACAAAGGCATCAACTCACGTGGAGAAAATATAAACTATACCCAACTTCAAGAAGAGGGCTACAACAAGTACCTACCTAATAAGTATACATTTGATAATGGCTCAATAGTAATGCAAGTTGGATCTAATGTTTCAGAAGAAAAGGTAAAAAGACTTTATTGGGCAGCAAAGGAAGTAGAAGCTCAATTCTTTAGAAATATTGGAAGTGATAAAGTTTTAGAAGCTGGAAATAAAGATAATGTTCTAACTATAAAAATTTTCAACTCCCCATCAGAGTATAAAATGAATCAATATTTAGGTAATGTTAGTACAGATAATGGTGGAATATATATAGAACCTATAGGAACTTTTTACACTTACGAAAGAACAATTCACGAAAGTATTTATAGCTTAGAAGAACTATTTAGACATGAATTTACTCACTATCTACAGGGTAGATATTTAGTTCCTGGTTTATGGGGACAAGGCCCATTTTATGAAAATGAAGATTTGACTTGGTTTGAAGAAGGTTCAGCAGAGTTCTTTGCTGGATCTACTCGTACAGAAGGAGTAAAACCAAGAGAAGCTATAGTGAATCAACTTGCAAAGGAAGAAGCCAACAGATTTACATTAAGTCAAACTATATCTTCAGGATACAATAGTGGATGGCAATTCTATAATTATGGCTTTGCCCTTGTAAGCTACATGTATAATAATGATATGGAATCATTAAATAAAATAAATGATTATGTGATTAATACTGACATAAAAGCATACAGAAATTTTATTTCACAATTAAAGGTTGACTCAAACAAAAATGTAGAATATCAACAATATATGCAGCAATTAATAGGGGATACTACTATAGGAACTCCATTAGTATCAGATAGTTATACAAAGGTTCATCCTAAAAGAACTATAGAAGAAATTTCTTCCGACATAGTAAGTATAAGTAGAATTAGTGGTGTAAATCAAGATAAAACTTATTCAGCAGATTTCAACACATTTAAGATATCTGGTAAGTATGTAGGTGGAACTTCAAAAGGAAGATTACAGGATAATAATGAAATGAATCAAAAAGCTAATGAAATGCTTAAAAACCTATTATTAAAGGGTTGGACAGGCTATGAAACAGTAACTTGCTATTTTACTGATTATAAAGTTGTCAATGGTAAATATGAATATAACTTAGTGTTTAAAGGACTTTTAAATGATAGCTCAGTAAATCCTGAAAATAAAATTCCTACTGCAAGTATAGATGCTCCAGATAATGTAGAAGTAAATAAGACGGTTTTATTTAGTGCAGATAAATCTGCAGATTCAGATGGATTTATAGTAGCATATGATTGGGATTTTGGAGATGGATCTACGAGTTCAACTAAAAATCCAACTCACTCTTATAATAAAGAAGGAAATTATGTTGTTACCCTTAAAGTTACGGATAACAAAGGTGCCATTGGAGAAACAACATTTAATATTAAAGCTAGCAAAACATCTGGAGAAAATGGAATAACTTCAGAAGTAGAACCCAATAATGATTATAATCAGGCTAATTACTTTATAGCTAATAATAAAGATGTAACTGGTACTATACAAAATGCTAATGATGAGGATACATTTGCTTTTGAAGTAGATAATGCTGGTGAAGTTGATATAAAGATTACAGGAAATTCATCTAAAATAACTTGGATAGTTTCTAAGGAGAATGACTTAGACAATTACGTCTGTTGGAAGCAATACACTGAAGGAGATATAAGTAAAGGAAGCTTTAGTGCTACTCCAGGAAAGTATTATATTAAACTATACTCAACAGATGAAGCTATAGAAAATGGAAACTATAGTATAAATATCAATGGTATAAAGTCCTATAATAATGACCCAGAAGTGCCAAGTAATATTACAGAAGTAGAACCAAATAATAGCTTTGAATCTGGAAATGTAGCTATATACAACAACATTGATGCAAAAGGAAAACTACCTACAGGTGGAGACACTGACGTTTTTTACTTTGATGTAGATACTGCATCTAATGTAAATATAAAGGTTGGAAGTACTCAGCAAGGATACACTTGGATAGTGTGTAAATCAGATAACTTAAATAATTATGTATGCTGGAGTCAGAATAGTGAAGTAGATGGAACTAGTGGAAGCTTTAAGGCTGTACCTGGTAAATATTTTATTAAACTATACTCTTTAAATAACTCTAGCAGTGTTGACTATACTATTAAAGTTGATGGTATAAGACAAAGATAGCGTAAGTTTAATAGTTATAACTAAATTTATAGTTTTTTATACTTGATAAATAATAAAGTTTCAACTACAATGTAAGATTTAAAATGTAGTTGAAGCTTTTTTATTGACAAAAATACTACCATGCAATACAATATAGAAAAGGACTATTATGCATTACAATATACCTTGTGATAAATAGTACTGGAAATAAGTTTTGGAGGGGCAGTTTATGAAAACAAAACAGTATATAAAAGAGGTTAATAAGTTTATTAATAAACTAAGTAAAGAAAATGAGGAAAAGTTTGAAAATATATTATTTAAAATACGGTTTTCAAATATTAATGATCATGATGCTGAGGAGTTTATACACCATTGTTTAGATTTATTTTTACAAGCTGAGGAAAGAGGAATTGACGTAGAAGAAGTACTAGGAAATAGTGATATAAATTCCTTTTGTGATGAGTTTATATCAGAAACAATAGAAGGGTACTCAGTGCTAGAAAAAGTGTACTGGAAGGTTTCTAAGCTACCAATAATATTGATTATTTTTACTGGCGTGTTTGAGATGTTTGTAGGACAATTAATTGATAGTTGGGTAAATAAAACAACACTTTTTACAGTTTCAGTTACAGTTTCAATGTTAGTTAATACTATAATTGTAATTATATTAACTAATTATTTATTATCTAAAATACAATATATGTATAATATTTTTAATGGAGAGGATAAAAAGAAAGATAGAAAGATAACATTTTTATTATGGATAGGCTTTTGCATTATAACAGCTATATTTGTATTAACTAAACTGTTTTTAACAAAGGTACTTTTTGAAGTTAACTATTTAATATTCATGGGCATACTTATAACTATTTATTTGATACAGTATTTCTTTGAAAATAAAAATCAATAGAAGGAGGGAACCATGAATAATAAATCACAGTTATTAAAGGGAAGTTTAGAGGGCTGTGTTCTTAAAATTATAGATTTAAAAGATGAGATTTATGGATATGACATTGCTAGAATATTAAAGGATAATGGTTTTACTGATATTTCTGAAGGAACTTTATATCCACTGTATACACGCCTGCAAAAGAATGGTTTTATATCGTCAAAAATGAAGGAGTCTCCCCTTGGCCCTGCTAGGAAATATTATAGTTTAACAGATAAAGGCCGTGAAGAACTAAAGGATTTTGTGGATACTTGGGAATATATGAGTAAAAATATAAATGATATAATTAAAGGGAATATTCAGTAATATATTTCTTAATATTTAAATATATTCAATAATTTATATAACCATAAAATCCTTATATATTAGTATACTTTGGAGGCGGTAATGTTAAACTATTATTTGAATAAAAAGCTTAACATTGATATAGATTTATTTTGAATACCTTTATAGAGTATTTCTATTGTATCACTTTTATCCACCATGCCAAGTATATATAGTAATGGTAAATAGTGATCCTTAGTAGGAATGGCGTTATTTTTTTTATCTCCATATTCAATTAGAGATTCAAAGTTTCTTGATTTTAGATTTGTTACTACTTCATTTTCAAAATCAATAGCCCATTGATATGGAGTAGTATCATAATTCATATCTGCTAAGTATAAATTATGGACAATGTTTCCACTGCCTAATACTAAAATATCATGCTCTCTTAAAAATTTTAATTTTTTACCCATTTCGTAATGATATATAGCAGGTTGTGCCATATCAATACTAAGGGCTACTACAGGAACATCAGCCTTTGGATACATATGTTTTAAGACTGACCAAACTCCATGGTCAAGACCATATGTATTAATAGGCTTTATGTCAAGATTTTCAAGCATTCTACTGATTTCAGGAAAACCTGGACATGGATATTTTATTTCATATAATTCATTTGGAAAACCATAAAAATCATATATAAGTTCTGGATTTTGGGATGTAGTAACTGCAGTGGCACCGTCTGACATCCAGTGAGCAGTAACCACCATTATTGCCTTTGGTGTAGGTAGAGTCTCACAAATATTATAAATACTTTTTGTGTAGCTATTGTCAGTTATGATATTCATTGGTGAACCATGCCCTATAAAACCCATTGGGAATTTCATAATATCACTCCTTAATATACTTTATTATATAACTTAATTTTATTATATCAAAAAATAAGGTGAAATATATTTAATAATTATTTTGTTCAAAATATATCATGAAGAAGTAAGTGGTAAATAACTAATCATTTTGATAAGCTATTTACCACTTACTTTGAAATTAAGATATGTATTTTATCCGATGACTACCCGCTCTAATACTCCCATCTTCTTCAAAGTGGGAGTATTAGAGCGGCTACGACCCTGGATAACGATTTCCCCTAAAGGACAACGAATTCTAAGTATCGAAAATACTGATACTAAGAATTCTGTTAGTAACCTTCAGGGCGAGTAAAAACTCCCTCTGAAGCAAAGAACTCTGTTTATAATTGAGATAAATCTGATACAAATTCAATATCTACATTTAATGAACTTAATAATCTTTTTAATTGCATTGCAGCAATAGCTGAGCTTGGTGGTGTTGAAACTATATTTTTGAACCCAGTAGCTTTATACATTTTAATGCAGTTCTCAAGAATTGGAATCATTTCTGCTTTTGATGTTGATAATTCTGAACTTTCAAGTGCAAGAGTAAAGCTTGATGGAGTTATAGACTTTACAGCATTATTATAATCATTTAAGAAATTTTTGCCATCCTCCTCTTGAAAAAATCCTCCTACAGTGATAAATAAGACCTTCTTAGCATTATTAACTTCTACTTTATACATTTAAAATTCCTCCTTTAAAATTTATATAAAAAAGCTCCCATTGTGTATCCAGAACCAACTGAACAAAAAATAACGAGATCTCCCTTATTTATCTTTTTAGTTTCTATAGCTCTATTAAGCGCAAAAAACGGGCTTGTACATCCAGTATAACCATATTCATCTGCAACAAAGGTATAAGTGTCACTACTAACCTCTAAATTTAATTTATTTAATGTTTCTTTTATATCAGCATGGGAAAACTGTGAAAATAAGAAGTGTTTTACATCTGTTATAGATTCATTTCCTTCTTTTAAGAGTTTATTGATAAGTTTTACCCATTCATCACTAAAGTAAGACACATCATGATTTACCCAAGCATATTTTTTACTATCTATAGGCAGTTCTTCATCATATATATGGGATAATCCACATTCAGGGAAAACCATATATTTATGATTTTTAGAATCAGTATGGAAGGCAGAATTAAGAACCCCACCAGTTTCTTCATCACTAGTAAGTAATATTGCAGCTGCACCATCTCCAACAGTAGAATTTACTAACTCACAATCACTTTTGGCAAGGAGTGAGCCATATGAAGCACCAACGATTAAAGATTTTTTATATTTACTTTTAGATTTCATATAGGTTGCAATGCTATCTATAGCTGTTATCATTCCTATACAATTATCGTTCATGTCATAAGTTAAATCGCAGTTACATGCATCTATAGCATCTCGTATCAAAAGAGCGTTAGTAGGTATTAAATGTTCTACAGAATCACTAACAAATACAATAATGTCTAATTCAGAAGCCTTAACATTAGCTTTTTTCAAACAGGATTTAGTAGCTTCCAAACTCATAGTAAGAGAATTTTCTGTATTGTTATCAACTAAATACCTAGACTTTCTTCCTAAGTGATTTAAAAGTTTTTCTAAATCTTGTCCATATTTGTTAATGAAGTGTTGATTCTCTATTCTTTTTTTAGGATGATATATTGATACTTCTTGAATTTTTATTCCCATAAAGTCCTCCCCATTCACATTTGAATTTGATGTTTAAATATATATATTACATATAAACAAAATGGTACAATATATATGTAAAAATTATAAATATAGTAAAAAATATATTCTACTGAGTTTATTATTCTACAAAAATTTCAAATAAAATAAATTTAAAATATAATATAGTATTATATTTTTGATATCACTCTATTATTATCGTCACAATTCGATTTACTTTATATGTTTTATAATTTATATTCTTACTTTATTAGAAGCCGATATAAATTTATGAAAAGAGAGGAAGTTGGATTAACCTCTAACTTTTTTATAGTAGTTGACTCTTGGGTTACCGAAGGGTTTATAATAATAATAGATGGCAAGGTGCACACTTGTAGAGCTTATTTGTTGAGGTGAAGTTATGTTTAAGATTGGTGAATTTTCGCGTATGAGTGGACTTTCAATTAATACACTGTATCATTATGACAATGTAGGAATTTTAAAACCTATATATATAGACAAATTTACTGGTTATAGATACTATGATGCAAGTCAACTTATAACCATAAATAAAATAATTGCTTTAAAGGATGCTGGATTTTCACTTGTTGAAATTAGCAATTTCTTTAATAATAATTCTAGTAATGAGTCGCTTATAGAGGTTTTGGAAGTGAAAGCAGATTTACTTGAAAAGGCACTAGAACTAGAAACAAGTAGGCTTCAACGTCTTCGTACAAATATATTTTTAATAAAGAATGGAGGCATACCTACTATGAATGAAATTTCAATTAAAAAAGTAGAAAAAATCTTAGTTGCATCATTGCGAAAATGTTTTGTGAAGGATGGTAATCAAACTTATGATGAATTTTGTGAAAGCCTATGGGCACAAGTTAATGAATATATAGATAAAGTAAAAGGAAAACGTACAATTCCGTGTATGACACTTTATCATAAAGATAATACTTCAATACAGGATATGGAGGCTGTAGAACCTATAACAAAATTAATCCCAGAAGGTGATACTGTCAAAGTATCTGAACTGCCCATGATAGAAAAAATGGCTTGTATAGTTCATAATGGCTCATTTGCTACAATTGGAGAAACCTATGAAATAATGTACAAATGGATTTCAGAAAATAAGTATTCAATCTGTGGACCAGTGCGTGAAATATACCATGAAGGTGAATGGGTAACAGATGATCCCAATGAATATGTAACAGAGCTACAATTTCCTATAAATTAATATGATTAATTTTTAATAAAAATAGACTACTCAAATGTATATAAAGATAAATAGAAAATGAATATTATAATACCGTATTATTCTTTAAAATGAATATACGGTATTTTTTAATAATTGAATGCTAAAGTGTTATATATAAATTACCAAGTATAGATATTTTGTATAATATGGTATAATTTCCTTGGAGCTGCTTTTGGTTTTAATACTTACTTTTAATGACTTTATTGGAGTTATAAAATGAGGATTCACTTTTTTAGTGCTATGTGAATGAAGGGAGTAAAGATTTATATGAAAAAATCTTTAATAAAAAGTAAAACTATTACTGAATTAGAAAAAAGGATTAAACAGAATGGACATAAGGCTGTAGAAGAATTTACACATGATTTACAACATAAGGGTTCTCCAATAATAGAACATATAGAAAATGATGATAAGAATAGCTTAGTTACTTTTATATATGAAGGGATTAAAGAGTGTAAAAATGTTTTGTTTATACCTGATATAGGATTAGATAGATTTAAAGATAACTATAGAGATTTTCAAATGGAAAAAATAATGGAAACGGATCTATGGTTTATTACTTATGAAGTAAGAAATAATTTAAGATTTATATATTACTTTTCACCAAATGATCCATTGGATGATGATTGGAATGAAAGATTTGGTAGTAGAGTTAAGTATGATAAGTTTTGTAAAAAAGCATTGAGTTTTGATAAAGAGAATCCAGAAGATAAGGGTTCTTATGTATTAATGCCTAAGTCACCTGAAGATATTTGGTCAACAAAAATAGAAGATGTACCAGAAGGAAAAATAGAGGAACATAGGTTTGAAAGTAAAAACTTAGAGGATAAGCGTAGAATCAGAGTTTATACACCTTATGGATATGATAAGAAAGAAAAACCTTATGGATTTATGGTTTTAACTGATGGTGATGATTATATCTCTAATCTTTCTGCAATAGAAACTTTGAATAATCTTATTGCCACTAAAGAAATACCACCTATAGTTGCCATATTTATTGATTCAACAAAAAATAGAGGAAAAGAACTAAAGTGTAATGATTCATTTTGTAAGTGCATTGCAAGGGAAGTAATCCCATGGGCTAAAAAAAATTATAATATTTCTAGCATGCCAGAAAAAGCTATAATTTGTGGACTTAGTCTAGGAGGATTAACAGCAGCTTATTTAGGGTTAAACTATTCAGAAGTTTTTGGAAATGTCCTTTCTCAATCAGGTTATTTTTGGTATAATTCAGAAGACTATGTACCTGATGAGGATTGCTGGATGAGCAAAATGTTTAAAGAAGTAAACAGGCTTCCTCTTAAATTTTACCTAGATATGGGGGTTTTAGAAACTAAGTATAAAATTATAGATCCTAATATAAATTTAAGAGATACATTGATATCTAAAGGATATAAAGTTGATTTGCGATGGTTTAATGGAGGACATGATTACTTATCTTGGGGAGAAACCTTGGCACATGGATTAATTTCACTTATAGGAATAAAGGAGAAATTATAAGAATATAGCAATATGCATATTAGGAAGGTAAATAAAAATGATATTAAAATCTTTCGAGGTAATTGATGAAAAAATAGAATAAGATGGTGAAGGAGTTTAAAGAATGGGTGATATACATTATAATCTTCAATTTGAAAGACTATGTGAATTTTTACAAATTGGTAAGATAGTAGATGAACCTAGAAGAATATCCGGAGGTCTTTTGCATAGAATGTATGCTATCAAAACAACAAAAGATAAATATGCTGTTAAAGCATTAAATCCTCAAATAATGCTAAGAGACGAGGCAATGAAAAATTTCATCAATTCAGAGGAGATTGCTAATGTTGCATCAAAGAGTGTATCAGCTCTTCCAGCTAAAAGATTTAATGAAACTTTTATCCACGAGATAGATAATCAATTTTATCTTGTATTTGATTGGATAGATGGTAAAAGTCTAAAATCTGGTAGAATAAGCATAGTTAACTGTGAAAAGATAGGTTCTATGCTTGCTGATATACATATGACAGACTTTTCAGAATTAATGATAGTTAATAATTGGTCAGATAATGAAAAAATAACGAATTGGAATCATTATTTACAAATGGGAAAAGAAAATAATATGATCTGGGTAAACTTGATGAGTGAAGTAGTTGATAGGCTGTATGAATGGAGTATTCAGGCAAAAAGGTCTTCAAAATTACTTGCAACAGAAATGGTTATTAGTCATAGGGATTTAGATTCTAAAAATGTTATGTGGAGCAATGATAAACCAATTATTATTGATTGGGAGGCTGCTGGCTATGTAAATCCTATGCAAGAATTAATTGAAACAGCTATATATTGGGCTGAAAATGAAACCGGAAACATTAATAAAGAAAAATTTTTAGCTTTTATAGGAGGATATAAAAATATACATGGTCCATTAAAAGGAAATTGGAGAATAGTATTATTCAATGGATTTCTAGGTAAACTTAGTTGGTTAGAGTATAACTTAAAAAGATCTTTAGGTATTGAATGTGTAGATAAGGAAGAACAGAATTTGGGAATTAATGAAGTAACTGAAACAATAAATGCTCTTACATACTATTCTGAGATAATTCCTAAATTAGAAAAGTGGATAAATAATATTCTTTAAAAAAGTAATAGATATAAATATATTGAAAAGTATGTTATAATATGTATAAATATGTAATATATAAATTTAAATTACATATAAGCAGTGAAACTTACAAAATGTTAAATTATAAATAGGGGGATTCGGGGATGAATAAAATTACAAAATATGAATTTAGGAAAGTAACAAATAATGATGTTGAAGATATGATTACATGGAAGTATGAAGGAATTTACTCATTTTTTGATAATGACTTCTCAGAAGGAAAAATAAATTATGTAAAAAGTTTTCCTATGGATGATAATGTGTACGCAATTTATGATGATAAAAATGAATTAGTAGGAAATTGTGCTTTTTACCTTAATGATAAAGTAAGCTTTTCAATTCAAATGAGACCAAGTTTAACAAGCAAGGGCATGGGAAAGGAATTTTTACAAGCTATTTTAGAATTTGCTAAGGAAAGGTACAATTTAAAAAATATAGAGCTTTCAGTTCTTAAATTTAATGAAAGAGCTATAAGATTATATAAAAGTTTAGATTTTAAAGTTATAAATGAATTCATAGGAAAAACAGTTAAGGGAGAAATGGAATTTATAACCATGTCAAAAGAATTATAAATAGAGTTCTTAGTATCAGTACTTTCGATACTTAGAACTCGTTGTCCATTAGGGTAAATCGTTATCCGATGACTACCCTACATATTTGTACTAGGAATGTAGGGTAGTCTTATATTTCCTTTGTTACAATTAAATATGAAAGGGGAAGGTAAAATGGAATGGGTTGATAGAATGACAGCAACAATAGATTATATTGAGAATCATTTGACTGATGATATTATGTATGATGAAGTAGCAAAAGTTTCTTGTTGCTCAATGCATCAATTTGGACGTGTTTTTTCTTATGTTGTAGGAGTATCTCTATCTGAATATATTCGTCGTAGAAGATTAACCCTTGCAGGATTAGATTTACAAAGTAGCAATAAAAAAGTTATTGATATTGCTATAAAGTATGGATATAATTCGCCCGATGCATTTACTCGTGCTTTCGTTGGAATGCATGGTGTAACTCCTAAGGTAGCGCGCACTTTGGGAGTAAAACTTAAAGCTTACCCACCCATCACTTTTCATATTTCAATAAAAGGAGATGTTGAGATGGAGTATCGTATTGAGGAAAAGAAAGAAATAAAATTGGTTGGACTTGTTAAACAAATAAAGAGGCAGTCTGCTAATGCTGAAGCTAATGATTGGAAAGAAGCTTTAGGTGAAGTATGGGATATTTGGGATGAATTTTTGGATAGTGATATTGATAGGAAGATAGCATGTGAATACAAACTTTATCGCAGCCCCATGTGGCAGATGGGTTTCACCAAAACTTTAGAAAATGGAGAAACTATACTGGCTATTGGTGCTGAAGTTGATGAAAATGTTGTAACGGATTTGCAAAGTTATACTATACCAGCAGGAAAATGGGCAGTATTTACTGCAAGAGGAAGCCTCAATGGCAAGGCGCACCCAATTGATGTCATGTGGACAAAAATAACAGCAGAATGGCTTCCTAACTGTGGATATGAAAGAGCAGCAGACTATGAACTTGAAGTTTATCTACCAGGAGATACAAATGATGATGATTATGCCTGCGAAATATGGGTTCCTATTACTAAGAAGTAGATATATATATTCTAAAATTAAAAATATCTATAAAAAATAAATATTCATTGGTTAAAATACCGTAGTATTCAGTAATGATTACACGGTGTTTTTATTTTATGATTTAACTATATAGTAAATTGTATAATTAAAGTAATATTATTTGAGAGTTGAATAACATGGTATTTAAAATATAAATTACTATAAAAATATATAGAAAATAATTTGGTTCAATATGGTATAATTTCATTAAGTTTACTTGTTTTACAGGTCACATATAGGAAAAAGTATTATGAGTTTTAGTGTTTAATGTGATGTTTATTTAAAATAAAATAATTATTTTAATAGTGAAAAGTAGGAAGGGGCAAGTATAGATGATATCATATAAAGTAGGATTAGAAAATATTCAGTGGGATAAACTTTTTGACCTATATAAAAGAGTTGGATTATTGAAACGGTTTATGGAAAATAATGAATACCACAAAATTCAATCAGCATTTAAAATAGTTATAAAGTTGTTATAGCATGGGATGATGAAAAATTAATAGGAGCCTGTAGAATGATATCAGATGGCATATGTTATGGCTCAGTATTTGATGTGGGGGTATTGCCTGAATATCAGAAAAAGGGTGTAGGAAAGAATTTAATGAACACACTTTTGGAAGGAGAAGACTATATACCTATTCATCTTACCGCTACTTTTGGAAATGAGGATTTCTATAAAAAAATTGGTTTTAAAAGGCATAAAACGGCTTACTCTAAATATCCATGGGAAACCATATATACAGAAGAATAAGCATGTTATGGAAGGAGTAGTATAAATGGAGTCTAAAGAAATATTAATGCTCATAGATAATATATCTCCCCATGCAAAAGAGTATGTAGAAAAAGCATTTGAAAACAATCAAGTGGATATAATATATTCTGTATCAACAGTGGAAAATATGGGAGTATTTATAGCTGTTGACAATAAAGATTGTTGCATTTTTTATGCTTATTTTCTTAATGGAAACAATATAGAACAAATTTTAGATATTATAAAAAATAAGACTAAAGAATATATTTTAAAATTTGACTCAAAAGAAATATGCTTTAACGTGTACGGGAATAATCTAAAAATAATTAATGAAGTAAGAAAATTAGGTTTTAAAGTAGATGTTGAAGGATATCATCTTGAATTCATTGGTAAAGAGTTACCTAATTTAAATTGTTGTAATTTAATTGATAAAGGATTCAAAAGTGATATGTTAAAAGAATTTATTAACTTATTTGATAGTTCATATTATCAGTTATATAAAGATAATGGTTGGCGGGTAAATACTAATGCCATAAATGAAGAACAATTTTACAAAAAGCTTATTGATTTAGATAAGCATAGCCAAGTACGTTCATTCTGGATAAATAATGAGTTGGTAGGTGCATATATTTTCTGCCAAAACTATATAACTGATATTGTAGTTAAACCTACAGTTCAAAATAAAGGATATGGAAGTTATATATTAGCACATTGTATTAGAAATATGAGTATGAATGAATCTATTAGAAACATAAGACTTCGAGTAGCTAAGTCAAATACTGGTGCTAAAAAGTTATATGAAAGAAATGGTTTTATTGAAATTGCTTATTTTTCAGAACATACATATGAATAAATATGATTAGCTTATTAAATTTAATGCCTGAACTATTTGTATGGATGTTAGTAAGTAAATATAAAAAAAGAGAATAAACAATATTAAATAGTTCATGATATTTTTATGAATGATGCATTTCTAAGATAGTGAAGCAAAGTTAAGGAGAAAATTATGAATGATATAGAACAAGTATTACAGACAGAATATAGTGAAGAATTTGATAAACTAAGAAAAAATAGAATGTTCGTCAGTTATCATAAATACGGTCCTATAAAAAATAACTATGGTGAGGGTTTAATTAATTCAGTTGAAAATCTAGAAATAAGATTAAAAAAGTATAAAGAAACTGGTAATACAGAATTTTTAGTTGATGTTGCAAACTTCGCAATGATCGAATTTATGTATCCTAAACATAGTAATGTTCACTTTGATAGTGAAAACCATGGTACTAGATTAAAGGGAATGACTGTTAATGATTTGAAACAGTTATAATACATAATTCAACTAAATAGTTAAGAAACAAAAAATAATGGTTGATAAAACTCTAGTGTAGATAAATGAGTTAGATAAGATATTTGGTTTTTCAGATATAACGGAGGTAAGAATGATAAAGGATATTATTAATGAAAAAGGATTTAATATAGAAACAAGTAGGTTACTTCTTGTGCCTATTTCAGAAGAATTTGCATATGATTATTTTACTGAATTTAATGATGAAATAACAAAATACCAGTATCCAGAGCCTTTTAAAAGCCTAGATAGTACAAGAAAATTTATTGATGAGTTTACAGAACTTAAAGAAATGGGAACAAATTTGGTGTGTTGTATTTTAGATAAGGAATATAAATTCATTGGAAGTATAGAGATTCATCTGATAGATACTAAGACTCCTGAGGTGGGTTTATGGATACGAAAGAATGAGCAACGTAAGGGGTATGGATATGAAGCTATTACTGGTCTAACTAACTTTTTTCGTGAACATATGGATTTAGATTATTTTATTTATGAGGCAGATCGTCGTAATCCTAATAGTATTCAGTTAGTTAAAGCTCTAGGTGGAATAGAAGGTGGATTCAATAAAGCAGAAAGTAATTGTGGAAGTACTTTAGAGTTGAACATGTATTATATTAAATAGTAAGGTTATAAAATATCGGATTATTCAGAAATGAGTATACGATATTTTTTTATTTTCTAATTTTACTACATATACAAATATATGGATGATAATCCGGTGTAATATGGTATAATTTTATTAAGATTACTGTTTCTGGAGAATGCTAGGGAGGGAGTTTAATGATACTTTTAAAAGAAGTTACGGAGAAAAATTGGAGAGATGTTAACTTACTAGAAGTGGAAAAAGAACAGCAACATTATGTATGCTCTAATGTTGGTATTTTGGCTAGAGCTTATGTTTTTAGACCTCAAAGAAGTCAAGCTAAAGCAATATATAATGATAGTGAAATAGTAGGATTATTAATGTATAGAGAGTGTGATGAATTACAAGCCTTTGTATTTGATCAAATGATGATTGATAGAAGATATCAGAGAAATGGATATGGAGAAGAAGCGGTATTCAAAGCAATAGAACTGATGAGAAATAATGCAAAATACAGCAGAATAGTTTTATGTTACTGTGATGGTGATATTGCTGCTAAAAATCTTTATACAAAGTTAGGCTTTCTTCATACAGGAGAAGTAGATGAAGATGAAATAATTATGGCTTTAGATTTATAGAGTTAAATACATTTATTCTGTTAAATGAGGTGTAAAAATATGGACATAGATAGTATTATTTTTGATTTAGATGGAACTATATGGGACTCAACATCTAGTGTTATAGATTCATGGAATAAAACTATAGGTAACTATGATGAGGTGATAAATAAACTTACGCTAGATGATATGAAGGGTGTTATGGGGTTAGTAATAGAGGATGTTGCATTGAAGTTTTTCCCATATTTAGAAGAAAAAAATAGACTTAAAATAGTTAAGCATTGCTGTAAGGATGAATGTAATCATTTAGGCAAACATGGTGCAATTCTATATGATAGGGTAGAGGAAACTTTAAAGGAATTATCTAAAAAATATAAATTATTTATTGTTAGTAACTGTCAATGTGGATATATAGAAGCCTTTTTTAAATCACATAAGTTAGATAAATATTTTATAGATTATGAGAATGTAGGAAGAACAGGTTTAAGTAAAGGTGAGAATATAAAACTAATAATAAAAAGAAATAACTTAATTAGTTCAGTATATGTTGGTGATACTGAGGGAGATTTAAAAGCATCACGAATTGCTAATATACCTTTTATTTATGCACAATATGGTTTTGGGGAAGTTAAAGAATATGATTATGTAATTAATAGCTTTCACGAACTTTTAAAGTTTGTGTAACACTATAAGAACATATGTTTATAAATTACAATACATAGATTTATTAACAATCTGTAGATTATATTGTGAAGTAAAAAGGGGGAGTATAATCAATGAAACCTTATGAGAAATTGGCAAAGTTTTATAAAAAAGGTTGGGGAAAAGATAGTATTAAATACGGAGATTTAATTTGCAATGTAATTAATATTTACAATCTAAATATTAAATCTGTGTTAGATGTTGCTTGTGGTACAGGCATACTAGCATCGAAATTATATAATGAAAATTTTGAAGTTAGTGGAATTGATATTTCAGAAGATATGATTAATGTAGCAAAGGAGACTACAACGGGAATAGAATTTGCAGTTGCAGATATGGTAAATTTCACTTTGAATAAAAAATTTCAGCTTATAACTTGTGCATTTGATGCACTAAATTATTTAGTAACAGATTCAGACATGAAAAAAACTTTAAAAAATGTTTTTTTACATTTAGAGGATAACGGAATTTTTATATTTGATATTAATACTCCAGTTTTATATGAAGAAAGGCATTTTGGAATAATTGATAGAAAGTTTGATAATATAGAATTCAAACAAATATTAGAATATGATAAGGTAAGTAAAATAGGTAAAACTGTCTTTGACTTTGGTGATAATCAATGTGAAACACATATTCAAAGGGCATATACTGTTGAAGAAATGGATGAGTTTCTTATAAATTCTGGCTTTGAAATAATGAATAGGTATAAAGATTTTAGATTATCTCCAATTGATGATAAGTCATATAAAATATTTTATGTGGTCAAAAAGGTTAACTAATAATCTTCATGAACTGTAAAGCTAGGAAAGCTGGAGGTATACCTTATTTTAAGGAGGAGTCTATGATTAGAATTGAAGGAGACAAGATTTATTTAAAAACATATACTAGAGATGAATATCATGAACACTATAAATCCTATGTTACAGATCCAATTATGGATCCAAATACCTATATTTATGATAAAGAAAAGGTTGATAAAAAGTATGATTCTATCATAGAAAAGGAATCATGGTATCCTAGGGTTGGAATTTTTTTAAGGGATGGAACAATCATTGGAGAATTATCTTTTAAACGAGTTGATTATGAAAAAAGCAGATGTGAACTTGGGATTACCCTTGCCAATAATAATTATAAGGGATTAGGGTATGGAACTGAAGCAGTTAAATTGGCAATAGACTATGTATTTAATACATTAAAACTTAAATGCATATATGCTGATACAATGGGCTCAAATAAGAGAATGAAAAGTATATTTGATAAATTTGGATTTGAGTTTATAAATAGAGAAGAGCATTTTTTGATATGCATGATAGATGGGAAGATAAGCTAAATTATATATTAAGAAATCCAGAGGCAACGGTACTAACTAAGGAAGATGATAATATTGTAGAGAAAAATGAAAGGGTGGATATTAAATGAAAAAGAAGTTAGCAATAGTGTTGTTGGTAGCAGTATTTGTAATAAATATAACTGCCTGCAATAATAAAGTTAACAGCAAAGAAAAAATTTCTACTAATGATAATGTTAAAGAAGAGGTGAAAATTGAAAGGTTTCCATACATGGCTGATTTTGGAAGAGGGAGTATAAATAACATTGAAGAACTCAAAGATGAGTGGGGAAAAAATAGTAGTGATTTAAGAGGATATGACCTTGAGAATCTTGACTTATATGGGGAGAAAGATAGGCTTTTAAATTCAGTGTTTGATAGTAAAACAAAATGGCCTGGGAAACTTCCAGAGGAGTTTAACCCTGAAAGTTTTTTAGAGTTTCATAAAAATCCAGGTCTTGAAATAAAAAAACTTCATGAAAGAGGAATAACTGGTAAGGGCATAAACATAGCATTTATCGATTATTCTCTTTTAGTAAATCATGAGGAATATCTTGATAGAGTAAAGATGTATGAAGAAATTCATTATGAACCAGAAGAGGCACAGATGCATGCTCCAGCAGTGGCATCCATTGCAGCAGGTAAGAATACTGGAGTTGCATCGGAAGCAGATTTGTATTTTATAGCATGTGAAAACTATAACTTTGTTAATAGTGAAATGGAACTAGACTTTTCTTGGACAGCAAAAGCAATTGAAAGAATTATTGAAGTAAATAAATCCTTGCCAAAGGATGATAAGATAAGAGTTTTATCTATATCAGCAGGATGCAAGCCTGAAAGTAAGGGGTATAATGAATTTATAGAAGCAATTAAAAAAGCAATTAAAGAAAATATATTTGTTATAACTGTAAATATGTTTGACACATATGAGGATAAGTTTTATTTCCATGGATTAGATATAGATTCCCTTGCAGATAAAGATGATATTTCTAATTATAAAGTTACAGAATGGAAAAAGTGGATGTCAAAAATAGAGCATATTGATGAACTTAATAAGTATTATGAAGAGAAATTTAATATGGACAAACCAGAAGAATTACTACTTATTCCTATTGATTCTAAAACAGTGGCTAGCCCTACAGGAGAGAAGGATTATGTATTTTATAGAGAAGGGGGATGGAGCTGGTGTATGCCTTATGTTGCTGGACTTTATGCTTTAGCTTGTCAAGTAAAACTAGATATTACGCCAGAAGAATTTTGGAAACAAGCTCTTGCAACAGGAGATAGCAGACAAATAGAAAAAGGAACAGAAAAATATAAGGGAAAAATACTAAATCCTGAAAAATTAATTTATAGTCTAAGCCAATAGTATATGAGCTAGTTAAATGACAAATATGCATAGTGTTGATTTAGATTACTATACTTTTCATATGATTTTAGGCTATGCTGTAAAAATCATATGAAAATCTATAACTATAATTGATTTATTTAACTATAAGATTTTATCAAGAAGGGAGAAGATTAATGAAATCAACTTACGAGACTGAAAGGTTAGTTTTAAGAATATTAGATGAAAATGATTCCGATAAAGTGGTAGATTATGTAGTACGAAATAGAGAGTTTTTTAGCCAGGTTGAACCGCAAAGAGAAAATGAATTTTACACTGTCGACTTTCAGACAGAGGAATTAAGAGGAGATTTTAAGTATATTCAAAATAGAAGCTTTCTTAGACTTTGGGTATTTAATAAGGGAAACTATGATAAGATTGTTGGACAGGTAACCTTTTATAATATTGTACCTTATGATTTCTTATCATGTCATATTGGATATAAATCAGACAAAGATGTAGCTAGTAAAGGTATAATGACAGAGGCAGTTAAAGCTGGGATTAAGATTATGTTTGAAGAATATGGAATACACAGGATTGAAGCATATGCGCTGCCAAATAATAAAGCATCAATAAGGGTTTTAGAGAAACTTGGATTTATATATGAAGGTATGGCAAATAAGTTTTTAGAAGTAAACGGGAAATGGGAAGATCATCTACACTATGCTTTAATCAAAGAATAGTAGATTTGAAATAGAATTTTAAAGTTAATGATTTACATTTACAATATACCATATAATATGAATTAAAATTGAAAAGAGATTTATCTAAATATCGTATTAAAAGTTGTAGAAGAAATGTTAAGCTGCATAAGGGGGAAGTATTAGTGGAGTATTTTGATGTTTTAAATAGAGATGGTAGTAGAAGTGGTAAAATAGCACCAAAAGATGAAGAGCTTTTAGAAGGACAATATGATTTAGGAGCACATGCATATATACATAACTCAAAGGGAGAATTCTTAATTCAGAAAAGATCAAAATCAAAACAGTTCTTACCTGGTGGATGGGATATTCACATGGGACACGTTATAGCTGGAGAAACAAGTAAAGAGGCTATTATTAGAGAGATACATGAAGAATTAGGTATAAAAATAGATGATATAATTTTTCTTAAAAGAGTTTTATGGGAAAAATACAATCATTTCATTGATATTTTTGTATTATGTAAAGATATTGATACTTCAGATTTAACCTTACAAAAGTCAGAGGTAGACGATGTTAAATTTATTTCAGCCCAAGAGATGATTAATTTGATAAAATCTATGGACTACAGACCTGAAGAATATAGAACAGTTATGAATGACTATGTTAATGAAATTATTTTAAATTTTAAGTAGAATAAAATAAATATGTAACTATTTATATATGAAAATAGTTACATAGGAAACTATACAACTATTTAACTATTTAAATAGTTGTTGTCATACCAAGGGTTTCAGCGATTTTTATATTTGAACAACATGAAATTTATAAGTAGATTTATAATAAAATATATTTACATATGGAAGGAGAATTAGTATGAAATATGCAATAGAATTATATTTTGATAAGGAAACAGAGGAAAAAATTCTTAAATTGGCTAAAGGAATTGCAAGAGAGAGAATCAGTGAAAAATATTTAGAATGGAAGACTCGTCCTCATATTACCATAGCTATATTTAATGATATTGATATTGAAAAGTGTGACAAGTTATTAAAAGAAATAGCTAAGGATACAAAATCATTTCCCGCTTTGCTTTCTAGTATTGGGGTGTTTAATAATACTAGAACTGTATATCTTGCACCAGTTGTATGTGGTGAATTAATTGCTTTACATAAAAATATACACGAAACTTTTGCATTTTGTGATCATAGTGGTTGGGAATATTACACAGCTGGACAATGGGTACCTCATTGTGCCGTTATGCTGGGAAGTGAAGATAAAGAATCAGCATTAGTGGAAGCTACAAAATACGTAATCGAAAACTATGAGGTTTTTCCAAACAGTAGATATGAAGAAATTGGTTTTGTTGAAGTTGTAATGCCTGTAAAAGAAATAAAACCTCATAAGCTCAATATTTTCATGTAATTATAATTATTATAAGAAGTTTTTCAGAATAATTTGTTTTAAAATTTAATCTTAAAATTGAAAATATAATAAATAAAAATTTTAGTGAGGAAGTAATATGAAAAAAATTACTATGTCAAAGGGTGAATTGAGAAAATTCCTGGTGATGTATCAGGGGCTATCTTCACCAAAATCTTTTAAGGGTGAAGAGGGTATTAAGAATTTTATAAATAGAGTAGGGTGCATACAATATGATCCTTTAAATATGGTAGGGAGAAATGCTGATTTGGTGCTTCAGTCCAGAGTTGAAAATTATAACCCTATGATGCTAGAAACTCTTCTTTATAATAAAAGAGAACTCATAGATGGCTGGGATAAGATGATGGCTATCTATTCCGTTAAAGACTGGCCTTATTTTGAAAAAGTGAGATTAAGAAGAAAAGAAGAAATTGAGAGAGTATTGCATCATAGAAGTTCAATTGAAGCAATTAATCATGTGGATGCAGCAAAAGAATATATAGAGAAAAATGGTGCTACCTTGCCTTCAAAGCTGGATATTGGACGTGTAAAAAGTGGAGTTTGGGGTCATGGGAAACTTTCCAGCGCTACCATGGACTATATGTGGAACAGCGGAATTTTGGGCGTTAAAGAAAAGAAGAACACACAAAAGGTTTATGACTTGATAGAAAACCTATTGCCAAAAGAGCTACTGGATGTGAAGGAACCTTTTAATAATGATAATGATTTTTATAAGTGGTATGTTAAAAGAAGGATAGGAAGCATAGGGATCTACTGGGATAGAAATGGTGGAGGATGGCTTGGTCATTTTGTATCCGATAAAAATCTTAGAAAGAAAATATTAAAGGAACTACTAGAGGATGGTGAGCTTATACTTGTAAAAGTAGAAGGACTAAATGAAACTTTTTATATAAGGGCTGACGATACATCAATGTTAGATAATCTTAATTCTAGTATTGATAAAAAAGCAAGTTTTCTGGCTCCACTTGATAATCTTCTTTGGGACAGAAAGTTAGTTAAAGATATTTTTGATTTTGAATATAGTTGGGAAGTATATAAACCTGTTTCAAAGAGGCAGTATGGATATTATGTATTACCAGTTTTATATGGAGATAAGCTTGTAGCAAGATTTGAACCTGAAATACATCGAGGAAATGAACCATTGATAATAAAAAATTGGTGGTGGGAAGAGAACTATCAAGTAACAGAAGAGGCTATAGCTGCTATGATGGGATGCTTTGAAAGATTCTGTAAGTATCTAAAAGCAGATGGATTAGAAGAAAGTTCATGGAGGAAAATAAAAGGCTAGACTATAGTTAATTTTTATTATGTAAAGTAATTGCTAGTAATTTACCAAGGAGAGATATATATGATTATGCCAACACATATTGTTACAGGAGCAGGAGTCGTTGAAAATGATAAAGAAGAGATTTTATTAGTCAAAACTCATCATGGGGGCTGGGTTTTTCCTGGTGGTCAAGTTGAAGTCGGAGAAAACGTTATTGATGCAGTTGTAAGAGAAATAAAAGAGGAAAGTGGGATTAATGTTACAGTAAAAAAACTTTTTGCTATTTCCTCAAATACAGCCACACATGAAGGATATAATGGAGTTAAGACAGTACCTACAAAGGTGATGATGGATTTTATTTGTACATTTGTAGATGGTGACTTATGTATTTCAGATGAGAATTCAGAATCACGTTGGGTAAAGAAGGATAAAGTTCTTGATATGATTACATCACCATCTATTCGTCAACGTTTTCAAGCATATTTAGATTTTGATGGTAATGTTCAATATCTAGCATATGTTACAAAGCCAGAATTTGACTTACAAGTTAGTAGAAAGATATAAAGGGGAATTCTTTTATGAAATTTATTTATTGTCCTATATGTGGTAAAGAATTAGACGAAAAAAGTATTGGGGATGAAGGATTAGTAAGATATTGTATAGATTGTGATAAACCATATTTTGATGGCCCTGCCAGCTGTGTTGAAGTTCTAGTTATTAACGAAAATAATCAAATATTGCTATTAAAGCAAAATTATATTTCCAAAACTCATTGGGGAGTAGTTTCTGGTTATGTAAGTAATGGTGAAACATTGGAAGAGACAGTAATAAGAGAAGTTTTAGAAGAAACAGGTCAACAAGTTGAAAAAATGCAGTATGTAGAAAGCTATTACTTTAAACCAAATGAATTAATAATGGCTGGATTCATTGCCTTTGTTAAGGCAAAATCATTTAATAATTCTAATGAAGTTG
This sequence comes from Clostridium sp. UBA5712, assembly GCF_002419845.1. Classification (NCBI taxonomy): domain Bacteria; kingdom Bacillati; phylum Bacillota; class Clostridia; order Eubacteriales; family Clostridiaceae; genus Clostridium; species Clostridium sp. UBA5712. The sequence continues at coordinate 276,265 of NZ_DIGW01000017.1, read as the reverse complement.
ATGATATTATGTGGTGTGAAATTGATGAAGTTAATAAATATATTGCAAGAGTAAATAATATGTCTGGCATTCATTTTGATAATTCAATGAAATTGCTAAACTTATAAATATTACAAAGGAATTCTTTTATGAATAAATTTATTTTAACGGAAGAGTTAATTAGACAATTAAAATTACCAAAAGGAATTTATATTAGGCAATTTAAAGAAACAGATTTTTCTTCTATTCAAGTATTATATGAGAAACAAGGATGGATGACATTCTTAAAAAGATCAGAAGATGCATTAAAGGCATGGGAAAATTCTAATATTACACTTGTTGCATTAGATGGAGACATAATAGTTGGATTAATTCGTGCATTAACAGATGGAGAAATTACTACTTATATAGCTGAAATTATAGTTGACACTAGTTATAGAGGAATGGGCATAGGAAAAGCTTTAATTGATATATGTCATAATTTATATCCGAATACAAGATTAGATTTACTTTCAACGGATGGAGCGGACGACTTTTATCAAAGAAATAGTTTTAGAACGAACATGGGATTTAGAAAGAGTTATTCTTTTGTAAGAGAATGATGTTATGCCTGTAAAAGAAATAAAACCTCATAAGCTCAATATTTCTATGTAATTTATTTTTATCATGAAAAGTAATGATCAGTAATTGATTAAGGAGTGATATATATGATTATGCTAACACATATTGTTACAGGAGCAAGAGTAGTTGAAAATGATAAGAATGTTCAAATGTTACAAAGCCAGAATTTGACTTACAAGTTAGTAGAAAGATATAGGGGTAATATTTAGATGAAAAAAATCTGTTTATTTAATGTAATTTCTATAACTTATATATTAATGATAATTTTATTGATAGCTATAAAATTAGCTTTCAATCTATCACTAATTGGAAGTTATACTAATACAGCTTTAATTATATTGGGGTTATATCTTGTTATTTTATATATAATTAAAGAAACACAATCTAGTAAAGTGATTGGATATATGGTGTTTATAGCGATCTCACTTTTAGTTATAACTTCTCAGTTATTGTTCCTTTCTAAAAAGGAGTTATATTTTCAGGCTCCTAATAGATCAAATACTATAATAGTTGTTGAAAAATCATCACTATTAGATGGTTATAGTACTATATATGAAAAAAAGTATTGGTTATTTAAGAGAAGTGTAAACTGGAATAGGGTAGAGGGGCTTAATAATTTTTCAAGTGGACAATATACAATTGAATGGATTAGTGAAAGTTCTGCTATTATAAAATGTGCTGGTGAACATTATGGACAAGTTAATATAGATTAATAGTATTTCAATTAAATTATAAATTTAAGGAGAGTATTCATAATGAAAGTTACTTTAAATAATTATTATATAAAAAATTATGAAGATAGAAATAAAAAGCAAAATTCAAAAGGAAAATTTTTGAAATTATTGGAAGAATCAAAAGCTAGTAATACTGAAATAAAAACATCAGGTAAAAGGAAAATAGAGTACATACTTGAAGGTGGTATTATAAAAGTTTATGTTAGTGATGGTAAAAATCCACCTAAGTGTATAAAGAGTATTCCAGCAAAATCTGCATCAAAGGAATTATTGGCAAGAGTGAAATGCTTAACAATAGCAGATTCTTTATACATTAATGAATTAATGAAGTCTAAAGGGGAATCTGATGAAAAGGTAAGTGGAGATACTGCCATTAATGAAGAGAGCATGATAAATAATTACGATTAAATTAAATATTTTAGGGTTGATAAGGAAATACGAGAGAGTTAGAATGTTAAGTTTAGTTGACAAATTTCCATTTTAACTTGATAGAAAAGGTGTTTAGTGTTTAGTATACTATAGCTACAAGTTAACTTGGATTTTAGGAAAGGCTGGTGATAGTTATGTCATTAGGCGAAAAATTATTATATTTACGTAAAAAGAAAGGTTTATCTCAGGAGGATGTTGCAGAGAAATTAGGTGTATCTCGACAAACGGTAAGTAAATGGGAGACCGACCAAACGGTTCCTGAACTTATTAAAGCAAAATTACTAAGTCAACTTTATAATGTAAGTTATGATTATCTTATTAGTGGAAGCCATATTAGTGGTGATGTTACTGGCATTGAAATGATAGTTGATGAAATTGACTGGACAGGTGCGTGGAGTAAAAAGTATCCAATTTTGGCTTCATATCAAGGGATAAAAGGAATATATACTTATAGTGAGAAAATATCTGAGTTATATGATGCTTTTAAAATTGAGTTTGGGTTTGATGACGTAAATACTGTTTTAGTTTTAAAAGATATTCTTTACCAAAAGTATAAAATGGCAAAAAAGAAAAACAACCAGTAAGAACGTAATTTGTGGTAAATTTAATATTAACAAGGTGTATTAGTATATTTTGTAATAAAAATTAATTAAATTGCAATGTCAGTATATAGGTATAAGCATATATTGTTAATGAAGTATTATTTAAAGGGAGAAAATATGTTATCTAAGGAGAAGTTTATTAAACAATCGCTAGAATTAAATCTATTCTTTTTAAGAATAATGAAGGAGCATCTAGTTTTTGTTGGTGCATCGTTAATGCCTAGATCTCAAAATTACCTTCATTATGCAGATATGTTAAAGGAACAACTAGATGGATTGCTTAGAAAGACTATAAAATTATCTAGTGGAATTATCGATCCAAACATTGGTAATACAGGAGAAATAATTACAAACTATACACTAGAAGCAGAAAGAGCTACAGAATTTTACACTGGAATTAATATCAATACAAATACAACTGAAATGGAATTATCTTTAGGAGATTATCAAAATAGTAAAACTCTAGATGGTTTATCAGAAGAAGTATTTTATTTAAATAAAGAGATTATTCCTGTAGTAAATGAAACAGCTAAGTTAAAAAATAAAATAAAAGTAAATGTATTAAAGTGCAAGATGTTTACAGGTTCTTATCCACTTTTAGTGGATCATATTTTAAGAGAAGCAATGTTCTATCTTAGAATGTTAGGAAGGTTACAGGAAAGAGTTGAGATGGACATTAATAAGGAAATGGTTGATCAGGAAGCTTTCTGGAACAGAATTATGGCTGAGCATTCTAAATTTATTAGAGGCTTTTTAGATCCAACAGAAGAGGAATTATTTAATGTTGCTAACAAGTTTGGTAAGCAATTTGATAGATTGACAGAAGAAGCACTTACTATGCACGATAATACAATTTCATTAGCACATATATCCACTGTAACTGAGGAGAGTAGAGAGGCCACTAAAGATATTAGAGATTTCAAGATGAAAGGAACAGAAGGATTATTAAATTGTAAGATTAAGTCCATAATTTTACCACTCTTAGGAGATCATGTTCTAAGAGAAGCAAATCATTATCTAAGATTGCTAAATAATTACAAAACAAAAACATATTCTTCATATAGATAAAATTGATATAAGAATAAATGGGTTTCTAAAATACTGTGAAATTTAGTGATGAATTTTACGGTATTTTTATTTTTCAATAATTAATTTATAAATAAGCTACCTATAATTTATATGGTATAATTTACATATAATAACCATGCAAAATGGTATTGAATATAGGCGATTAATTTATCATATGCGTTAATAAAGTCAAAGAAAATATTTTAAGTTTGGTATTATAGAAGTTAAATGGATAATTTTACAAAGATCCTTGAAGTGTATTTTAATAAATGATACCCTTATATTATCCCCTATGGGGGGATGATATAAGGAGGGATAGAATGAATTGGGTAAAGAAAAATAAAGATAATATTATTACTATATTTTTATTATCAATTCCTGTAATAGTAGAAAATATTCTTCAAACACTACTGGGAACGGTAGATACCTACTTTGCAGGACAGATTAATGATAGTGCAATTGCAGCAATTAGTGTAACTAATTTAATTGTTAATGTGTTCATTGCTTTTTATACTGCTATAAGTATAGGAACTAACGCAATTATTTCAAGAAATGTTGGGAGATGTGATTTTGAGGAAGCCAATGCGACCATAAAACAATCCAATATATTAGGTATCATAATAGGAATATTGGTTGGAGCAGTCAATTTAATATTTTATAAACCGATATTAATGATTTCAGGTGCTTCAAATGAAATATTAAGTTATACAGTACCATATTATATGGTTGTTGCAGTACCATCAGTACTCCTTTGCTTATCACTTATTCTATCAAGTTGTTTAAGAGCAACTAAAGATACTAGTACACCAATGATAGCAACGGGTGTTGCTAATATATTAAACATAATTTTAAATTATATTTTTATGAGATTAGGATTAGGAATTCTAGGGTTAGGTTTAGCTACAACTATCTCACGTATAGTAAATGTTTTAATTCTTTTATTAAAACTAGTAAATGGTAGTGTTATCAAGCTTGATTTGACAAATATAAAGATTAAAAAAGATATAATAAAATCCATAATGAGAATTGGAATACCAGCTGGAATTGAAAAATTAGTTATGAGATTAGGTCAATTAGTATACAATAGCATGATTATTTCTATTGGTATATCAGCATATGTAGCCCATAATATAGCAGGCAATATTGAAAGCTATTCCTATATACCTGCAATGGGTTTGGGGGTTGCTACAGCTACTCTTGTTGGTATAAGTCTTGGTGAAGATAATACTAATAAAGCTAAAAATATTGTTTTTTTATCGGATTTCATTGCAACTATTTTTATGATTTGTATTGGAATTATATTTTTTATATTTGCCCCACAATTTGCAATGATTTTTACAGATGCAAAAGAAATACAAGAAATGGTTATAAGAGTATTAAGGTTGATTGCGTTATTTCAGCCATTTGCAGCAATTACCCAAGTATTTACCAGCGCGTTGCAAGGTGCTGGAGATACAAAATTTCCAATGTATGCAACACTAATAGGAATTTGGTGTGGGAGAGTAATAGTTGGATATTTACTAGGAGTAACATTTGGGCTGGGATTATTGGGAGTATGGCTTGGGTATGCTTTAGATATTACAATTAGAGGTATTATTTTGCTAAAACGTTTCTTAAATGGAAAATGGCAGAAAATTAACATATAATTAAAATAAAACAAAAGGAGATAAATTTATGAGTGATGAAAATGGACATAACCATACACATAAAAATACTAAAGCTGTAATAAATAGATTATCAAGAGCTATAGGACATTTAGAGGCAGTGAAAAAGATGGTTGAGGATGAGCGAGATTGCAGTGAAGTATTAGTACAGGTCTCAGCAGTAAAATCTGCAATTAATAATATTGGTAAAATAATTTTACAAGATCATATTGAAAATTGTGTTGTTGATGCTGTAGAAACAGGAGATAAAAAAGTTCTCACAGATTTAAATGATGCAATAGGTAAATTTATTAAGTAAATCCTAAAATATTTTTAATAATACTAATTATAATTAGTTTAAATATCACATGTTCTAAAAGGAATGTGTGATATTTTTTCATTTAATAACCAAGCTATATTACAATTCAAACATTGAAATGTAAATAGTTGATGTTGGAAACAGAATAGTAGAAATTAGAAGAATGTGATATATTTTGGGACTTTCATTAAAATTATATGTTATAATTTTCTTAAAGAATTATTTGTAATTAATTTAAATATATAGTAATTATTCAAAAATAGATATGTTAAGGAGATTTATATTATGAAGGCAGAATTATATGAAAAAATTTTGGAAACTGAATTGAAATATATAAAATGTTTTTCAGATTATGCTGAACTGAAGAAATCAATCATTTTCACAGACAAAAAACTACTTGATATGTACATGCATAATTTCACTTTTCTTAAAGAGTCAATGGAGATGGGGGAACTAAGAAGCTTTATTGAAAATAAGCTTGGTGAAATGCAAAAGTCAAATAATGAACATTTACATATCATGATGGATTATAGTGTGAAATGGGATGAGTTAAAAAACTTGATTCAAGAGCCTGAGATTACAGAATACTGTTTTATGGCTATAGAGCCAAAAGATTTTAAGAAATTAAAAGTAAAAGATGATTGCATAGCTTTAAAAGCAGATACTCTTGAAATACTTGATGCTGGATACAAAGCTGATGTACAGGCCAATAAGGCAGCTATGGGAGAAGAGTTTGCTATAAAAAGAAGCAAAAGAAAGATGGAGGTATATAAGGAAAATCCTGATTTGAACCTTTATGTTTGCTACAAGGGAAAGGAACCTATAGGTAAGTGTGAGCTTTTCATAAAAGATGGCATTGCAAAGATTGAGGATTTTGATATTATTGAGGAATTTCAAAAACAAGGATATGGCACTTCTATGTTGCATAAATTGCTAGAAGAATCTCTTAATGCAGGAGCTGATATAGCATACTTAATAACAGACAATTTCGATACAGCAAAGGATATGTATAAAAAATGTGGATTCTCAATATGCGGTATTAAGACATCTATATTATTTATAAGGTAGTTATAGATTATAACATGAATTAAAGTAGATAGTTGGGGAGGAAATATGAATATGATTAACATTGTAAAGGCAGAATTAACAGATTCTAAAGTTATAACTGAAATTAAGAAATTTGCATATAATGATGAAACAAGTAGATTTGGACCAGGAAGGGATGGTGGTCCTCCAGGATATGATTCAGAAGAAGAAACACGAAGACTTATTAAAAACTATTTATGCTATAAGATTATCCTTGATAATGATATAATTGGATTCTTTTGGCTACACGGAGTAGAACAAGAGTTTTATGAATTGGAAGATCTATGTATTCATCCGAAATATCATAATAAAGGTTTTGGATTTAAGACTATGAGTCTAATGGAAGAAATGCATCCGCAGATAAAAAGATGGATATTGGGAACTCCTTATTATAGTGTAAGAAATCAATATTTATATGAAAAAGCTGGTTATAAAAAAACTGGACAATCAGAAGATGGATTTCTGTTCTTTTATGAAAAGTTAATTTGTTAAACTATAAAGTTGTATATCAAAGATGATTTAATATGAACTTCTAAAACATTACTAATAATATTTTAATAATGGTTAATGAAGCTTTGAAGATATTAACTAAGTTTTGATTTAGGCAAATAGGAGTAAAGATTATGAAAGAAAAAATAAAAAAACTTTTAGGTGCAAATATGGACATAGATTTAACAAGTAATGACAAGGTTGATTGGAAGCAAAGTCGTTGTCCTTGGAATGAAAAAGAAGGTTCTAATACACATAAATGTGCAGTGAAAAATACTTCAATATGTGAATATTTTTGTGGTATTGAGTATCTCGATACAGTAATTTGTTGTTTTCCTAATGAAAATCCAAATAGATGATATATACATTTAACTATGTCTAAATCCTTGGAACATTGGGATAAAATTACAATTGAGAGATGATAATGGGAGATATATTTTTCTTTGAAAATTAATGATTGATATCCGTTATAAATGTATAGGGGGGAATATGTGTGATAGAAAAAATCAATTCAGAGATTATTAAAAGTGAAAATGACATACTTGATATGTTAGATAATTTAGTAGAGAAACGGGATAATGAGTGGTGGAGCAATTTTTATTCTTATAAGGAAAAAGCAATTCCATTCTTTAAAAATATTCCTGATGAAAACCTTGCTTCATATTTTGAGTTAGATTTATTAAAACAAGGAAAAGCACTTGATATAGGATGTGGAAATGGTAGAAATTCATTATATCTTGCACACAAAGGGTTTGAAGTTTATGGAATTGATTTTTCAAAAACATCTATTGAATGGGGAAAACAATTGGCGAAAGAACAATCTATAGAAGTGAATTTTTTATGCCAATCAATATTTGACTTTAAATGTGAACCAGAGAGTTTTGATTTTATCTATGATTCAGGATGTTTTCATCATATAAAACCTCATAGGAGAAATCAATACCTAAGTGCTGTTTTAAAACTTTTAAAGCCAGATGGATATTTTTCCATGAACTGTTTTAATTTAAACGGAGGTGCAAATATATCTGATTATGATGTGTATAGAGATTATTCAATGCATGGTGGACTTGGATTTTCTGAGTATAAGCTAAAAACAATTTTAAAACTACACTTCAATATACTTGAATTTAGAGAGATGAAAGAGATCGAAAATGACAATATATTTGGAAAATCTTTTATGTGGACAACATTATTGAAGAAAAAATAAAATGTAAATATCTTTATATTTATATAGTGAAAATTTTAAATTAAGTTGATGACAATTTATGGTGTGTCAGATTACAAATTTGAGGGGGAGAAATATGAATTTTATCGTATCTACCGGAGAAGTTGATAATGTAATTAATATTATGAAAGAAGTCGCTTCTTGGGGACGCTCTGTTGGATTAAATGTATGGAAGGATGAACACCTTACAAAAGAAAAATTAATGGTAAATGTTATGGAAGAAGATTTTTGTGTGGGAAAAGTTTCAGGAGCTAATGCATGTTGTATGATATTGCAATGGAGTGATACTTTCTTTTGGCCAAATTCAAAGGAAAATGAAGCTGGATATATACATAAACTGTGCGTGAGAAGAGAGTATGCAGGACTGGGTCTACTAGGCAAAATGGTTAAATTTGCAATAGAAGAATGTAAAAAAAGAAATATTAAATACTTAAGATTAGATACAGGATGGACTAATAAGAAATTATGTAATCTTTATAAGAGTCTAGGATTTGAGATAGTTGATAAATTCTTATTAGATAATGGTGGAGCATTTGCATTATTTGAGATGAAAATAGAATAAATAAGCTAACCTATTAATAGGAAGTATCATACTGCCATAGAAATATTATCCACATAATAGGAGGTGAAAGGTTTGAGAGATTACTTTATGAAAACAGAGCGTATAGGTTTCTCAAATTGGTCAGATTGCGACTTTACACTAGCACATCAGCTTTGGGGAGAAAAGGATGTTACTAAATTTATTTGTGCTACAGGGGAATTTACAGAAAATGATATTCACAATCGTTTAAATATTGAAATTTGTAATGGCAAGGGTTTTCATGTTCAATATTGGCCTATATTTGAAATAACAACAGGAGAACTGATTGGCTGCTGTGGTGCACGCCCATTTAAATCTAAACAACACTCATATGAAATTGGTTTTCATCTTCGTAAAAGATACTGGGGTCAAGGTTATGCCCATGAAGCAGCAAAAGCAGTAATCAATTATTGTTTTTCTAAATTAAATGCAGACAAGCTTTTTGCAGGACATCACCCACATAATGTTGGATCTAAAAAACTTTTAGTATGCTTAGATTTTCATTATATAGGAGATAATTTCTATGAACCAACAGGACTGTATCATCCATCATATGAAATGACTAATCTAAGATTATAATCATAACGTGTAGTAAGCTAAGTCCACTAGTGAAGAACTCTATTGAAGGAAGGGAGAAATATCAATGGAGAATTATAATAGCACAAAAATACTTTGGGACAATATATTTAAAGCAGTAATACCAAATAAATATGAAAATGCAGATTTGGGACAAGCAGATTTAAATGAAGCTTTAAAGTGGTTAAGTAGTGGAACAAATAGCATTGTAGATTATATGGATGTGGAAGTGGGGCATTACACACTTAGACAATGATTTATTACTTGAAACAACAGGATTATACTTGTGGAATTTAGAAACAGAAAAATGGTGTAGTATATTGGAAAAATATTTTCATATATATCTTAAAAAGGATATTTACTATAATCAACATGAACAGTATAATAGATTATTTTTATTAGTAAACAAATAGTATAAATTTTAAATATAAGGAGTGGTAATAAAATATGCATAACCTTATAAATGCTATTCCGTTATATAATTTCTTAAAATATTGTAATAACAATTCCTCTGAGAAAATTATATTAGACTGTGGTGCTGGTGGTTCTAATCCACCTCTTTCTTTGTTTTATGAATTTGGATATGAAACTTATGGAATTGAAATATCTGAAGAACAATTAGAAAAGGCAAGAGCATTTTGTATAGAACAAGATAAAGATTTAAATATCATATTTGGTGATATGAGAAAAATACCTTTTGAAAATGAGTTTTTTAGTTTTTTGTATTCTTATAATACATCTGTTCATATGAAAAAAGAAGATTTCTCACTTGCTTTATCAGAATTTTATAGAGTGTTAAAACCTGGAGGACTATGCTATGTGAATTTTTTAGGTAAAGAGTGTGATACTTATGGCATAGGAAAAGAAATTGGTGAAGGGGAGTTTTTACAAATTGAAGATAATGATGAAGTGATCTATTGTCATTATAAGGATAACGAAATTGAGCAAGCCCTTACAAAATTTGAAGTTATATATAAGGAAAAGAAATCAGTAAAAAGAAATATCGATGATAGAGAAAATACATCAGTTTATCTTGAATATATACTAGTGAAAAAGTAATTGAATAAGATTAGTTGTATAATTGGGGGGATGAATCAATGATTGAAATTAGACAATTAAAGGAATCTGACATGCAGCAGGCCTTAGAATTAAAGATTTTGTGCTGGACGGAAGAGTTGGCAGGTAAGGCTGAAAACACCCTTTCAGTTTCTCAAGAATTAGACTTCTGGGTAGAGTGGATGCATACAGGGAAAGAAAATAATGATGTTCGCTTGTTAATTGGAGCATTTGAAAATGACAAGATGCTTGGAGTAGCCTTTAGCAGTTTTGCGGAAACCTTTGATATACCTGAAAAAGGTATAGAGTTAAATGGGATTTGGGTATATCCTGACCAGCGAAATAGGGGGATTTCTCTCATGATGATTATTTATACATTGAGTTTCTACATGTCTATGGGTATGGAAAAGATTGTTATCTATAACCATCATTATGCAGCATCAAATCAGTTTTATCACAAATTTTGTGGACAAGTTGCCAAACAAGAATATCAGATGGAGGGTAAACTTTTGGTGGATGTATTCTTAATAGACATATTATCAATGAAAAGCAGAATGGAGCAATCTCTAAAGAAATATATAGGAGAATATGCCTATGGAAATTAAAAAAATTAAAGCTGAGAATATTGAGCAAGTAAGGGAGCTACACGTATATTGTACAGGCCGTCAGTGGACTGATACTAAACCAGCAAAGGATGAATTATCATTTTATACTCCTGATGAAATATTAGGAATGTTTGATGAAGAGAAACTAGTAGCTATGATAAGGAACTATACATTTAATCAGTCAGTGAGAGGTGTAATTAAGAAGATGGGAGGGGTTTCCCATGTGGCTACTTTTCCTGAATATCGTTTGCAGGGATATGTAAAGGACTTGATAAAATCAGCATTTATAGATATGAAAGAAAAAAATCAATCTATTAGTTTATTACATCCTTTTAAAGAAAGTTTTTATAATTCTTTTGGGTATGTGGGTACAAATGACAATTTGCTAGTTAAAATTTCTTTAGATGGATTTTTTCATTATTTAAAAGATGTATCAAAAATAAATGGTGAATGGGAAGAGAAAAGAGTAAGAGCTATTGAGGTGCAAGAGGAATTTGAAGCATTTAAATTTGAACTTGATTTGTTGGAGCATCATGGACTTGTTTTTCTCAATAATATGTCCAAGGAGTATTGGATAGAAGATCATGGTGGTGTAATTGTAGTATTTATAAAGAAAAATAATAAAACTATGGCAGCAGCAAAGTATATTAAAATAGGATCAGGAGAAAATGGAAAAATTTTTGTGGCAGAAATGTATTGGAAAGACATAGAAAGCAGAGTGATGTTATTCAGATATTTTGCAAAGCACAAAGACCAATTTTCACATATAGAATTAAGAGTTCCATATGGTACTAATTTTTGGACATGGTTGAATGATCCAATGAGGCCTTTTGAAGTAAAGATTAACAATAATCCATGGATGGTAAGAATTATTGATGCAGTAGAAGCAATGAATGATATTAATGTAGCTTTAGAAGGTAATATTATTTTAGAATTATATGATGAACATTGTCAGTGGAATAATGGTATTTATAAGTTAGAAGCTGTGAATAAGAAACTAAAAATGAGCAAATATGAGAGTAAAAAACCAGATGTAAAGATGGACATAAAAGGGCTTACCGCACTATTGTATGGTGCATACTCTGTAGAAGAGCTTGAATTTAAGGAATGGATTATACTATCAGATTCAAAGTTTAAAATAATATTAGACCATTGGTTTCCTAGAAAGTTTCTTTATAATCCATATTATTTTTAATGGTGTAGTTTGTAATAATGATTTTTAAAAGATATAACATGGAATTTGATAATTGTAGTATAAGTATTGTTAAATGTGATGAGATAAGCAATACGATAGCTGTGAAATGCATTAATGATACAGGGCACTTGGAGGAAATAGGAGAGTAGAAGGTTAGGAAGATGCTTTCGCAAAATATATCACTAATCTTATATAAACTGTTGAGCATGTACTTTAATATTATTGTTAACGAACGCCATTTGCATAAGTAAGAATCTAAATCTTTGATTTAGTTATTCGAACTCAGTTCTTCTAATTTATTAGAAGAACCTCCTAGAACATTTATTACTTAGGATTTATGAATGGTAAAATCGTAAAGCAACGCAACTTGTTTGAGTGAATACGAGTTGTTGTGTTGTAGATTTTAACTTGAATAAATCCTTTTAGTAAATCAATGCTTCGAAACGGCTGAACAGCAATAATATAAGTACAAGCTCAACATTTACTTAGATTAGCTTATTTTGCGAAGGCCCCTCATACTTTCATAAAAATATAATCATTTAAGTGTTCAATACTATTAGAACTCCTTCTAATGATTTTTACGTCTATTTTTATTGGAAGATGCTATAGAAGCTATGATAATAAAAATAGATATATTTACAAGGTTAATGTAGAAATCTATACTGCTACCACTTAGGTTATATTCATCAACATATATTCCTCCTTGCCATATACTTAAATTTGATATAAGTACTAAGAATAGAGAATTTACTATAATAATAAAGGAATTAATGGCTTTACCTCTATATTTCATAAGTATCATATATAATAAGTTGAAAATAAGAAATGCTAAACATGCATATGAAAATGCCCCCAAAAGATCCAAAATGTTATCCTCCTAAAATAAATATTTAAGTATATAAAAGAATTATGTAGTTTATACATAGTTCTCACTTACTATAGAAATTCCTTGTTCGATTCTAGATTTGCTCTGAGAAATATAGTTTTTCATCCATTGACTCATGTTAGAAAAACCAGTGCTACGACATATACCTATATAGACGATAAGTTCTCTTAGTTGAAGAAATAGAGGTATTTGTTTTAGCCAATATTCATCTATATGATTTTCTTTAAGGTAACCATCCATAAAGCTTTTCATAAAAATACAACTTTGAGCTTGTCTTTCATCCATGCTATCATCTAAGAATACATAAGTAATATAAAACAATTGAATAGCTATATCTTCAATAAACCAACTATATTGACACTCATCAAAATCAAATATATTAATATCTTTATTATCTAGGAAAAAATTTCCAACATTAATATCTCCGTGAATAATTCCAAAGGAATCAGAATCCTTACAGAGCTTATTTATTCTATTCACTATATCATCATAACTTTCAAAAATCTTGAACTGATCAGCAGAAATATATTTCTTTATGTTTTGCAGATAGTAATTATGTGACCAATCAGGTCTCTTAATTTCTTTTGATGAAGGTATGTACTTCTTAGATAAAAAATGCATTTTCCCTGTTAATCTACCACATTTCTCAAATAAATCTTTATTACTAATGCATTCAGGATATCCAATCTTTCTTCCAGTAGCTTTTTCAAAAGAAGTAGCTGTAAAGTACGATCCTCCTATATGGATTTTTTCTGATAAATTACCAGAGATAGAGTAGATGGGCTTTGAAGCTGACACTCCACTATTAATTAAATATAAAACCCAGTCAAGTTCACCTTTTATAAGGTTATCGCTTCTATGTGAGCTATGAGTAAATCTTAAAATATAAGATTTCTCCTGCTTTTTATATTCATAAACATAGTTTTGAAAACCTCCAATTAAATTTAGTGTAGACATATCTATATTAAACTTTCTTGCCGCTTCTCCTAAAATTTGATTATTAAATAATTTCTCAATTTCTCTATCCAATTCTTCCACTTCCTTATTAAAATAAATATAATTCTGAGTTTAAATTTTAGACCAATTTATATAGCATGATTTGAGGTCATAATACGTCAATGTATACATATCTGGTAATCAAAAAATATATAGTTGTACAATAGTATAAGAATATTTTACTATAATTAACTTAAATGGTGTATATTTTAAGAGGAAAATTTAATATAATTTCATGTGGTATTATAACTCCATTATGCTAATAAAAAATGATATTCATGGAGATAATTAGCTTTTAATTTGAACATATGTTATAATATGGTAAAACAAGGTTGTGCTTATTAAATATTGTGTAGCATTGGGGGAGTTAAAATGAAAATAAAATCACATACGAAACTTAATTTATATTCCTTTATATCTATTGGGATTAGTGCAGTTATATATTTTATATTTATGATCATGGATATATTTTATCTACCTAAAGATAATGAGTTACTTTTACTAATCACCATATCATTAATTTTAGTAATTAGTATTATTGGAATGATATATAGCATTTTAAGTTCAAAATCACTAAGAGAAAGAGAGATTAGTAATATATGTGTTCCTAAAGTGGATTTATTTTTAACAATCGCTGCCCTAATTATAAATGTTGGTATTGTAGTTTTAACCCTACCAGCGCTTATTATTACTATAAAATTTATGTATTTTTAAGTGAAATATATTTGTATGTAGGTTATAAAATTTTTGAGTTTGATATCTTGTACTAATTATTTATAAAGGAGGATAAGTAAATGAGCATACAACTTAGAAAGAGGTTAATTAACCAAATAGAAAGACCATTTCAATTTAAAATCAGTGACCTAGTTTTAGAAGGAGCAGAGTTAGAAAGTAAATTAAATACTTATCTATCAATGTTTATAGAGGGAACCTTAGACACTGACCTTTCTGGTAAAAAACCAGATAAGTTTATTGAAAATCTTAGGAATAATATTTTGGGAGATTTTTCGAAACGATATATTATAACTGCACAATGTAAGGATGATGTAATAGGTATTTTAATAGCTTTACCTGGAAGTGTGAATGAGATGCATATTTATTCACTGCATGTTGCACCAGATCATAGAAATAAAGGAGTTGCTTCTACACTATTAGCTACCTGTGTAAATGATATGCATAAAAAGAATATAGAAGATATTATTATAGATGTACATATAGACAATAAACCTGCTTATGATCTATATAAAAAATTTGGATTTATTGAAGTTGAGAATATAATTTAATAAAGGAATAATGTTAAGTATATTAAAGCCATAGATATTAATAATTAAATTAAATAAAAAATAATAATGAATATTTAGAAAATATGCTATAATAGAAATATTAAAAACAGAATAATTATAATTTAGTTTTAATAGTGGTAACAATTATCTAAAGAACGGAGGAAGGCTTTTGATATACATTACAGAACCTGGATTTGAACCGAAGCATATAAATCCATTTACAGATGAAAGATATACTGATGATTGGATTGTATTTTGCTTAACTAATTCTAAGAATTATGAAATAACCAATGGAAGAGGCAATTCATCTGTATATACTTTAAAGGTAAGTAAAAAGTGTAAGCAGTGGGAATTTAATCTTATGGATTTTATAGAATATGAAAATAGCTATTGTAAGAATATGATTTTGTCGGTAGATGAGGAAGACTTAATTAAAGCAAAGGAAGAATATGAGAATCATCATTATAATGAAGCTTTTTTAAGGGGAAATGAACCTAGGGTTCTTATTCATAGTACCACAATGGAGAATTGGGAAAAAATTAAAAGCGATGGATGTTTAAAGTCGTGGAATATACTAAAAAAAGAAGGTAGCAACTACAAGGACAAGCCTATAGGTGAGCTTCTTGGTGATCCAAAGGACTATAGTGATTATATTATGTTTTCTAATGGGAATGTTTCAAGTGAAGTCGTTGTATTATCCAAGGAAAATAATAAAATTATTATGGATGAGAAAATGAAATATAAAACAGGTGCAAGGTTATATTTTGATATTGAAAAAATAGCTAAAGATGGATTATTAGTTCGTGATGGTTGTCATCTAAAGGTAAAGGGCATGTTACCCCTAGATAAATATCTAATCTGGACTGCTACATGGGAAAATCTTAATCTAGAAAATAAATATTCTACACCTGAGAACTTTACAAAAATAGCAAATGAAACCTTCAATTCTCTCTTTGGAGATGCACTTATTAAATAAAAGTTTATATATTAAAAAAGGAGAGAAGTAAATTTGTGTTTACACAAACTTACTTACTCTCCTTCATATTTTAAAGGATTAAAAAATTCTTTGTTTTTAACATTTCTTCATAAATTCTTCAATTTCTTCGACAGTTTTTATAATCTCATCAGACAAGACTTTACATCCATTTTTAGTTATAACTACATCATCCTCAATTCTTATTCCTATGCCTTCTTGGGATAAATATAGGCCAGGTTCTACTGTAATTACCATGCCTTCTTCAAAAGGCGCATCATAATCTTCTACATCATGGGTATCTAGTCCTAAATGATGACTTACTTGATGATAGTAATAATTAGACAATTCATTTTCATCCTTTATTATACCAAGGTCAATTAATCCCTCTGTTAAAGCTTTTTTTGTAACCTCATTTATTGACTGAAAAGTATGACCTGGTTTAAGAGCTTTTATAGTTTCAAGTTCAGCATTTAATACTATATTGTATATTTGTTTTTGTCTTTCGGTAAACTTACCGTTAACAGGAAAGGTTCTAGTTATATCTCCATGATAATAATTCCATGCTGCACCTACATCACATAAAACCAAAGAGTTATCATTAATTTCGCAATTATTATCTTCATAATGGAGAATTGTTCCATTTTTTCCACTGGCAATTATACTTGGAAAGGCAAAATCTTTCACACCATTGTTTTTTAATGAAAAATCGAAATAGGACTCAAGTTGATATTCCGTAATATTAGGTTTAGCATTTTTCATCATCGCTTCTATTCCTAATTTAGTTTTCTCTATAGCAGATTTAATTTCTTTAATTTCCTCTTTTTCTTTGCACATTCTTAGAATGGATAACTTAGGATATACGTTGTGTATAAATACCTGAGAGTATCTTTCCTTTAAATCTTTGGCAAAGCAACCATTAGTAGTTAAATCATCTTCATAGGCATCTTTTTCTAAATCTAAATATATATGGACTAAATTTTTAGTTGATATTAAACTATTTAAATCTGTTTTAAAGTCATCTATAAATCTAATATCATTTATTCCAGATATTTTTTTAGCATCCTCAACATTAATACTCTTACCTACCCACTTAGCTCTTTTTTCATCAAATTTTCTGATATAAAGTCTTTCTTCTATATTCCCATTTCTATCTTTAATAACTACAAGATTTATATGCTCTTCATCAACTCCACACAGGTAATAGAAATTTCTATTTGGTGTGAACTTATAATTATAGTCATTTGATTTCTTCGGTGCTTTTCCAGCAAACATTATTAATATGGATCCATTAGCTAATTCCATTGATAACTTTAGCCTATTCTTCTTGAAAAAATCTTTATTCATTTCAAACAACCCCTTCATTAAGTAATAGATAATAGTTAAGTTCAAGGCACATTAAATTTTTTATAAAAGATGTTTATATAATAATATTAACCTAATTTCAGTTTATAGTAAATGATTACATAAGTGAAAATATAGAAACTTATTCATGGATAAAAATAATTTTTTTTCTTAAAGATATCTTTAATATACATATGTATGGTAAAATATTACCCATAAGTAAAAAATGAAATAATTAGTTTTTATATTCCTTATAATTGTTATATTGGAGGTGAATAAATGGCAAAGATTAGAGAAATTACTTGTGATGTAGCGTGTAATAAATTAAAAAGAAAAATACCCTTTGCCTGGGATTTAAACATATATCGAGGTTGTGAACATGGTTGTAAATATTGTTATGCTATGTATTCACATCAATATTTAGATTCAGATAAATATTTTGAAGACATATATGTAAAAACTAATGTGGTTGAACAATTGGAAAAACAACTGAGTAGTCCTTCGTGGAAAAGGGAAGTTGTTAATATTGGAGGGGTAACAGATAGCTATCAACCAGTAGAAGAACAGTATAAACTAATGCCGGATATATTAAGACTTATGATAAAGTATAAAACACCATGCATTATTTCAACTAAATCAGATTTAATTTTAAGAGATTATGATTTAATAGATGATCTTTCTAGGGTTACCTATGTAAATATAGCAGCTACAATTACATCTATGGATGAAAATATACGAAAATTAATTGAACCAAATGGAGTAGAATCTTTAAAACGATTTGCAATGTTAAAGGAATTTAGTAAAACCAATGCATCTACTGGACTTCATTTTATGCCTATTATTCCATATATAACAGATACTTTTGAAAATATAAATTCTCTATATTTTCATGCTAAAGAATGTGATGTGGATTACGTTCTACCAGGAACTCTTTATTTAAGAGGTAGTACAAGAAAAGTATTTTTAGATTTCATAAAGAAAGAATTTCCAAAGATATATGATGACCTACTATTATTATATAAAACTGGTGGAGCAAATAAGGAATATAAAAATAATTTATATAAAACAGTAAATGCTTTGAGAGAAAAATATGGTTTATCAAGTAGTTATTCCAAACCAATGAAAGAAAAGTTAAATCAAGAATGCCATACTCAATTATCAATTTTTGATTGAAATTGGAAAATATAATACAAATGGCAAATTGGAAAATATTTAAAGTGTAGAAAGGTATTATAATTATGATGAAGATAAAAAATCACAATGAACTTATAATTAGAAAAGCAACAGTTGAAGATTCTAATGAAATTGTAATGTTAGTGAAACAAGTAATGGGCGAGGTAAGTTTCTTTCCTAAAGACCCAGACGAATTTGACTTAACAGCTGAAGACGAGGCAGAATATATTAAAAATACATCTTTATTTTTAGTAGCAGAGATAAATGAGAAAATAGTAGGTTCTACCACATTACAAAGGGGTAGAACTAAAAGGACAAGTCATGTTGCAGATTTTGGTATAACAATTTTAAGGGAATACAGTGGGTTAAAAATAGGAACTTTGTTAATGGAAGAGGTTATAAAGTGGTGCAAAGAAAATCAAGTTGAGAAAATTGAATTAGAGGTTTTTGAAGAAAATACACCTGCTATAGCACTTTATAAAAAGTTCGGATTTATTGAAGAGGGAAGAAAAAATAAAAACATAAAAATCAAAGGTGAATACAAAAACACATTGTTACTAGCTAGATTTTTAAAAGAAAATTAAGAGATAAAGTTAAATCGGATATAATAGTAAATAGGAGTAGGTATATTACTAGCAACATATCTATTCCTATTTTTAATGTATAATGATTATTCTTTGAGTTATTTTCTAAATTTTAATGCTACAGAATTTATTAAAGTTTTTGATATTGGTCCAAAGTCACGAGAATCTACGCTATCTAATCTATTATCCCCCATGACAAAGTATCCATCAGGTGGAATCGTAAGGTTTAAATCATCTTTGCTGGATTGACTATAATAGGCATAAGGTTCATCTAGAAGCTGCCCATCAATATATACTTTGTTTTCCTTGATTTTTATATTTTCATTAGGGAGTGCTATAACACGCTTAAGTAAGTTATAACTACCTTCATTATCAGCTTTAATAGAAACTAAATCTCCACGCTTAATTTTTTTCAAATCAGATTTAATAAGAAGTAGTTTGGAATCATCTGATAAAGTTTTTTCCATAGATTTCCCAGAAACAGTTGAATAGTATATACCTATTTTAAAAACTAAAAGTCCGCCTTGTAGGATAAAAGCAATAGATAATAAAATAACTATTAATAGGAATTCTGGTTTAGGTATAGACTTTCGTTGTAACCACTCCTTCATATGAAAAACCTCCAACATTGAATTATAAACATAATTACTACTCCTAATAAATAGGCCGTAGGAATAGCAACTAATAAACATTTACCTAAGTCTAGGAAAGAATATCTTTTCAAAACAAGCACATCCTTCTATATAATATTTTTATTAAATAGTAGATATATATTAAAACCTGACCAGATGCATTATCAAATTATCTCTATACTGACCTTCATGAAATTCTCTTTTTTTAAGGATTTTTATAGCCTTGAATCCACATCTTTCATAACATTTAATAACACATTTATTCAGCCTAAGATTTAATGAGGGTTAAGTCTATTATACTATTATTTACCATATTGGAATATATATTGATTTAAAATATTTTTTTATATTTAGGGAAATAGATTAAGAAAAATACTTACTGATAAGAATAGATAATTATTATGAATATACATAAATAGAAAAAATTTGTAATAAACTTTAAGGTTTTGTATAATAAAGAAAATAAATAATTGTAAAGATTAACAATGATAAGGATTAAAATTCAAAAAATATTAGAGATAATATAAAAATTGTCTAATATATTTATAAAAGGGAGTAATTATATGATTAAGATACGAAGGTATGGAAGCCAACCATATAATATAGCAGTTATTCACGGAGGACCTGGTGCTCCAGGGGGAATGGCTCCAGTAGCAAAAGAATTGTCAATGAAATATGGAGTTCTTGAACCTATGCAATCAGCAAATTCTATTGATGGACAAGTTTCTGAACTTAAAGAATTGCTTGAAAATAATGGACAATTTCCAGTAACACTAATTGGTCATTCATGGGGAGCATGGTTAAGTTATATTTTTGCATGGAAATATCCAGAGTTAGTAAGTAAGGTTATACTTATAGGAAGTGGATCCTATGAAGATATTTATCTTTCATCAATGAATAGTAAAAGAGCTAACAGACTTACAGAAGAAGAAAACTTAAGAGTTGGTACATTATTTCAATTATTAAATGAACATAATAATCCAAACAAAAAAGAAGTATTGCGTGAATTTGGAGAATTAATGGCAAAGGCGGATTCCTATAGTCCAATTTCTATTGAAAATGAATCTCTAGATTTCCAACCAGAAGTTTTTCAAAGTTGTATGGAAGAAATTAATAAATTAAGAAGCAATGGAGAACTTTTGGATTTTGGAAAGAATATAAAATGTCCTGTAATTGCTATACATGGTGAATATGATTCTCATTCTTTTGAAGGTGTTGAAAAGCCACTGACAAGAACCATAAAGGATTTTAAATTCATATTATTAAAGAAATGTGGACATAACCCTTGGAATGAAGTTTATAGTAAAGATAAATTCTATGAAATAATCTTCAGAGAGTTAGAATCAAGATAGATGAGGATAAAGTTAAGGCAAAAGCACTAACTTAAGGAGAAGATTAAAATGATAAGGAATGTTTATGAGCAGTGCCCTATATTAAAAAATCATTTGACTGCATTAAAACAGACAACAATTAAAGATGCAGAGGAATTGCTAAAGTGTTATTCAGATAAAGAGGCTGTGAAATTGTTTAATTCTGATAACTGTAATGGTGATGATTTCTATTATACAACAGTTGAAAGAATGGAGGAGGCAATTAAATTTTGGACTTTTTCCTATGAGAATAAATACTTTGTGAGATGGACGATAATTTTGAATGATACAAATGAAAGAATTGGAACTATTGAAATGTTTAAAAGAGAAGCAGAAGATGAGTTTAACCATTATGAATTATTGAGAATAGATTTGCATAGTAAATATGAAAAACAAAAATATATAGATGATATTTTAGAAATTGTAAATAAGAATTTTTTTGAACTCTTTAATGTTGAGGGAATTCTTACAAAAGCAATTCCAAATGCAACTGAGCGTATTGAGTCATTAAAGAAAAAATATTATGTACCATTAAATAGAAAAATGATGCTATATGATGATTATTTTATAAGGACAAAAGTATAAGTTTAAAATTTAAATAACTTTAAATAGGAGGAAACTATGAGTAAATTATCTGAATTACCTAATATAGGTAAGAAACTAGAAGAACAACTTAAAGAAGTCGGCATAAAAACTGTTGAACAATTAAAAACAGTCGGGAGTAAACAAGCATGGTTAGATATTAAAGCCATAGACGATTCTGCTTGTATCAATAGGTTATGTGCATTAGAGGGAGCAATACAAGAAATCAGATGGCATTCTCTTTCAGAGGAAGTAAAGCGAGATCTAAAAGAATTCTATAATACAGTAAAAAGCTAAGTAAATCTAATATTCCTATAATATCACCAAACAATATATTGGACAATCATCATGAAAATACTCACATAAAACTTCTGAGTGAATAATCTATCAATATAGTTATTTCATTGATGGAGGTAATGAGTGGGATATTATATTAAAGTTGAACCAAATGTGAAAATTTATGTAGAGGATCTTAATCCAGAAGGAAAAAAAACAATTCTATTTTTACATGGTTGGCCTGGTAACCATAATCTGTTTGAATATCAGTTTGACCAATTTCCAAAGTATGGGTATAGATGTATCGGAATAGACACCAGAGGTTTTGGAGATTCTGATAAACCTTATGATGGATATGATTATGATCGTTTATCTGATGATGTTAGATGTGTAGTAGATGCACTAAGTCTTAGAGATTTCACACTAGCAGGGCATTCAACAGGTGGAGCTATAGCTATTAGATATATGGCTCGTCATAAAGGATATGGAGTATCTAAGCTAGTTCTTATATCTGCAGCAGCACCTAGTCTTATTAAGCGTAAAAACTTTCCATATGGATTGGATAGAGAAGAAGTTGTTAAAATTATTGATGGGACATATAATGATAGGCCTAAAATGCTGAGAGATTTCGGAGATATATTTTTCTTTAAATATATATCTGAACCATTTTCTCAGTGGTTTTTTAATCTCGGACTACAGGCAGCTGGATGGGCCACAGCATCTATTGCAAACACGTGGCTAGGTGAGGAAAAATTATTTTCTGATTTAGAGACTATAAGAGTTCCAACATTAATTCTTCATGGCATTCATGATAAAGTGGTTCTATTTGAGTTAGCTGAAATTCAAAATCAGTGTATTAGAAATTCAAAACTTGTACCATTCAAATATAGTGGTCATGGAGTATTTTACGATCAGAAAGAAAAATTTAATGAAGAATTAATGAGATTTGTTGAAGAATAGAAGCTTATAACATAGGAGTATTTAATAAGAAATTAGAATGTTTATCTATAGAATACCGTACTATTCATTTATGTATATACGGTATTTTCTATATGAAATTATTATGGAGGTATAATCATGGATATAAATACTATAAATAAGTTAAAAGAAAACTTTAGGATGAGAAATATAGAGGTTGAATGTTTTGAAGATTTAACTGAAGTTAAGAATCATATATTAAAAATTATACATGAAGAATGTATCATTGGAATTGGTCATTCAGCTACCCTTCAGAAAATGAATATAGTAGAATCACTGATGGACAGAGGAAATATAGTTTATGATAAAGAACTTGGAAAAACTAAGGATGAAACTAAAATGCTGAAAAAGAAAGCTCTTATAACTGATTGGTATATTACTGGTTCTAATGCTGTGACCACTGATGGGAGAATTATCAATGTGGATCATAGTGGAAATAGGGTAGCAGCAATTACTTTTGGACCAGATAAAGTAATTGTAGTTGTAGGTAAAAATAAAATTGTAGACAATGTTGAAGAGGGAATGAAAAGAGTTAAGAACATAGCATGTCCTTTAAATGCAAAAAGAGCAGGTTATAATCCACCCTGTGTAGAAATAAATAGATGTGTAGATTGTAAATCAAAGGAAAGGGTTTGTAATGTTCTTTCCATAATTGAGGGACAAGCGGATAAAAATAGGATGAAATTATTTATAGTTAATGAGGAATGTGGTTTTTAATATGTATTTAACTCAATAGTTACATGAAAGGTAGAGATAAATATGATAATTAGGACGGGTAATTTGAATGAATTAAAGGCTTTATGGAAAAATGAATCTCCCACTAAAGAATATTTCATTAAAGAAATTGAAAAAGATAATATAGAGTTTTGGACAATTGAAAATGAGAAAGATAGCTCGTTAATAGGAGAGCTTTATATATTTTGGAATTCGGAAGATAAGAATGAAGCTAATGGTAAAGACAGAGCTTATCTTTGTGCTTTCAGAATAGAAAAAGGCTTTAGGGGGTTAGGACTTGGGAAGAAGCTCATGGAAAGGGTTCTTCAAAGAGTTGAAGAAAAAGGATTTAAAGAAGTAACAATTGCAGCTGATAACAATGATTTAGAAAGATTAACAGCTATGTATAAATCTTGGGGATTTATTGAATTGGTAAAGTTTCAAAACTACGATTATCATTATATTGATAACAATAATAACCCGACCTACTACGAGATTCCATTTGGATTATACTTAAAAAGATTATAAAAAAAGAAAAAATGGAATAGTATAAATCTTTTTACAATATTAGAATAAGAAAGTATTTACTATATCTTTTAGAAGGGAATACAACTATGAAAATATTAATTATAGGGGCAAGTGGATATTTAGGAAATACAATATATAAGAAACTTAAGAAATGTAATAATGATGATATTTATGGAACTTGTTATAGATTAGGGAATCATGAACTTTTACAAATCAATGTATTGAATAAATTAGATATAGAGAAGTTGCTTTCATTTAAACCTGATATAATTATTTGGAGTATTATTGATGTGGAAAAAGAGATGTCCTTATCTAAAATAGGTATAAATGAGATAGTTACTAATATCTCTAAAGATGTACGTTTAATTTATATTTCTACTACAATTGGAAAAGGAAAGAATCAAACTGAAGATGTAATTACTCATAAACGTATGCCTAATGAATATTTTTCAAAGTATATTAACGGTAAAATTGAAGGCGAAAGTATAGTTAAAAGGCATTCTAATCATGTAATTGTAAGACCAGGGAGTATATATGGTTATGACTATGATGGAAGAATGGATACTAGAATGAAGTCTTTATTGGAAATTTCAAAAACGGGTAGAAGTTATTCAAGAACCGCAAATTTCTATGCAAGTTTTATTAATGTAGAAGATCTAGCAGAGGCTATAATTGAACTTATATATAGCCATTTTAAAGGAACAATAAATATAGCATGCGAAAAACCAGTAAGTCATTATGATTTTAACATACATTTAGCAAAATTGATGAATATTGATAGCAGTTTTATAGTACCTGATTATAAGCGAGAAGATATTTATCATAATATAAGTGGATATAAAAGAAAAAATATTATTAAAACATTTATAAGGGAGATTCAAGATTAATTAGAGGATATATCAATATACCTTGGTTAAATTAGGGGGCATAGTATGGAGTACATGGGAAATAAGGAATATTGGGATGATAAGTTTAAAAATAGAAGTGACAAGCCGTTGAGTGCTGAAAAATCAATAATTGAAAATATAGCATACTTTAAAAAAGGATCTGTTCTTGATATAGCATGTGGAGATGGTAGAAATACTTTATTTTTTCTTGGAGAAGGATTTCAAGTAACAGGAATTGATTTTAGCAATAAAGCACTTGAAAGGTTGAATAGATATGCAAAAATAAATAATTATTTGGTTCATACAAAGCAAATTGATTTAAGTGTAATAAATTCTTTAAAAAATATTGGAACATTTGATAATGTTCTAGTTAACCATTATAGATTAAGCAAGAACCAGCTTGAATATGTGAGAGAATGTATAGCTGATGATGGCATTTTATTTGTATGTGGTTTTGGATGGAAGCATAAAGTAGATACTAAAATTAGAAAAGATGACTTGATTCAGCAAACTGATTTTGAAGATTTAAATAAGTCATTTAAGTTAATTAAATATAGTGAAAGTCAAGATGATAGGGGCTTTATTGTTACGTATATTTTTAAAAAGATAAAATATTAATATATAATGGATGAATAGAGAGAACATATTAGAGAGGATAGGCGTAATAAAATGAAGAATACATGGTTTTGTTATATAAAAATAGATGAAGAAAGTAATTCTGTGTTTACATCAGGAATGACCTTTAAGGACTTTATGAGTGGAATTAAAGAAACACCTAATAACATTCTAGTTTTAAAGGGATTTCCAGATGAGGGCAATTGGAGTCATAAGTTAGGGTTTGAATATATTTTGCAGAATAACATGGAAAGTTTTATAGAAGAAGATGTATATAGTTATGGGGATTTTTGTTGGGTAGATTTTCAATGTGAAGATGATCTTGAGAAAGTTAGTAATGAGGAACTGGCAGAGTTATTGTATTTAGCACATCGAGTTGAACCTTTAAGGAAGTTTACTTTCGATAGTTTACAAAATAGATATGCTTATCTTTGTCATGATGATGATTATATAGTAAAGGTTTATATGAATGATATAAAAGTTTATAAAGAGGTTATTCATCACAAAATTCTTAGTGAGTTAAAGGGAAGAAAAAGAAGTATTGAGCCAGTACCATCAGAGATATTAGATAAACTTTATGATATGTTTAAGGGTGGGGCAGCATTTGATTTTGAGAATGCATATAGTAATGGTGTCAACATATATCCCATTAAAAAAGATGGTTATATTGATGATATACACAAAAGTCTTGATAGAAAGAGAAATATACCTGGATGCGGAATATGCCTTGATTATAATCCTAGAACTAAAAAGTGGATGATATACTAGAAGATCCAGAGGGGAACACTATTGAAATAACAGGAAGATATTTTAAAGAGGTGAAATAAATGTATCTAGAAATGAGGGATAAGGTTAACTTGTATGTAAAGCAATCAGGACAAGGTATTCCGTGTATATTTGTCCATGGTGGACCAGGGGAAGGAAGTCTTGATTTTGAAGTTTTAGGTGGAATTGCATTAGAAGATTTTATGAATATGATATATTTTGACCAAAGAGGAAGTGCAAGATCAGAAGGAGACGAGGAAACTGAGTACTCTATTGATAGACTTGTAGAGGATATGGAGGAAATTAGAAAAAAATTAGGCATATCAAAGTGGATAGTCATGGCTCATTCCTTTGGAGGAATTATTGCAACAAACTATGCTCATAAGTATGGAGAGGCTATAGACAAGCTTATTTTATTAAATGTTACTCTTAGCATGGAAGATTCCTTTAAGAGTCAAATATATCATGGATCAAAATTATTATCTGAAAATGAATTAAAGTCCATAGAGGCTAAATCATATATGGAAAAATGGCAACATATAGTTACTAGACTTATTGAAAAAGATATCTTTTATAAACTTCAATATAAGGAATATGATAATTTTTTAAAATTAAGGGAAGTAAGTAATACAATAGATAGTTTTAATCCATCTATGGCAAATCAAGGACTTAGCAATAAAGAGTATTTAAAGAATTATTTTGATATTACTAAAAAAATAAACATTCCAGTCCTTGTAGTAGCTGGCAATGAAGATTATGCTGTAGGACCAGATCATCATAAAAATTTTATATTTCCTAACATGAAGATTAAAATTATTTCAGGAAAGCACATGTTATATATGGAAAATAAAGAGGAAGTTAAGTCAGTAATTGAAGCATTTATAAAGAGCTAATTTAAGTAGCAAAGACGCTGAAACCCGCATGAACAGAACAACTATTTAAATAGTTAAATAGTTATATAGTTATATAGGTTTATATATGACTATATAACTAGGTTCATATGTTAATATTTATATAGTTTCATATCTATGAGAGGATATGGACACCTTAGTAAAGTTTTAAGTTATAGAAAGGGGATTAATTCCTTGGAGTATTTTGGGTTAATTGCATTTGTACTAGTCCTATCTCAGATGGGATATTCATCAAAAATAAAAAAATTAGAAGGTGAATTAAAGAATTTAAAAAGAAAGATTAAGGGGGAAGAGGCCTTGTCAAAGTTGTTAAAGGATCTAATTGGTGTGAAATGTATTATTGATTGTGATGGAGCTGTAGTATTTACAGGCAAAAGCGAAATGGAATGTGAAGTTCTTGATGTAGATGATGAGTGGGTTAAGATAACCTATAAAGATAAAAAGAATGTTACTAAAACTAATATTATCCGTATTGAAAGCATAGATAATATAGAGATAATAAATTAGATAAACAAGTAAAGGTTAATAATTAAGCACCTTCCTAATAATCTTTAAGAAGGTGCTTTTAAAATTTAATAATATTAGATATTTATTCTTTCTTCTGTATCTTTATCAAAAAAATGAAGTTTGCTAGTATCAATTGCTATATTTATTTGTTCTGATTTTATATCTGTAGAAGATGGAACTTTTGCTATTAACTTGTTACCGTTACAATCTAGATATAAGTATGATTCTGATCCCATTAGTTCAGTAATATCAACTTTAGTTGAAATAATATTGCTTAGACTATCTTTAATGGTGTTATTCTCAACATATATATCTTCAGGTCTAAAGCCTAAGATAATAGATTTATTTGCGTAGTTGTTAAATAAAGACTTAATTTTATCTGTATTAGGTAATTTAATTGTAATGCAATTAAGTTTAGCATAAAAATTGTTAGAGTTGTTTATAAGAGTAACTTCTAGGGTATTCATTTTAGGAGATCCCATGAATTCTGCTACAAATAAGTTACAAGGATTATTATATAGATTCATAGGGGTATCTACCTGTTGAATAAGGCCATCTTTCATTAGTACAATCCTATCTGCCATGGTCATTGCTTCTGTCTGGTCATGGGTTACATATAGAAAGGTTGTACCTAAAGTTTTATGTAGCTTGATTATCTCAGTTCTCATCTGAGTTCTAAGCTTTGCATCTAAATTTGATAGAGGTTCATCAAGTAGAAACACTGATGGATTACGAACAATAGCACGTCCTAGTGCAACACGTTGACATTGCCCCCCTGACAGCTGCTTAGGTTTACGATATAATAGTTCTTCAATGTCTAGAGTTTTAGCAACTTCAGTGATCTTTTTATGAATTTCATCCTTTGGTACCTTTTTCATTTCAAGTCCAAAAGCCATATTTTTATATACAGTCATATGGGGATATAGAGCGTAACTTTGAAATACCATGGCAATATCTCTATCCCTAGGAGCTACATTGTTTACTAATTTATCACCAATGAATATTTCACCCTCTGTAATACTTTCAAGACCTGCAATCATTCTTAAAGTTGTAGATTTTCCACATCCTGATGGTCCTACTAAAACAATAAATTCCTTATCTCTTATTTCTAAGTTAAAGTTTTCAACAGCAATATTGGTTTCATCATATTTTTTAACAATATTATTAAAGGTTATAGTTGCCATTTTATTACTCCTTTTCATAAGATTTAAATAGGATAACATAGATTATAGCATACTTATTTGAAAGTTTTCATCATATTTTCTTTTAACTATAAAGATTTATATATATTGGTAGAATATTATAATATATAGTATATTAATTATGAATGTATATATTATTTGTTTTAGGGGTGTTTACAGTAAATTTAAATGCAAATAGGATTGTGGGGGAAAAATGATGTTTAAAAGTTTAGGAGAAAGCACAATAACTTTAGTAATTACTATTTTACTAGTAATAGCTTTAGCTACATTATGTGTATTTCTATTTTCAAAGTTGCTTGAGGGGTATAATTTAAAGAAAAAAAAGAAGAGTCATGAAGAACAAGTAGAAGCAGTGGTTACAGTTGATGAAAAAACTTTTGACATTAAAGATGATATAAGGGAAAAAGTTAATAATCAGATAAGTAAAGTAAAAAGAGATGTTATAGAATATGCAAATGATAGAGTTAATAATAGTATGTCTGATGTTTTAGCAACCACTATGAAAGGGAAAAAAAGATTTGTGGAGAAACAGATAGTCAATGAAATGGGAGAAACTGTTAATAATACTTATGAAGATGTAATAAAAGAGGCAAGAAACAAATTTTCACAGAATAATGAGGAGCTCATAGAAATTATAGAAACTAAAATAAAAAATTATGTTAGTGATAATAGTGAAAAAGATTATAGGGGAATTAATAAAGAAATAAATGAGCTTTTAAATGAAAGTATGAATATTTATACTAAAGAAGTAGAACAAATTTTAACTAGACAGAGCACTTCATTAAAGATGCAAATAGGAATGAATATAGACAAGCAGTTCAAGTCTATGAAGGGAGAAATTAAAAATAGTAGTAACATAAATCTAGATGGCTTTGAAAAAAGCTTAAAGAGTCATACTAATAATGTTATGGATGTTTGTATAAGACAAAGTGAGAGACAAATTAATCAAATGGTGGATAACATTACTGATGAATTTGAAGAACTAAAGAAAAAAGGAAATTATGAAAAAATAAGTGAAAATATTAAAAAGAATATAGAAGAATTAGAAGAGAGTTATATGACTTCAGTTCAGAAAAATGTAGATTGTACTATAGAAATAGTGAATAGCTTATCTCGACTAGGGGTAGCTGATTATAAAACTATAAAGGATGATGAAATCATTGATATTTTCAAAGAAGCTTTAATTGCAGCTAAAAGCGAAATAGACATAGTTACTCCTTGGATAAATAATCATGTAATGTATAAGGAAAAAGTATATAGTCTTTTGAAAGAGGCATTAAACAGAGAGGTTAAGGTTAGAATAGTTTATGGCTTAGGTTCCAATAAGGATTTGAATATGGAAGAAATGGAAAGAGGATCAGAAAGAATAGCAGATATCATTAAAGATGATTTTAATAACTATGGTAAACTTTTTGAAATAAAGAAGGGTGATACCTGTGAAAGGGTGTTGATTTGTGATGAAAATCTTGCTCTTATTGGAAATTTCAATTTCTTATCCTTCCATGGAAAATACTCAGAAAATAAGAATTTAAAAAGTCAAGTTGTAGCAGTAATTACAGAAAAAAGAGCCATACAAAGACTTAGAAAAGAAAAAATCGGATTTTAGTTTTGCACAAAGACTGTCTCAAAATTATTTTGGGTCAGTCTTTTATTTATGTGTAATGGATGAGAAGCAACTCAGATATGGGGAACTTACTGGTGTTATTTCTATATAATGATAAGAAGAGAGAGTTTACAGTTTAGATTCTAGATTTTATCAGTAATTTTAAGAGGAGAAGTTAATATGAACATAGATTTTCATGTCCATGGATTGTTGAGTAAAAGAAAAGATTTTAATGAGAGATTTTTTAATGAGGAAATTGAATATGCAAAGCAAAATAAATTAAATGGAATAATTATGTGTGAACATTTTAATGCTATAAATTTTAAAGAAATATATAAATATCTTAAAGAAAACTATGAATACAAAGATCATAGGTATTTAGTTAAAGGAGTTTCTGTTTTTCCTGCTATGGAAGTGAGCATAAAGGATAAGGGACATGTTGTTTTAGTAGGAAGGAGAGAGGCTATATTAGAGATTCATGAAAGGCTAGAACCTTATATGAATAGAGAAAACTTAGTGGAATTTAAAGAGTTATTAGATTTAGCTGATGAGTATGGATGTTTAAAAATAGGAGCACATCCTTTTAGAAGAGGACATAAGTTATGTAATCATCCTGAAGAACTACTAAAGAGATTAGATGCTATAGATTTAAATGCTAAAGATATATTCAAAAAAGGTGAAAAAGAGGTAAGAAGAGAGTTATATGAATTATCTAGTAAAATAGGAGTTAATGTAATTACAGGTAGTGATAGTCACACTCCATTACAATTGGGTGGGATATATACTAAACTAGATAATCCATGTTATACCATAGAAGAGCTTAGATTAGCTATAACTAGTGAAGGTTATTCTATAAAAATAGAACCCTCCTTAAATTTTAGAGTATACACTTCTAAAATATTAAAAAGATATTTGATTGCTAGAACAGAGTATAACAAAGATATGGAGTTTACTATATAAATAGAGTTCTTAGGGAAGATATTAACTAGAAAGGATTAGTAGGTGAAGTTTATAATGAAAGAGTTTTAAAGAGAGAGGATTAATATGAGGTGTTTTTTGTGTAAAATTAAGAAAAAGAGGAAAAAACAAAAGAAAAGAAATAATAAATATATATCAATAGAAGAAAGATTAAAAGCTGATGAGGAAAAAGAGAAAAGAGAGGAACTGGAAGAAGAAATAAGAGAGAGAGAGGAGTTAACAAGAGAAATTCTAGAAGAATATATTTTAGATATTATAGAAGATGAAGTAGATAAAAGAGGTGGAATTGAAGGGTTAGATGGAGAAACTATAAGTGATATTTTAAGTTACTACATTGCTAATGATCCTAGATTTCAGATTAAATTACAAAAGGAATTACGAAGAAAAGGAAAAAGATAATTAGAGGGCGATATAGAAATTAATAAGCTTCTAATAGGACCAAATAACTTGGAAATAATTTCCTTTGTCCTCTTGGCTGATATACTCATATTAAATAATATAAGATAATTTAATATGAGTATATATTATAAGTTTATATAGATTTATATTAAATAGTGTATAGATCTGAGATTAGATAAATATGGGATGAATAAAAATACATAGTATGACAAGAAAATGTAGATATTATAGGAAGAAAAGTGGTAGAATAAGGTGATGATGAATTATTGGGAATAAATATGGGGGATAAGTATGGGGTTAGCTGAATTGTATTTACAGAATATGCCATGGGCTGCATGGATTGCAGATATAGATAAAAAGATTATTTTTATTAATAAAGCCTGTGAAAAAAGTTATAATTTAAAGCTAGAAGAAGTAAAAGGTAAGACCTATGAAGAAATCTTTCCGAAGAAAGTAGCAAGTATATATAATAAAAGAGTAAGAGAATGTTTAGATAAATTACAATTGTATTCTTATGATGAAACTACTGTAGAAATAGCAGAAGAGTGTTATGTATTTCCAATCACTGATGATAGCGGTAATACTAATGCTATGGGTGGGATTATTGTAAATATTGAAGAAGAAAAAAGAAGAGAAATAGAGCTTCAAAATCAAAAAAGTATTCTTAGGACTATAATAGACTCAATACCAGAGGCTATTTTTTATAAAGATAAAGATTCAAGATATATTGGTTGCAATAAAAATTTTAATGACTATTATAAGCAATTTGGAGTAGATAATGTAATTGGGAAAAATGACTTAGAAGTTTATCCAGATAAGGAAATTGCAGAAAATTTTATTAAAGTAGATAAAGAAATAATGGAGAGTAAAGAAGCAAAATATATTCAAGGGGTTACCTTAGATGAAAATGGAAATAGAATTATAGAAGAAAGTTTTAAGGCTCCTGTCATAAATAAAAAAGGTGAGGTTTTGGGAATTGTTGGGCTGGCTAGAAATATTACTAGCCAAAAAAAATTAGAGGATAGGCTTAGATATTTGAGTTATAATGATGCTCTAACAGGAATATATAACAGAACTTATTTTGAAGAAAAGATATGTGAATTAAATAATGAGGAACACCTTCCTTTAGGAATAATTATGGGTGATGTAAATGGATTAAAGCTAGTTAATGATTCATTAGGACATCTAGAAGGCGATAGGCTACTAAAAAGTATATCTAGTGTTCTTAATAAAGCTTGTAGTGATAAAGGCTTTGTTTTTAGATGGGGTGGAGATGAATTTATGATACTTCTGCCAAACTGTGATGAAAGCGGCTGTGAGAGAAGTGTTGAAAAAATAAAAAGTGAATGTAGGAAGTATAAACATAATTACATTGAACTTAGTATTGCTCTTGGTGAAGTGGTTAAGCATTCTGTAGAAGAAGACATTGATAAGTGTATTAAAGAAGTAGAAGAGAGGGTATATAGGCAAAAACTCTTAGAACATAATAGTGTTAGAAGCTCCATGATGAACTCATTAAAAAAGAGTTTGGAAGCTAAGAATATGGAAACAGAAGAGCATACTGAAAGGGTAGAATCCTATGCGTTGGAAATAGGAAAGAGATATGGATTTAAGAGCTCACAAATGGATGAATTAATGATAATAGCTAGACTTCATGATATTGGAAAAATTGCCATTGAGGAAGATATACTTTTAAAACCAGGTCCACTTACAACAAATGAATTTGAAGTGATGAAAACTCATGCAGAAAAGGGATTTAGAATAATCAATGCTTCTAGTGAAATAATGAATGTGGCAAAATGTGTTTTAACTCATCATGAAAAATGGGATGGTAGTGGATATCCTTTAGGCATTGCAGGAGAAGAAATACCGCTTATGGCAAGAATTATTGCTATTGCTGATGCCTATGATGTTATGACTCATGATAGGGTATATAGAAAGGCTATGAATAAAGAAGAGGCTATTAAAGAATTAAAGAGATGTGCAGGTACCCAATTTGATCCAGAACTAGTAGAGCTATTTTTAAAATGTTTAGATAACAATGAAGAAAAAAACAATTAAGAAATAAAGGGTTGAGAAGTAGCAAAACACCTTAATAAAGGGTGATGTTGAATAAATACTTCTTGACCTTTTTATTTTTAATTTATGTTAGATATATATCTAATTGGCATTGACAATTATCTAATATAATCATAAACTAATAATAGGAAGAAAATTTAATAATATATAAATTATGTAAGGGTGGTATAGTTATGGATTTAGCTGTAGAAAAGAAAAAAATAGGATATAAAGACATACTTATGGATAAAAATTTTTGCTTATTTATCATTGGTAATCTTATTTCAAGATTTGGGGATTCTATTGACACCATTGCCTATGGATGGATGGTATATGAAATTACAGGCAGTACTGCGTTAATGGCTTTAATTTTTGGAGTTAATGCTATTCCAACAATATTATTTCAACCTATTGCTGGTGTGTTTGTAGACTATAAAAAGAAAAAAAATGTGGTTGTCCTTTGTAATTTAGGAAGAGCCACTGTAGTAACTATCACAGCATTAATGTTTATATTTGGCATACTTAAGCCATATCATTTATTTATATTTACTTTTATAAATTCTACCTTTGAGTCCTTTGAAGGACCAGCCGCAATAGCAGCTTATCCATTAATTATTGAAAAAGAAAAGTTTGCATATGCAAGAGCTGTACAATCTACTTTATCTAGAATTGTAGAGCTAGTAGGACTTGCTGTGGCAGCTGGAATCATTGCAGTTATTGGTATTGGTGGCGGAATGATTGTTAATGCAGTTAGTTTTTTTCTCTGCGGGATATTTATGGCTATGGTCAGATATAAAGAAGAGATTTTAAAGAAACAACAGCTAAATATGAAGGGGTACTTGGGAGATTTAAAGGATGGATTTATCTATTTAAAGACTAGTAAAATTTTGATGTCAATAACCATATTTGCCGCATTAATTAATTTATTTATGATACCTTTTAACACTTTAGGAGTTGCATATGTAAATGAAGAGTTGTTAAAGGGGCCTGAAGTAGTTGCTATGATTAGCTTTAGCTTAACTGCAGGGATGCTTATTGGTGGTGCTATATATCCTAAAATAGCAGAAAAATTTAAAGGAATTAATTTATTTATAATATCGGGGGTAATCCTAGGAACTGCATATTTATCTCTAGCATTTGTACCTATGATAGGTGTTGATTTAGTCCTTTATGGAACTATCATTTTAGTAGGCTTTTTATTTGGTGCATCTGCTAGTATATTTATGATGATAGTAAATATAACTTTTATGCAAAAAACAGAACAACAATATTTGGGAAGAGCAGCAGGAATACTTAATTCATTATGCATGGCAGCTACACCAGTAGGATCGTTAGTAGTAGGGAGTCTTTGTGTATTCTTAAGCACAGCTCAACTATTCTTAATATTCGGAATAGGTATGGTGGTATTATTCCTATGTCAACGTTATAATAAAAGCATGCAGGAAATTTAAGTGACAATCTAAATATTTGATTTAGTTATTGGAACTTACTCATCTGAAGGACGAGAGAAGGAGTTTCATATGAAATATATAGTAGAGAATAACATTAATTTAATTGAGGAAGTGAAAAATACTCTTTATTTTATAGTTAATGAAGAAAAAATAGTTAACAAGCTGAAGGACAGTTTTAAAAAGTATGGCGAAGATATAGATAAATATATGAATAAGGATTTAAAAAGCTTTTTTAAATTTATCGAAAAATTTAAGACTAGAAATAAGATACCTATGGATAGACTTAAGATATTCTTTAATGATATTAGTGAAGTTCATGAAAAAACACATTGTATAGCTAGTATTTTTGTTAACAACATAACCGAGAAGGAACTAATTGAGGGACGTAGTAGAATTCGCAATTTAGATTCCATGGAACTAAAGGAACTTGCTATGAAGGAAATTCTATGTCAAGATGATTATCTTAGAGATGATTTTCCTGATAAGGATGATTTATCTAGCTTAGATGCAGAAAAAGAATTTATGCCTTATCTTATAGAAAGATGTACTTTAGACAGTGAATCTAAGTGGTGGCTTACGGTTATTTCTCAAAATCCAAAGGAGTATTTAAGCGAACTTATTGATATGATTATAAATTCTATAGATGTATTTAAGGAAGCTTTTAAGGTTATGGAAAAAGAAGTAGAAAAATTTATATATGATCTTAGAGAGTTAATTAAAGAAAACCCTAAATTTATCTCTGATTCCACAGGTATTAAAATCTTTGATCAGTGGGAAGATGATATTTATATCTTTCCAAGTATAATTAGATTTAATTCAGTATCATTTTTATCAACCATAAGCCCTGTTTTTAATAATAAAAGAAGAGAATATATGTACTTTGGATGGAAGTTTTATGAACTTTTGAGTGCTTCTGTAGGAAATGATAATGAGGAAAAAATCCTAATTGATAGATTAAAGTGTCTAAGCGATAAAAGTAAATTTAATATTATAAAGATGCTTAAGAAAAAATCTATGTTTGGGCAAGAAATTGCAGCGGCTCTTTCTCTTACTACAGCTACTGTTTCTTATCACATGAATGCTTTAATTATAGCTAAATTAGTATATATGGAAAAGGTAGATAATAAAATTTTTTATAGTGTAGATAAAGATACTATTAAGGAATTCTTAAGGGTTTTAAATAAAGAGCTGAACTAATAGCTCTTTTTTCTTTAATAATTTTACAATTTGAGATATAATTGTATAAGAAGATATTTATCTGAGTATTGTCAATATAGGTGAGTGCTATGATATAAATTAAAATTTGACATAAATAAAGTGAGAATGGAGTGTATTACATGGCAGTTTTAGTAACTGGAGGAATGGGCTATATCGGTAGTCATACTACTGTTGAGCTATTAAAAGAGGGGTATGAAGTTGTTATTGTAGATAACTTAAGTAATAGTAAAGAGTTAGTAAAGGGTAGAATTAAGGCGATTACAGGAAAAGAGCCTAAATTCTATAAATATGATGTTTTAAACAAGGAAGATATGGACAAGGTTTTTAGTGAAAATACTATAGATTCAGTAATTCATTTTGCAGGCTTTAAGGCTGTGGGAGAATCTGTGGCTAAGCCCCTAGAGTACTACCACAATAACTTAACTAGCACTTTTGTACTTTTAGAATTAATGAGAAAATATGGAGTTAAAAATTTTGTATTTAGCTCATCAGCTACTGTTTATGGAGATGCAAAAATTATTCCAATTACAGAGGAAGCACCACTATCTGCTACAAATCCATATGGAAGAACAAAGCTAATGTTAGAAGAAATTTTAAGAGATTTATATAGCTCTGATAATTCATGGAATATAGCATTACTTCGTTACTTTAATCCAGTAGGGGCCCATGAAAGTGGAACTATTGGAGAAGATCCATGTGGTATTCCAAATAATTTAATGCCTTTTATTACAAAGGTTGCTATAGGTGAGCTTAAGGAGCTTAGTGTATTTGGGGATGATTATGACACACCAGATGGTACAGGAGTTAGAGATTACATTCACGTAGTAGATTTAGCTAAAGGTCACTTAAAAGCATTAGAAAAATTAAAAACTAATTCAGGTCTTGTAACTTATAATTTAGGAACAGGAAATGGATATAGTGTTCTTGATATAGTTAAGGCATTTTCAGAGGCTAGTGGAAGAGAAATTCCTTATAAAATTACTGCAAGAAGACCTGGTGATATTGCGACCTGTTATTCAGAACCAAGAAAGGCTAATGAAGAGTTAGGCTGGACAGCTGAAAAGGGCATAAAAGAAATGTGTGAAGACTCTTGGAGATGGCAAAGCCAAAATCCAAAAGGATATGAAGAGTAAAGTGAACTTTATATAAATAAATTGAAAGTGCTTGGCAAGACATCTTACATGAAATTAGTAAGATATTTTGAAAAGCACTTTTGTTTTCATTTTATCTTATAAAGTTGGTTCTTAATTTTTCTTCCTTTTTAGGTAAGGATATTCCGGCTTTTTTACCAGTCTCTATAGATTTTAATAGCCAAGCCATATTTTTACCAAGAGTTCTCATTGTTTGCATACCTTCAAGGTCTTGTTTTACCTCTTCTGGAGTATTGCCATGAACCATATTCCAATATTGTGAAGAAACTATTGGCATGTTTGATATAGTAAAGTATTTATTTAATTGGTCAAAGGTAGCAGAGGAACCACCTCTACGACAACTTACAATAGCAGCCCCAGGTTTATATTCAAATCCACTACCTGCATAGAAAAATCTATCCAAAAATGATGTAATCATACCAGAAGCACCAGCATAGTGAACTGGAGAACCAAAGATAAATCCATCAACATCCTTAGCTTTTTCTAAAGCAATATTAACAGTATCATCATTGAAAACGCATCTTTCACTACCACTTTTATAGCAGTGACCGCATCCCATACAGCCTCTAATAGGAGCCTTGCCCACATGGAATATTTCTGATTGTATATTTTCTTTTTCTAGTTCCATTGCTATTTCACATAAAGCAGTATAAGTACATCCTTTTTCATTAGGACTACCGTTTATTAATAAGACTTTCATTTTAAAATTCCCTCCAATACAATATTATCATTAATAAATAAATTATAGCATTATTCATTTTAAAGTGTATGATTTATAAAAAGTAAATTAGATTTATTATAATTAATCTTTTTAAGATTTAAAAGAGTAAAAATGTGTAAAAGTTATAGGGATATAGTTAATAATAAGGTATAATAATTATATATTGTAAAAATATACAAAAATAATTAGTCTAAGGAGTTTAGATTATGATTAAGTTAATGGATATCGAGGGAAGAAAGTTAGAATATTTAATTAAAGGAAATAGTAAGAAAACAGTAGTAATTATGCCAGGAATGGGTGGAAGTTTTTATGAATGGATAAATATTATAGATAATATATCTTTATATACAAAAGTCATTGCAATTCATAGAGCTGGTGTTGGAAATAGTGGGCTTAATAGTGAAGGTAGTAATACAGTGACAACTGCAAAGGATTTAAATATATTATTAGATAACTTAAATATTAAAGAAAAAGTTATATTGGTAGGACACTCTTATGGCGGACTGTGTGTTCAACACTTTGCAAGAATGTATCCTGAGAAAGTTGATAGTGTAGTACTTGTTGAATCTGCTTCAATGAATAGAGAGGATGGATATGATAAGTTAGAAACTCCAATATCGGATGAAAGTACCTCAGATGAAGTTTACATAAAGTTATGGACAACATATTCTAAGTATAGTAAAGAACAATTAATAGAAGAGGTGAAACCTAAATTATCAGAAGTAGATTTTAAATTACCAATTAATATGAAAAGGGAACTTATGGAGTTTCATGTAAGACCAGAAATATATATAAATCAACTCTCTGAAATAAAAGACTTGAGAAGTAATGTAAAGTATATGAGTAAATATGGTAATTTTCCAGATTGTCCATTAATAGTACTAATTGAAGACCCAGTTTATTCTATAAATGAAATGATTGAAGAAGGAATACCTAAAATAGAAGCAGAAAGAATTGAAAGATTATCACAAGAACTCTCTAGTGGGTTAAAAGAGTTATCAAGTAAGAGTGATGTAAGAGTAGTTAAAAATAGTAATCACTGTATAAATGAAACTCAACCAGATGCAATTATAGATGCAATAAAAGAATTGCTATTTACAAGTTAGATATTATGTAGGAGGCAAAGCATTGGAATACATTTTAATTATATTAATATTATGGGTAATTTATAATATTACAGTTTACATTCCCGAAAAGATAAAAAAGCATGAAGAAAGAATGTTACAACATTTTCAGGAGATTAATTTACGGATGAATAAGCTTGAAGAAATGATAAAAAAGCAAAATAATAATATTATTTAGTGAGGAGTCTTAAATGGAGTGCTTATTAAGGGAATTAAGAAACCAAAAAATTTCTAATAGAATTTATGTTATTGGAATTGATGGATTAAGAGGAGCGGGTAAAAGCACAATAGTTAATTCATTAAAAGTGCAATTACAAAAGGAAAAGTATCATACTTATGTGTTGCATATTGATGACTTTATACATCCAAAACATATTAGATATGATGAGTCTAAAGAAGAATGGGATTGTTATTACAATATACAGTGGAGATATGATTATTTAGTGAAAGAAATTTTATCACCTGTAAAAAGAGGAGATAAAATATATAAATTAATAGAGTTATATGATAAAGAAAATGATGGATATATTAAACAACAAGTTTTAATAGAACGTGGTACTGTTTTGCTTTTAGAAGGGATATTTCTACAAAGAAAAGAGATAAGAAGGTATTTAGATTTTATAATTTATCTTGATGTACCACAAGAAGTTAGATTAAGTAGAGTTATAAAAAGAGATGGGTATATAGGTGGATTAAAGGATATAAAATGCAAATATGAAAGGCGTTACTTCCCAGCGGAAGAAAAATATATCTTAGATTATTCACCAATTGAAAATGCTGATTTGGTAGTAAAATAGGGAGGAGAGATGTATGAAGAGATCATTTATATTTTGGATTGTATTTTTTTTAGTTATAACTAATATAGTATTCATTGGTACAACTATTTGGTACAAAACTAAGCTGGATAACCAAGAATTTAAAGTGTATTCATTTCAGGGAGAAAACACAGATATAAGATTAACAGAAGGGTTAATTATTCTATTTCCTAACAAGCATATAGTTAGTGGCGGCAATATACAGTATATAGGAAGCAAAGAAGAACAAATTGAATCATATTCTGAAAGTATCTATTTAGATAAAGAAGGAGATAAAGATATAGTTTTATCAAAAGCAGTTTCAAATGGATGGGATAATAAAGGAACGTCTTTATCTGGTGAACTTTTGTTGAATAAAAGTATAGGAGAAATTAGTTCACAACAATTATTCAATAAAGAACAGTTGGGTCTTATTAAGAATAATCTTTATTTTAACCTTCAATATTCAACAGTTGATGGAAAAATAGAAAATTCCATAATTATGCTAAATGTAGAAGAATTCAATATGAGGGAAAATAAATAAGTATACACAGAAACAATGAAAATGTTTACTGTGGGCTTGGAGGAAATTTATAATGAATATGAACAACATTAAAGCTATTTTATTTGATTCGGGAAGAACCTTAAATGTACCTAGAACAGGACATTGGTTTATTACACCTAACTTTTTTAATATTATTAATGACACAAGCTTTCAATATACAGAAGATCAATTAAGTGAAGCAATGAATAAAGCCTGTGATCATATTAATAAAATGTTATTAGTAAAAACAGAAGAAGATGAATTTGCGATGTTCAAGGAGTTTTATGAAATAGTACTAAAAGAAATAAAGTATGCGAGTGTAAATGAGGAAATAATTAATTCTTTGGCAAGTGATAATGTATATAATGATCATAAATTTTATTTTTTTGATGATGTGGAACCTGGGCTACAAAGATTAAAAGATAAATATATTTTAGGGGTTGTCTCAGATACATGGCCATCCTTAGAAAGAGTATTTATTAATAAGAGTCTAAGAAAATATTTTTCTACATTTGTTATGTCATCAATTTATGGATCCTATAAAGCTGAAAAGGTACTTTTTAAAATAGCTATTGAAGAAATCGGAGTAAAACCAGAGGAAGTAATTTTTATAGATGATAGTGAATCAAATCTTGTTGCGGCAGAAGATTTTGGTATGATTCCAATTCTAATTGATAGATATGATAGGAATGATATTGAAAGTAAGTACCCTATAATTAAATCTTTAAATGATTTAAATTAGTAGAGGGTTCTATGATTAAACTAATGGCAAGATAATATTTAACTATGGAATGGGGAGCGAAGATGGAGATATTAATAGGACAACCACTACATGAAAATGGGCTTAAGCAGATTAGTAATGAAATAATAAATAATAGGGAAGTTGATATTGTACTATATCCTGAAGGGTATTTGGCTAATGAAGAATTATTAAAGGATGTTTGTAACATTGCAAAAGAATATAGAGTGATGATTATTACGTCTTATAGAATGAATAACAAAGATAGAGCAGTAATAATCAATAATCTTGGAGAGAAAATATTAGAGAGAGCTAAAACACCACCATATGATAATGAGAAATTATATAATCCTTTAGTGGTTAATTATAATAAAATGAATATTGGTTATTTACTATGTATGGAAATTTTGAAAGGTGTTAGAGATTTACAAAGAGTTAATGAAACTATAAACTTTATTGCTCATCCAATTGGTGTAGGAATGTTTAGTGATGAACAATTTCAACAGTGGATAACAGAGGCGAAAAATATTGCTAGAATCTATAAAACCATTGTAATTGGAACAAGTCATGCAGATGGTTCATATAGAAATTGTGATATATCTATTCCTATTTCCTATTGCATAGATAGTAATGGAGAAGAAATATTTATATCTAAAGCTGATACTAGAACTCGAATTGTTGATATAGATAGAAAAAAAGTTAAGACTTTTTAATATGGACATTTTTAGTACCTTTTATAGACAGTGGTTTAACATTTAATTTTATAGGAAATGAAATTTTTAAGACTAGGATAATTGTTTTTGCAATTATTAGTCATTGTTTAACTTGTACAAGTTTCTGTACTACAGTTGAAAATATAACTGAATGCAAGGAAGAAATTGGAGGGAAGTATATGGACGTTTCACATATTGTTGAAAGAATTAATGAACTTTTTAATGTAACAAGTAAGGAAATCTTTTCTAATGAATCTGGGATTACATATCATGCAGGTAAAAAAGTTAAAAAATTAGGATACTGTGTTAACCTAACCCTTGAAACTATAGAGGAAGCAAGAATTCATGGGGTTGATATGATGGTGACACACCACGATGCATGGGATGAAATATATGGATTAAAAGAGGCATGCAGAGAAAAACTAGAAGAGTATGGTATAAGTCATTACTATAATCACTTGCCACTTGATGACTGTAACTTTGGAACAAATGATAGTCTGTTAAAAAAATTGAATTTAGAAAATGTTAAAAGAACCCACCAATGGGAAGGATTATATTTTGGTAGAGTGGCAGAATATGATGAAGAAATTGAGTTTAATGAATTAGTAAAAAAAATTGAAAATCTACTTGAAGAACCAGTTAAATCTTGGAAGTTTAATGACGAAAAAGTGAAGCGGGTAGGTTTAG
The DNA here is from genome assembly GCF_002419845.1 of Clostridium sp. UBA5712. Taxonomy (NCBI): domain Bacteria; kingdom Bacillati; phylum Bacillota; class Clostridia; order Eubacteriales; family Clostridiaceae; genus Clostridium; species Clostridium sp. UBA5712. The sequence goes on along the minus strand of NZ_DIGW01000017.1, from coordinate 232,672 downwards.
TCTGTGGTAATGGAGGGCCAACAGATTGCCTTAAGGAAGCAGTCGAAAATAAGTGTGATGTATACATTACAGGTGAATGTAATTTGTATACCATTCAATATGCTCAGTTTAAAGGGATAAATCTTATTATCGGTAGTCATACTTTCACCGAGTTCTTTGGAATTCAAAGTTTAGCATTGAAATTGAATGAGAATATAAAAGAAATTGAAATAGTGAGACTTAATGAAGAGCATTATGAAACAAATATAAAATAAGTAGGGGTAGGGTGTACTACATTAGATGTGTAAAGGAGGTATAAATCTATGTCAATTAGAACAAAAGTTATTGTCATTGAGCCTTATAATGAAAAATGGAAGTTAGAATTTGAAAGAATTAGGGACATGCTAAATTCTTATATTGGAGATTTGGTTTTATCAATTGAACATGTTGGAAGTACTTCAGTGGAAGGGCTCTCTGCAAAACCTATCATCGATATAGATGTGGTTATGGATAGTTATGATAATTTCCCTGAAATAAAGAAGAGGTTAGAAGAATCTGGATATCATCATGAAGGGAATTTAGGCATTGAAGATAGAGAGGCTTTTAGTTATGTGAAAAATAGATTTATGCCATATCACTTATATGTATGTCCTAAAGATGGTAAAGGATATTTAGAGCATATTGCATTAAGAAATCATCTTAGAACAAATAGAGATGCACGAGAGGATTATGCAGCACTGAAAACAAAGCTAGCTAAAGAATATAGATACGATGCTGATACTTACTGCGAGAGAAAGACAAAATTTATTCAGAAAATCTTAAATAAGACACTATACTCTAATAAGTCTTAGAGTTACTAATTATAAGAAATAGAGGATATGAAATGATAAGATTAGAACTAATTAAAAAAGAAGATTTATATAAAATTGTGGAATGGAATAGGAATAAATCTGCTAATGATCTATTGCAATGGGCTGGACCTTTATATGAGTATCCATTAACCCTTTCTCAAGTAGAAAAGTATTTCTTAGATGAGAAAAATAAGGAAGTGGTAGATACCTATATATATAAGATAATTTCCATTAGTACAGAAGAAATTATAGGAACAGTGGAGCTGCGTGAAATAGATAGAGAAAATAAGATTGCTAGGGTATGTAGATTTTTAATTGGAAAAGAAAAGAAAAGAGGTAGAGGTATAGGTGCTTTGGCATTAAAGGAAATCTTAAGAAGTGGATTTGAAGATAGGGAATTTGAGAAAATAACTCTTGGAGTTTTTGATTTTAATAAGGGTGCAGTTAGATGCTATGAAAAGGTTGGTTTTGTAATAGAAAAATTATTAAAGGATGTAAGAAAGGCTAAGGACGGTTATTGGAGCCTATATGAAATGTCAATTTTAAAATCTAAATGGACAAAAGAAAATAATTAAATGTTGTACCACTCTGCTACCAATATATTGAGATTACACAAATGTTATAAAAAGTGCCCAATGCTAATTAGCATTGGGCACTTTTTATCCGATGACTACCAGCTCTAATACTCCCATCTCTTTAAAGTTGGAGTAAAGAGCTGCTACGTCCCTGGATAACGATTTCTAAGTATCAAAAATACTGATACTAAGAAATCTGTTTATATGTATTTCTTCAATTATTACATAGATTTAAATAGAAAGATCTAACTAATTTAAATCAGTGTTATCTTCATCCTTTTCTTCAGTATTTAATAAACCAGCATCTAAATATTCACTTCCAAAGGAATGCATCATTTCTAGAATAGGTATGATTTCTTTACCAACTTCAGTTAAACTATATTCAACTTTAGGTGGGACTACAGGGTATACTTTTCTAGATATAAGCTTATCTTCTTCTAAACTTCTCAATTGTGAAGTTAGCATTTTTTGAGTTACCTTAGGTAACCTCTTTTTAATATCACTAAATCTCAAGGTACCATAACTTAAATACCATAAAATTAATAATTTCCATTTACCAGATAGAAGATTTTGTACCACCACCATGGGGCACGTAGAGTACTTAGTTCATTGATTCCTCATATGACATTCTTCATGTCTAGGAAATATGCATAGCAAATTCTTATCCATTATATTCACCGTCCTAATAGTATATTTATAATATTATAGTATAAAAAAGTAACTACATATAAAAAAGTCTATAACATACTCTGCATTATACCATGAATTTTATATATGTTAAATTTTAAATCCACTATTTACATTATTATAAGATTTTCTAATATTATTTATTAATATAATAGTATCATTTATGATACTATATCACAAAAAGTATAGTTAATGAGAATAAAGTGCCTACTTCCTAGAAAGATATTTTGTGATTATAATAAAATTAAATTAAGAGATAGAAAAAATCTAAATCATTATAAGAATGAACAAGGAGGATTTAATATGAATATAAAATTACAAGAAAAATATCAACTATATATTGATGGTCAATGGAGAGAGGCTTCTGATGGAGGCGTATTGAAAACTTACAATCCTGCTACTGGAGAATTCTTAGCTGAAATAGCAGATGCTACAGAAAAAGATGTAGATGATGCAGTTAAAGCAGCTGAAAGAGCTTTCATAACTTGGGGAAAAACAACAGTTGCTGAAAGAGCAGATGTGTTAAACAAAATTGCAGATACCATTGATGACAATGCAGAGTATTTAGCTACTATTGAAACTATGGATAACGGAAAACCAATTAGAGAAACTACAGGAGCTGATATACCTCTTGCAGCAGATCACTTTAGATATTTTGCTGGAGTTATTCGTTCAGATGAGGGTAGTTCAACAATGCTTGATGAAAATACTTTAAACATAATATTAAGAGAACCAATTGGGATTGTAGGACAAATAGTACCTTGGAACTTCCCATTCTTAATGGCTGCATGGAAGCTTGCTCCAGTATTAGCAGCAGGGGATGTTTCAGTATTTAAACCATCAAGCACAACTTCATTAAGTGTACTTGAGCTTATGAGATTAATAGAGAATATAGTTCCAAAGGGTGTAATTAATATAGTTACAGGCAGAGGATCTAAAAGTGGAGAATACCTACAACATCATAAAGGCCTTAATAAATTAGCCTTCACTGGATCAACAGAAGTAGGTAGGAAAATTGGACTTTCAGCAGCTGAAAATATCATTCCTGCAACTCTAGAACTTGGAGGTAAATCTGCTAATATATTCTTTAAAGATGCAGATTTAGATATAGCTTTAGAAGGACTTCAACTAGGAATTCTGTTTAATCAAGGACAAGTTTGCTCAGCGGGATCTAGAATTTTTGTACAAGAAGATTTTTATGATGAATTTATAGAAAAAGCAGTTAAAGCTTTTGAAAAGGTTAAGATGGGTAACCCATTAGATAATAATACTCAAATGGGAGCACAAGTAAGTGAGGCTCAACTTAATAAAATTCTTAGCTATGTAGAAATCGGTAAGAAAGAGGGAGCTAAAGTAGCTACAGGTGGAGAAAGATACACTGGAGGCGATGCTGCTAAAGGTTACTTCATGAAACCAACTCTACTTGTTGATGTTACTAATGACATGAGAGTTGCTAGAGAAGAAATCTTTGGACCTGTAGGAGTTGTTATTAAATTCAAGACAATAGATGAAGTAATTGCCATGGCAAATGATAGCGAATACGGTTTAGGTGGAGGAGTATTTACTCGAGACATTAATAAAGCTATACAAGTTGCTAGAGGTATTAGAACAGGACGTGTTTGGGTAAATACTTATAATAGTTTCCCAGCTGGAGCACCATTTGGAGGATATAAGAACTCAGGAATAGGTAGAGAAACTCATAAATCTGTCCTAGATGCTTATACTCAAATGAAGAATATTATGGTTAATTTATCTGAAAAACCAAGTGGAATGTATGTAAAATAGGTTTAATAAATATATTAAGAAGGCTATGGACTTTGATTCATAGCCTTCTTTTACCATTTCTCTTTATCCGATGACTACCAGCTCTAATACTCCTATCTTCTTAAAAATGGGAGTAAAGAGCTGCTACGTCCCTGGATAAGGATTTCTAAGCTTCAGTGGGAGTAATAACTCACCCTGAAGCAAAGAACTCTCTTTAAACTAAGGTAAAGTATGATATAATACAAAAGATAAGATTTAGCTTAATAAGTTAATAATACTTTATATAGATACTGTAGATAAGAGAGGAAGTAAAAGATGGGAAAAATATTAGTACTAGCAGAGAAACCTTCAGTAGGTAGAGACTTAGCTAAGGTTTTAAAATGCAATCAGAGTAAGGGTGCATACATAGAGGGAAGTAAGTATGTGGTAACTTGGGCACTAGGTCACTTAGTGGGACTACAAGATCCTGAGGACTATGATGCCAAATATAAAAAATGGAGCATGGAAACTTTGCCCATGATTCCAAAGCATATGAAACTTACAGTTTTAAAAAAGACCCAAAAGCAGTTTTATGAAGTAAAAAAGCAAATGCTAAGAAATGATATAGATGAGATAGTTATTGCAACAGATGCAGGAAGAGAAGGAGAGTTAGTGGCACGTTGGACAATAGAAAAGGCTGGAGTAAAAAAACCACTAAAGAGATTATGGATTTCTTCTCAGACAGATAAGGCAATTTTAGATGGATTTAAAAATTTAAAACCAGGTAAAGATTATAATAATTTATATAAGGCAGCGGTGTGTAGAGCAGAGGCAGATTGGCTTGTAGGACTTAATGTAACTCGTGCCCTTACTTGTAAATACAATGCTCAGCTTTCAGCAGGAAGAGTTCAATCTCCAACCTTAGCCATGATAGTTCAAAGGGAAGAAGATATTAAAAACTTTATTCCTAAGGATTACTATACAATTACTGCCAAGGCTAAAGAATTTTCACTACAATGGGTTGATAAGAATAATTATCAAAGCACTTTTAATGAGGAAGTAGCTAATAAAACCCTAGTTAAGGTTAGAGGTCAAGAAGCAAGTATTATAGATATAACTGAAAGCCTAAAGAAAAAGCCATCACCTGCTCTTTATGACTTAACAGAACTCCAAAGAGATGCCAACAAAATTTGGGGATATTCTGCAAAGCAGACCCTTTCTATAATGCAAAGACTTTATGAAAATCATAAGATATTAACTTATCCAAGAACGGATTCAAGATATATAACTACAGATATAGTAGCTACACTTCCAGAGAGATTAAGAGCTATATCTATAGGAGTATATAGAGCAGCAGCTACAAATATACTAAAGGGTAAGATTACTCCAAGCAAGAGCTTTGTAGATAATAGTAAGGTATCAGATCACCATGCCATAATTCCTACAGAGCAAAGTCCTAATATGTCTAACTTAAGTTCAGAGGAAAGAAATATTTATGATTTAGTAGTTAAGAGATTTTTAAGTGTTATGATGCCACCTTTTGAATATTTACAAACTAATATAGCGACAGAAATAGCTGGAGAGAAGTTTGTAGCTAAAGGAAAAGTTATAAAATCTAAAGGATGGAAAGCACTATATGATAGAGAAGATATGGAGGATTCTAGCGAAGAAGATGGGTTAAAGGATCAAGTACTTCCAAAGCTGAATATTGGAGATAAATTAAAGATAAACTCTGTAGATATAAATAAAGGTAAAACTAAGCCACCGGCAAGATTTAACGAGGGAACATTACTTTCTGCTATGGAAAATCCACATAAATATATTAATGTTTCAAAGGATGCAGCAAAGACCTTAAATGCAACTGGTGGATTAGGCACTGTAGCTACAAGAGCAGATATTATAGAAAAATTATTTAACTCATTTTCTATAGAAAAAAGAGGTAAGGAAATAGTTCCAACATCTAAGGGGAAACAACTTATAGAATTAGTTCCAAGTGATCTTAAGTCACCACTTTTAACAGCTAAGTGGGAAAGTCAGCTAGAGGATATTAGTAAAGGCAAGGAAGATGCCATGGACTTCATTGTAGAGATGAGAAGATATTCAAGAGCTCTAGTTGAAGATGTTAAAGTCAATGGTAATAAGTTTGTTCATGAAAATGTCACAGGTGCAAAATGCCCTAAGTGCGGAAAATACATGTTAGAGGTTAAGACTAAAACTGGAGTTATGAATGTGTGCCAAGATAGAGAATGTGGTCACAGAGAAGGTGTTAGTAGAACTACCAATGCTCGTTGTCCAGAATGTAAGAAAAAACTTACCATTAAAGGACACGGAGAAGGTCAAATCTATGTATGCCCAGGGGCAAACTGTAACTTTAGAGAAAAGGCATCCCAATTTAATAAGAGATTCGAAAAAGGTGGAAAAGTTGATAAGAGGGATGTTAATAACTATATGAAGAAAATGAAAAAAGAAGCAGAACAAGAAGCAGCTAATGATAATCCATTTGCAGCTCTTGGAGATCTATTCAAGAAGTAAGGAGAAATAACTATGAATGGAACTAAAAGATCAGATATAAAAATAGGCTCAAAGGTCTTAGTAGTAAAGAAGGAAGATCAACGCACTGGAAAATTGACAGAGGGAATAGTTACAAGGTTATTAACTAATTCTTCAGTACATCCAAGAGGTATTAAGGTAATGCTTGAGGGGGGAGTAGTTGGTAGAGTTCAAAAAATTAGATAGAAATGCATTAGGATAGTCATCAAATTTTTAATTTTTGAATATAATTATATTTTTAAAAGAAATTAAAACAGGTTTTAGATTTGTATTTACGAATCTAAAACCTGTTTTTTATAGGAGAAAGTGAAATAAAATTTTATTTCATCATTATAATAAATGTTGCTTTAAGATATAATTTTAAAGTACGATAATTATAGTGGTATGTAAATATATTATTATTTGCAATAGGAAAAGAGGATATGATGAGAAAATTTAAATTACTGTGCGTAACACTAATATTTTTGATAATTACAAACATAGCTATGACGATGATAGCGTTTTCAGATACTGATAGCAAGATAATTAAAGTAGGTTATTATGATTATCCTTCTTTCATTGAAAAAGATAAAGATGGACTTTTTTCAGGGTACGGAGTAGAGTATCTTGAGGAAATATCAAAATATACTAATTGGAATTATGAATATGTATATTATACATGGCCAGAACTATTAGACAAGCTATCTAAAGGAGAGATAGATTTGTTATGTGGGGCTCAGTACACCGAGGATAGAAGCAAGATATATGACTATGTAGAATATTCAAATGGAATAGAACTTACAACTATGTATGTTTCAAGTAAAAATAACAGTGTATTTTATGAAGATTTTGAAGCATTCAATGGCTTGAAAATAGGATTTTTAAAGGAAAGTTTTCAAAATACAGTCTTTGAAGGTTATGCAAAACAAAATAATTTCTCTTATGAAAAAGTATATTATGATTTTGAAGAAGAAATGATAGCGGATATGGAATTAGGTAATGTGGATGCTATAGTTTTAGGAAGCATTTCAAATCAGAATAGTGGTAGATTAGTTGCCAAATGCGATATTCACCCTTTTTATTATATAACACAAAAGGGTAATAATGATATCACTAATGAACTTAATGAAGCATTAAGGAAGATAAAACTAGATGATTTAAATTTTGATATGAAATTACGAGAAAAATATTATGGTAATAGTATTTTAAATCAACAACCATTACTTACTCCAAGAGAGGTTGACTTTATAAAAAGAAAACCGGTGTTAAAAGTGGCTTATAAAGATTATTTAAGTCCTATAGAATATAGGAATAGTAAGGGTGACTTCTCTGGAATAGTAAGAGATATGTTAGAAGAAATCTCTAGAAAAATAGGTATAGAATTTGAATATGTACAGGTAAAAAATACGGAAGAAGCTATAAAATTAATGGCAAATGGAAAAGTAGATTTAATAGCTAGTGAATCTAGTATTAAAAAAAATACACATTCTAGAGACATTATATTAACTAACCCGTATATATCCTTACCTTTAGTTATAGTTGGAAAAGGAGAAGAATATATAAAAACAGAGATTGTGGATATAGCTATACCTAATGATATGAAAATCAACAAAGAAGCTTTTGAAAATAAATTTGGACAATACAACATTGAGTATTACAATGATTATATTAGTTGTATTAATGCAGTTAAATCGGGAAAAGTAGATATAACAGTATTAGACAGCTACACAGCCAATATTGCTATTAGCAGTATAAAAGATAATAATTTAAAATCAATGAATATTGGGAATTTAAGTTATAATATATCAATTGGAGTAAATCCTAATATAGATTCATTAGTAATACCTATACTTAATAAGGCTATTAATGTTATAGATGAAAAAACTAGAGTAGATATTATTATGAAAAATGTAGTACAAGAATCTATTCCAATAAATTTAAAGGTAGTACTAGTTAAATATAGATTAGAAATTATTATTTTTATATCTTTATTAGTAATAATATCTCTTTTGATATTTTTTTATGTAAAACAACGAAGAACAAAGTATTATGAAAAAATGGCATTTACAGATCCACTTACAGGTCTATGGAATGCTAATAAGTTTAAAGTTAGAGCTAAAAAGATACTTGAGACTAATAAAGGAAAATCCTATGCGCTTATATACAGTGACATAGATAAATTTAAGTTTATAAATGATAATTTAGGATATGAAGAAGGAGATAAAATTATTTGTGCAATATCCAATAAATTATACAACTCAATGAGGGAAAATGAAATTTTTGCAAGAGTATCTGCAGATAATTTTTTAATACTTGTAGAATGCACAAATAAAAAAGAATTAATTGATAGGTTAACAAAATTTGAAAATATTTTTAGACAATTAGAAAAGGTTTTTGCAAAAAATTATAGGTTAATAGTTGTAAGTGGGATCTATATATTTAATTCTAATGATATAGAGGTTGAAGATATTATCAATAAAGCTAATATAGCACGTAAATCAGTTAAAGGTTCTCATACAAATAAAATTGCCTTTTATGATAAGTGTTTTGAAAATAAAATTATTGAGGAATTAGAAATAGAAAATAAAATGTATAAGGCTCTTATAAATAGAGAATATAAGGTTTATTATCAACCTAAATATGATTTAAATACAGAGAAAATTGTAGGTGCTGAGGCCTTAGTTAGGTGGCAGGATCCTGAGAAAGGGTTAATTCCTCCAGTGAAATTTATACCTTTGTTTGAGAAAAATGGGTTTATAGTAAATTTAGATATGTATGTTTATAAAAGTGTATTGCAGTGTTTAAGAGAAAGATTAGATAATGGAGAAAGTGTAGTTCCAATATCATTAAATGTTTCTAGATTTCATGTTAATAATCCCAATATAGTCAAGGATATTAATGAGTTAGTTAAAAGCTATAACATAGATCCTAAATTGGTAGAGTTTGAATTAACGGAAAGTGCTTTTATGAAAAATGCTGATAGGCTTATAGAAAAAATGATAGGTTTAAAAAAGGTAGGATTTAAAATCTCTGTTGATGATTTTGGATCTGGATTCTCATCATTAAATCTTTTAAAGGAGTTTCCAGCTAATACCTTAAAGATAGATAAAGCATTTTTAGATGAAACAACTAATTCACAGAGGAGTAAAGATATTGTTAAAAGTATAGTTGATATGGCGAAAAATATTAATATGGAAGTAATTTGTGAAGGGGTAGAAACGCGAGAACAGGCTGAATTCTTAAAAGAGATAGGATGTGAAATGGCCCAAGGATATTTATTTGCAAAACCTATGCCTAGGGAAGATTTTGAAGAACTATTAAATGTAAATTATATATAGGATGAATATATAAATTATAAGCTGATATATCATAAAGAGTTTTGATATATTGGCTTTTAATTTGTTTTGGTAACCAATGTTACCGAAATTATAAAGATATTAATATAAACTCGTAGATGTAGAGATTAATAAAATATAATCTGCTTATAAAGATTAATATAAATTAAGCAGGTTAAAATATATTTAACTAAAGGATTATGATTTACAATTATATTGAAACTAGCGTTATAAAGTAATTTCAATATAGAAGATAAACATGATTTAAGTTTTAAAATTATTTAAATGTAGGAGGAGAAAATATGAGTTTATATCTTGGAAAAGTACATTATTGGTTATTTAACAAAATATTATGGTTTGAAGGATTAGAGGAAGAAATAATTAATCTAGCTAAGGAAGAGGGACTAGATGTATCTTCATTAGCTAAGGAGATTAATGAAAATCATGGAGAAAAACTGCCAAATCTTCCTTTAGAAGATATGATAGATACAAGTAATATCCATGGGTGGCTACAAGGGAAAATACATTCAGCAGAGGGAAGAATGGCAGCTTGGACAACTAAATTACTAAATAGTAATGAAAAAGTTAAGGCTAAATTAGAAAATATTTATATTCATCAAGGAATGAAAGCTGCTAAGGAAGTTAAAAAAAAATTAGACCCAGCAAGTAATGCTATGGATATATATGATAGAATAAATGACTATATATTAGATGGAATGCCATGTGATAGAGTGAATGAGGTTCTAGTGTCTACAGAAGATATGGTACAGTGGAGTAGAAGAATTTGTGTTCATAAGGACATATGGAATAGAGAATCTGGAGATGTTTCTTATTTCTATAGCTTAAGAGGACTATGGATTAAGGCCTTTGTTAATGAAGTTAATGGTAACTATGAATATGAGGAATTAGGAGATGGAACTCAAATCATTAAAAGAAAGTAGGAGGAGAAAAGATGAATGCTATAGATTTAATGATGGAGGAGCATAAGTATATTAAACGTATGCTTACTGTAGTTAGAAAAGCTACTTACAAATCTCTAGAAGAAAAGAATGTAAATTATGAAGATTTCTATAAGATGATAGATTTCATTAGAAATTATGCAGATGCACATCACCATAAAAAAGAAGAAGTAATTCTTTTTAATAAGATGGTGGAGGAGCTTGGACTTATTGCAGAGAAGACTGTGAAATATGGTATGCTTGTAGAACATGATTTAGGAAGACTTTATATTACAGGACTAAGTGAAGCACTTGAAAATTTAAAATCAGGTAATAAAGAAGCTATATTAGATATTATTGCTAATGCCATTTCTTATACTCATCTTTTAGAAAGGCATATAGACAAAGAAGATAATGTAATATATAAATTTGCTACTAGAGAATTAAAGCAAGAAATCATTGAAAAGGTAAATGCAGAGTGTGTTGAATTTGAAGATGCAAATACTGAAGTTATGAAAAAATATACTTCAATATTAGAGGAGTTAGAGAAAAAATATCTTTAATAATCGGAATAATGAACTTTGAGTACATGAGAGTTTGTGCTTAAAGTTCATTTTATTTATTTTTATTAATATCTAAATTTTATTTGCATATTAAAATATATATTCTTTTGAATTTTGGTAACGAATGTTACCGAATATTGTTTTGTACTTTAGTATACTTTAACTTGTGAAAAGCAATAATAACAATTTAATAGGAGATGAGAAATTTATGTCAATGTTTTGTTATCAATGTCAAGAAACAGCAGGATGTAAAGGCTGTACTATAAAGGGTGTTTGTGGTAAAGATGAGCAAGTTGCAAAGGCTCAAGATTTATTAGTATATGTAACTAAAGGATTAGCTATTGTAAGTAATGAAGGAAGAAAAGTAAATGTTACTGATAGTGTAGTAGATAAATATATTACAGAAAATTTATTTATTACTATTACTAATGCTAACTTCCATAGAGATGCTATTTTAAATAGAGTAAAAGAAACTTTAAAATTAAGAGAAACTTTAAAAAGAAAAGTTGTTAGTGCTGGTGGACAAGTTGGAGAAGTAAAAATAACTGGAGGCTTCTTTAAAAAGATATTTGGTCTACAAAAGAAAGAAATAGTAATGGCAGATGCAGTAGCTTGGACAGCAGATAATACTATAGAATTTGATGCTAAAGCTGAAAAAGTTGGAGTGCTTGCTACAGAAAATGAAGATATTAGAAGTCTAAGAGAACTTATAACTTATGGATTAAAAGGATTATCAGCATATATGAAGCATGCTATGAACCTAAAATATAATGAGAAAGAAATTCATGGATTTATGGCTAAGGCATTAGCTGCAACTTTAGATGATAGTTTAACTGTTGATGATTTAGTAGCACTTGCATTAGAAGCAGGAAAATATGGAGTAGATGGTATGGCATTATTAGATAAAGCCAATACTGAAACCTATGGGCATCCAGAAATAACAACTGTAGATATTGGAGTTAGAAGAAATCCAGGAATATTAATTTCAGGACATGACTTAAAGGATCTAGAGATGTTGTTAGAGCAGACAGAAGGAACAGGGGTAGATGTTTATACTCATGGTGAAATGCTTGCTGGACAATACTATCCTAAGTTTAAAAAATATAAACATTTTGCAGGAAACTATGGAAATGCATGGTGGAAGCAAAAGGAAGAGTTTGAAAAGTTCAATGGTCCAATTCTTATGACTACAAACTGTATAGTAATTCCAGATAAGTCTTATAAGAATAGATTATTTACAACTGGTGCAACTGGAATGCCAGGATGTGCACATATAGAAGCTAATAGAGATGGCATAAAAGATTTTTCTAAGATTATAGAAATGGCTAAAAAGTGTAAAGCACCTACAGAGATAGAAAAAGGACAAATAGTTGGAGGATTTGCTCACAATCAAGTATTAGCTTTGGCTGATAAGGTTGTGGAGGCTGTTAAAACTGGAGCTATAAAAAGATTCTTTGTTATGGCTGGTTGTGATGGAAGAGCCAAATCAAGAAATTACTATACTGAATTTGCTGAAAAACTACCAAAGGATACAGTTATCTTAACAGCAGGTTGTGCAAAGTATAAGTATAATAAATTAAACCTAGGAGATATTGGAGGAATCCCAAGAGTTCTAGATGCAGGACAATGTAATGATTCTTATTCATTAGTTGTTATAGCTCTAAAACTTAAAGAAGTCTTTGGGCTTGATGATGTAAACGCCCTACCAATATCATATAATATTGCATGGTATGAGCAAAAAGCAGTAATAGTATTATTATCACTATTATACTTAGGAGTTAAAAATATTCATCTAGGACCAACATTACCAGCATTCTTATCACCAAATGTTGCTAAAGTTCTTGTAGATAACTTTGGTATTGGTGGAATAACTAATGTAGAAGATGATATGAAAATGTTCATGGAAAGCTAGAATTACAAGTAATGAAGTATTCAAAGGTAAATGGAGTTTACCTTTAAATACTTTTTTTATAAAAATTTTCTATTATGTAACCTATGTTACTGAATATAGCAGAGTGTTTTAGTATACTTTAACTTGTAAGAGATACTAATAATTTTAAATTATTAGTTATATATAAAAATTCAAATTATAGGAGGAAAAGAATATGATAAATAAAGATATGACAATAGGTGAAGTTATAAGAATGAAAGAAGGAGCTCCTGAAATTTTAATGAGTTTTGGTATGGGTTGCGTAGGTTGCCCATCAGCTCAAGCAGAAACTCTTGCAGAAGCTGCTATAGTTCATGGATTAGACATAGAGAAATTATTAGCTGCATTAAATTAATATCTTTCACATAGATTTTACTTATGTATATATAATAGAACCTTAGTATACAAGTATTATAAGAAGCAAAATAAGTTTGAAAAGAGGAAATAAAAATGAGTTTAGATAAAAATATATTAGTACCTATAAGTATGAATGATATAGATATTAGGACTAAAGTTATAGCATCAAATGAAAAGTTTAAGACTATATTCTTCAACTTTGTAGCAGGGAGTGGTAAGCCTTATCATACTCATAATGGTTATGCATCAATTCAAATATATGAAGGTGATATAACTATGGAATTTAAAACAGGAGAAAAGTTTAGATTAAAAAAAGGTGATTTCCTTCCTTTCGATGCAAGAATAGACCATAGTATAATTGCTGAAGTAGATAGTAAGGTACTAGTAACTATTTCTGAAGTTCTAGATTAAAAAATAAAAGTATAATATTAATAGATGAATTTAGTAAGTGAATTAATATTAAAGAGTTATTTAAAAGTAGATATTATATAAAATGCATATAAAAAAGAAGTATTAAAGGGAAATTTCCTTAATACTTCTTTTTTTATTAATGGCAAGAAAAACCACCATTAAAAAATTGGTTATTAGAATCATTAGAAGGATAATAAAATTCACTATCTATATCATTTTGTATAGTAGAATCATTTATAGAATTTAAATCATCTACTACCTTTATTGTTCCTCTAAGCATGCCCATCCAACAGCTGTAGTTTATGTCTCCAGCGTCTGGAGTAAATTCTATTACATTTTCTCCAGAGGATAGAGTCTTTTCAATATTCATAGATGGAATAACAATTTTATTATTACAGAAGTTAATACTTTCACCATCAATTATAAACTCTGTAGGAATTCCCTTTTGAATATAAACTACATTTGGAGTATATCCTTGATTATTAGCTGCAATCTTTATAACTTGCTTTCCGTTAGAAATTGTTGCTTTACTAGCTGAAGATTTATCGGATATAGTTGTATTATTATTTCCACCTAAAGATAAGGAATTAGGCATTAAATTAACTCCTATTAAAGACAAGCCACGATTAGCCATAATAATACCTAAAATTATGATAATACCACCACTGTATTTAATTAATCTTTTGGAATTTTTCTGACTAAGTACATTAGCAATAGCTCCAAAGCCTAACATTAAAGGAATTGTACCTAGGGCAAAGAAAAACATTGAAGTTGCACCAGCTATGACACTTCCAGAAGCTAGAGCATAAAGCTGCATTGTCTGTAGGGGACCACAAGGCATAAACCCATTTAAAAATCCTACTATAAGAGGGTTTCTAAATTTTTTCTGGGAGTTACAGTTACTCCAAGGAAGCTTTATAGAAAATTTTCTAAGGGCTTTAAAACCATATAAGTTTAAACCCATAATTACCATAAATACACCTGCAACTATTGCTATGAAGCCTTGAACTCCAAAGGAAAGAGAAAAAGCTTTACCAATACCACCTACGATACCACCTAAAACCGTATAAGAAATTAAACGGCCTAAATTATACATAAGTCCAGGTTTAAATTTGTTTTTTTCAGGTACAATAGAAGATGTAATACTTTGGGACATCATTATTCCACCACACATACCCACACAGTGTAGAGATGTGAAAACACCAATAGTAAATAGAGCAATGTAACTAACTTTACTACTTAAAGCAGAAGACATATCAAATACGCCAGTACCTTTGCCAAGGCGTATCATAAGTAAGGCTATAAGGACTATTCCCATAATGGGTAAAAGTTCTGAGTTACTCTTTTTTTTATCACTAGTAACTTTGTAGCCGGATTTTTCAATAGTAGCAACTATGGTAGAATAGGATACTTTCTCAGCATCATATTCAACATGGACGGTTCCCTTAGTATAGTTTGCTTTTACAATTGTAACTCCTGAAATCTTTTTTAAATGTCTTATTATAGTATTCTCGCAAGACGTACATACCATATTATCAATATTTAGGGTTATAGATTTATTAGACAAAATTATCACCTCATACTTAATTTTAAGATAGTAGCTAAAGTATATATTTAAGTTGTGTAGATTTTATGGAGGAATTCTACATAGAATCTTCATAATGATTTATTATAATTAGAAAGTATATTATAATAAGTTTTAAATTAATGGAGGAGTATAGATGCAAGTGGATATACTTATTGTAGAAGATGAAGTTAAAATTTTAGAAGTTTTGGAAGCATATCTAAAGAAAGCTGGTTATGGTGTTATAACAGCAATAAATGGAAGTGAAGCTATATATAAATATAAACAATACAATCCTAGATTAATAATACTAGATCTAATGTTACCAGATATATCAGGAGAAAAAATTTGTGAAATCATAAGAAAGGAATCAGAGGTTCCTATAATAATGTTAACAGCCAAGGTAGAGGAAGAAAGTATCTTGAAGTGTTTTTCTCTAGGGACTGATGATTATATAACAAAGCCATTTAGCCCTAAGCAGGTAGTGGCTAGAGTAAATGCAGTGTTAAAAAGAGCATTGAATTATAAACAGGATAATGTTTTATCCTTTAATAAGGGAGACCTAGTTATAAATTTAGATACTTATGAGGTAAGACAAGGTAATAATTTAGTAGAATTAACTCCTTCGGAGTTCAAGATACTTTTAGCTTTATGTGAAAGTCCAAAGAAAGTATTCTCTAGAGGAGAACTTCTTGATCGAGCTCTAGGGGATGATAGTGATGTTTATGATAGAATAATAGATTCCCATATTAAGAATTTAAGAAGTAAGATAGAGGAAAATAGTAAAAATCCTAAATATATATTAACAGTTCACGGCATTGGATATAAGTTTGGTGGTGAATAATTTGATGAAATTGAAACATAGGCTTACTTTGACTTTTTTATTATTTTCTATGACAATTATTCTTTTAATTAGTTTTTCATCTCATATATTTATGAAAAAAAACTTTAATAGATATCTAGAGGATATTATAGAAGGAAGAAAAAAATCACTGATTAAAGATATAAGTAATACTTATAAAAATGGACAATGGGATAATAAAAATATAGAAGACATAGGGATTGAAGCTATAAATAATGGATTTATTATAAGCATAAAAGATATTTCAGATAATGTAATATGGAGTGCTAAAACTCATAATAGTAGTATGTGTGAGGCAATGATGAGTAGAATGGGTTACAATATGAGCATTGTAAATCCAGGATATAAAGGTGATTATACTGAGGAAGTATATAATTTGAAAATAGATGAAAAATATGCGGGGATTCTTGAAATAGGCTATTATGGTCCCCTTTATTATAATGATTCTGATGTGATTTTTTTTAAAACCTTAGATAATATATTAATTTTTGTGGGGATTTTTTCTTTAGGTATCTCCATATTTATAGGAATTTTAATTTCTACTTCAATAAGTAAACCTATAGGAAGCGTAGTTAAAGCCACAAATCCCATAGCTACAGGCAAATATAAAAATAAAATAAAAGAGGAAAGCAATATAAAAGAAATTAATGAAATGATTAGTTCAGTAAATACTTTGGCTTTTAGTTTAGATGAAGAAGAAAAGATAAGAAAAATCATGACTAAGGATATCTCTCATGAACTTAGGACTCCATTAACTACCATGCAAGGACAACTGGAGGCATTAATAGATGGAATTTGGGAGCCTACAGAAGAAAGGCTGCAAAGTATTCATGAGGAAGTACGGAGATTAAGTAGGTTAGTTGGTTCCTTAGAGCATCTTTCTAGATATGAAAGTGAAGATTTGATTTTAAATAAAAATGAAGTTGATATAAAGGAATTAGTAGAAATGATTCTAATTAATTTTGAAAAGGAACTTCATGATAAAAATATCAGTGTGAACAATAAATTAGAAACTTTTATTATAAATGTAGATAGAGATAAAATTACTCAAGGGTTAATAAACATCATTTCAAATGGAATAAAATATACTGAGCAAGGGGGAATAATTGAAATTACCTGTAATGAAGGAAAAAATATAGCAATAATACACATAAGGGATAGTGGCATAGGAATTTCTAAAGAGCACTTACCTTATATTTTTCAGCGATTTTACAGGGCTGATGAATCAAGAACTAGAGCTACAGGAGGAGCTGGTATAGGTCTTACCATATCAAAGGCAATAATAGAAGCTCATGGAGGAAATATAAAAGTTAAAAGTGAAGTTAATGAAGGAACGGAATTTATAATAGAAATACCTAAGGTATAATAAATTTTAAAAATGACTATATTAAATATTAACATTTAGTTAATTTTGATACAGTCATTTTTAATAATATTTGTTGTGAGAATTTAATTCTTGATACCATAGGAATTGGATACGGGACAATAAAATATAGGTAACTTCGGTGGACAATAAGTAAATAGGTAAAATATGAATGTAGCTCCAACTAACATAATAATGGCTATCTTATTCATTATTGGTGGAAATTCAGGTAGTAACATTAAGTTATAACTTACTAATAGTCCTATTAGAATACTAACTTCAAAGATAATTAAATCTTTAAGCAGTGAGTGATGGCCATTCTTTTTAAGCATTTCATAATAAAGAACTAACATTGAAATTGTTGTAATATAAGCGCTTAGAGTCTTTGCAAAGAGAAAATTATTTACATATTTACCCACGAAAAAATATTCTATAATAGCAAAGATTAGAGGAGACCAAAAGGTAAGCTTACAGTGTTCCCATATACTTTCATTAACGGCAAAGATACCAGAAGTAAAAGATAATTTGTTTGTTGCTTCATAGCCAAAATGTATTAATGCACCTATTAGGAAAATCATGATTGCACCAATGCATTCCCACATTAATAGTGTGGATTTCATAAAATATCGCTCCTTAATTATTGATTTTTAAAATAAATTTGAACATATTAATGTATATGAAATATTAATGAATAATATATTAAATAATTTATAATAATAAATTGTAAGTAAAAATTTTTATTAGTGCTTATATGGATGAAAAGTGGTAAAATATAAGCATATGTTATAAATGGAAAGGGTAGGTGGATTAAAATGACATATGATAAAATTAAATTACCTTATGAATACAATGGATTAGAGCCACACATTGATGCTTTAACAGTAGAAACTCACTACGGCAAACATTTACAAACATACGTAAATAATCTTAACAAATTACTTGAAGGACATGAAGCTCTTACTGAAGGTAAAACTTTAGAACAATTGTTAGAGAATTTAGATAGTATTCCAAATGAAATTCGTCAAGGAGTTATTAATCAAGGTGGAGGCGTGGCAAACCACAATTTTTACTTTAGTATTTTAACACCAGGAGGAAAAGGTGAACCAAAGGGAGAATTACTTGAAAAAATCAATAAAGCTTTTGGAAGTGTTGCAAATATGAAAGAAGCTGTTTCTAAAGCTGCTATTGGACAATTTGGTTCAGGCTATGGATGGCTAGTTTTAAATAGTGATGGTGAGCTAGAAGTTATGGCTACTTTAAATCAAGAATCTCCTTTAAGTAAAGGTAAAAAACCACTTGTAACAATCGACGTTTGGGAACATGCTTATTATTTAAAATATAAGAATGTAAGACCAGATTATGTTAATAGTATTTGGAACTTATTTAACTGGGATAAGATTCAAGAAGTATATGAAAGCTATAAATAATTTAGTTTAACATTGGATAACCAAGGCTTAAAGCCTTGGTTATTTTAATATAAAGAACTTGTACACTAATTAGAATATAGGAGTTAAATATATTTATAAAATTTTCAATATGTATCTATTGTGTATAACACGATACTATGATAACATAAGTATGTAAGGGTACTATGTAAAACGTAGTACCAAATTTAAAAGGGACTACTATGTTTTACATAGTGAAGTTGCTAAAGGTTTAGAAGGATTGTGTAATACACAGTAACTTCTATATTTTTTAAGACACTATTGTGTTTTACATAGTATAAGGATAGTTAAAATATATATAAAGAAAAGTATGTTGTTAAAACTTAATAAAGGAGGTTTAGATATGAGTACACAACTCAGAAAGGGTGTAATTGAAATCTGTGTTCTCACACTTATAAATGACAGAGATATGTATGGGTATGAAATTGTAGAAAATATTTCAAGAGTTATGTCAGTAAAGGAAAGCACTATATATCCATTATTGCGAAGACTTACTACAGAAGGAAATTTTGAAACCTATATGGTGAAGTCAGAAGGTGGCCCAGATAGAAAATACTATAGGATTACAGACTATGGAAAAGGTAATTTAAGTACTTTAGTTAAAGAATGGGATGAGTTTGTAAGGGATGTAAATTTAATATTAGGATGTTATAGGAAGGAGAATAAGAATAATGACTAAAAATGATTTTTTAGATATACTTAGGGATTACTTAAAGGGAGCTTTTAGTGAACTTGAGATAAATGATATATTAAGAGACTATGAAGAATTTTTCTTAAATGGAGAATTACAGGGAAAGAGTGATGAGGAGATTATAAAAACATTAGGTTCTCCTAAGAGCATTGCAAAAGAATTAACTGAGGAGATGAAGGGACAAGGCAAATCTACAAGTAGTAGCAATAGTGAACTTAAAGATAAAGTTTCTAAGGACGCTAAAAATCTTTGGAAAAATGTAAAGAGACAAGGAAA
Organism: Clostridium sp. UBA5712; assembly: GCF_002419845.1. Lineage (NCBI taxonomy): Bacteria > Bacillati > Bacillota > Clostridia > Eubacteriales > Clostridiaceae > Clostridium > Clostridium sp. UBA5712. The sequence goes on along the minus strand of NZ_DIGW01000017.1, from coordinate 212,573 downwards.
AAAGGCAGGTAATAAGACTAAGGAATTTTTAGATTCCAATTCAGTAATTAACGGAAAGATATCTTCTGCTGGAGTAAAATTAATAATAGTTGTTATAAGTATTTTATTATTTTTCCCAGCTTTAACAATAGTTATGTCTATGATAGCCAGTGGTTTAGGACTTGTTGGAATGTCAATTGCAAACTTTATAGGTTATCTAGGAGCTGCCTTCCTGTGTGGAATTGATATATCTATGGGAGTGTTTGGATTCTTTGCTTGTATAGCATGGACTGGATTTATTATTTTGTGTTGGATCTTATACTGTTTAGTATATAAAGGATTAAAATACTTAGTAGTGAGCTATATATCTTGGGTTAAAACTAGAAATATGTATGTAAGAGTTAAAAATCAACAAGAAAACACTGAAGGTAATGAGAAGAATACTGAAAGTGCTACTGAGAAAAATGAAGAGATAGAAGAAATTTCTGTAGAAGATAAGGCTTACGAAGAAAAGCCTATTTTTACAGAAGATATAGATGTAGATTATAAAGCAGAAAATATAGATGATAAGGAGGAAAAATTTAATGAATAGATGGAAAAAATCTCTTATTGTGGCTGGAGTGTTTCTTGCAGTAGGAATTACAGGGTCCATTATAAGTGGAGCATATATGATGCCTAAAATTGCAAATGAAGTTTATAGAGTTCAAAGAGAAATAATAAATGCAACTCCTTCGGAAAGAGAAGTATTCGTAACAGATAAACAAGTTGATGTTGTTGATATTTCATCCTTAGAAAATAAAGGGTATAATGTAGAAATTAAATCTTCATCAGATAAAAATACAAGGGTTAAGGTACTAGAATATATAGAAAATGATATGAAGGTACAAACTTCCTATGATGCTAATACAAAGGGTCTTAAAGTTGTAGGAGACAGAACTATGTATAATTTTTTTGAAGCAAAAAATATAAGGGGATTTTTTGAAAAATCTTATGATGCAATTATTTACACACTTATGGAAGAAAAAAATAATAATGCTCAAATTGTTATAGAAGTTCCAGTGGGAGTAGACATTAATTTTAATAGTAATTATTATACAAACCTAACAATAAAGGATAGTAAAGTTTTGAAAGATACATTGATTTTTACAAGTCCTAGAGGGGGATATGTAAATTTACCACATAATAATACTCTTAAAAATATTAATATTAAAACTAGCAATTATTTAGAAATAGACTTAAGGGAATTTATAAATGCTGAAAATGTTAAAATAGATTGTAATAATGCTAGGGTATATTCAGGAGGTACTTATAAGGATTATGGAGAAGGAAAAGTGCTACCTAATAATGTTACCATCAATGCTAATTATATAAATATAGAATCCTACATGCCAATAGGAAAAAATGTTATATTAGTTGGAAGGGATGTAGAGTATACCACTGATTTTGACAATTATGCTATGAAGGTTAATTTAAAAGATAATCTTGGAGGTAGAGTATACTTTGATGGAGCTGATTTAGGTAATGAAGAAAACTTTAATTCAGTAACTTCTAATAGTAGTTATGAAGGGTATATAGGGAGAGGAAAAAAGAAGGATTTTCAATTAAGTGTATCTGGATATGATATATGTGAATTTGAACATTCATCTACTACTGATTTAGAAATGGAGTTATATAATTAACTTTTAGAATTGGAAGAGTGTAGTTAAATTTGTTTAATGACAATTTGCTACACTCTTTCTTATATGACTAAAATGTAAGAAAACTATTAATTATGTAAGGTAAGGTTTATGGTGAAAAAATAGTTAAATATATATAATGATATTTGTAAAGAGAAGTGTAGTGATTAATACAACCTTAATCTAAATACTATTGAGGCTAAGAGTTAAATTATTGTAACTACAAAATTTTAATATAGATTGAAGGAGAATTATGTATGGAGATTTTAAGAGTTGAAAACTTAAAGAAGTATTATGGAGAAGGAAATAGTCAGGTTCGTGCTTTAGATGATATTAGCTTTAGCATTGATAAAGGACAATTTGTAGCTATAGTAGGAGCTTCAGGTTCTGGAAAGTCTACATTACTTCATTTAATTGGAGGATTAGATATACCTACTAGTGGAAAAGTATTTATAAATGATATAGACATATACAAGCAAAATGAAACTGGTCTTAGTATCTTTAGAAGAAGAAATATAGGATTTATATTTCAATTCTTTAATTTAATGCCTATTCTCGATGTAGAAGAAAATATATCTTTACCTGCCCTTCTTGATAGTGAGAAGGTAGATAAAAAATATTTAGATGAAATTATATCTATGATCGGTCTTGAAGATAGAAGAAAACATATTCCATCAGAGCTTTCAGGAGGGCAGCAACAAAGAGTATCAATAGCAAGAGCACTTATAAATAAGCCATCTATAATTCTTGCAGATGAGCCAACGGGTAATTTAGATAGTAAGAATTCTAAGGAAGTTATAGAGCTTTTAAAGGTTACCGCTAGAAAGTATAATCAAACTCTAATACTTATAACTCACGATAGGAATGTGGCTGAACAAGCAGATAGAGTTATAACTTTAAGTGATGGAAAAATTGAAAGTGATAAAACTATGGCATAGGGGGAAGAAACATTGATTAATAGTTATAAAGCTTTAAGTGGAAAATACTTAAAGGATAATAAAAAAAGGACAATATTAACTATAATAGGAATAATATTGTCAGTAGCACTTATAACATCAATATGTACTTTTATATTAACAGTGCAGAATTCTATGATTGAAAATTCAAAGAAAAGTATGGGGGCATTTCATCTTGCTATAACTAATGTATCTGAAGATGAAATAAATAAGATTCAAACTAATATAAATGTTAATAGTTTAGGGGTTATGATTAGTAAAAATGCTGTTCCCTTTATAAAGGATAAAAACATTGAACTTAACTATTTAAATGAAGCTGCATTTAAACTTATGAATATAAATTTAGAAGAAGGCCAATTACCTAGGAGTAATAATGAAGTTGTTATTGAAAGGTGGATTCTTAGATATTTTGATGAAGAAGTTAAAGTAGGCGATATAATTAAAATACAAGATGAAGATGGAGATGAAAAAGATTATACCTTATCTGGAATAGCTAAAGATGATTGGCAAAATCAAAGTGAAGGAATATCAAAGGCTTATTTAATAAAGAATGATAGTAATGTGAAAGAAGATTCCACAGTATTAGTTGAAATTAAGGATGAAGCTGATAAACAAGAAGTGATTAAGGAAGTATCTAATCTTGTTAGTAGTAAAAGTAAAGTAGTACAAAATAAAGATTTACTAAGACTTATAGGGGAGTCTAGTAATGCGGATATGAATAAATCTCTATTTATGATAGTTTTCATTGTTATAGGAATTGTTGTTTTGGCTACAGTAGTGGTTATTTATAATGCTTTCCATATTAGCATAGCAGAAAGAATGAAGCAGTTTGGATTGTTAAGAGCTATTGGAACTACTAAAAAACAAATTATGAATTTAGTAATTAGAGAAGCATCTATTATGATATTTATAGGTATTCCTCTTGGAGTATTCTTTGGAATAGTGGCTGTATATTGTATTGCATTTACCTTTAATAAGATGTCAGGATTGGGTGAATTTTCAAACCTTAAAGTAGTAACATCACCATTTGTACTATTATTAAGTAGTGGTATAGGAGCAGCAACTATATATGTTTCAGCTTATCTACCAGCTAGAAGTGCAGGTAAGATTTCACCATTAATAGCTATAAGTAGTCAATCTTTAATTAAGAAAGAAAAGAGAAATAGGAGTGGTAAATTTTTAGGGAAATTCTTTAAAATAGATACAGCCATGGCTCTAAAAAATGTTAAGAGAAATAAAAGAAGATTTTATATCACTGTATTATCTATGGCTATAAGTGTAACTCTATTTGTAACGTTTATGAGCTTTGCTAAGTTCTCAGATAATTTTTCTGAGAAGGTTACTGAAGATAATGACATTGCATTTACCATTCATGATAATGGTAATACTGAAAAACTAGATGCTATAAATAATAAATTAATTGAAGAAGTAAGAAATATTTCAGGGGTAAGTGAAATCTATAAACATTATAATTTCATATTAACTCAAGGATTTGTTGAGAATTCTGCTATACCTAAGGAAGTAAGACAGTGGGCAGCAGAAAATAGGGATGAAGATTTATTCAAGAGTAAAGTTGATGGAAAAGACAAATCGAAAATTAGTGTTGTATTTCAAGCATATGAAGAAAATAAGTTAAATGTGGCTAAGAAATATATTAAGGAAGGTAGCATTGATAATCTTAAAGATGGAGAAGTAATTATAGTTAGAGAAACAACATTCTTTGGAGATAAGAGAAGTCTTATTGCACCCATGGCTAAACTTAAAGTAGGAGATGAGATACTAATTAGTGATGTGGAATATTCAGATGGACAAGAGAACTTTAATAGTAAGGAGCTTAAGAAGGTTAAGGTAGCAGCAATTATGGATGTTCAGCCTTTTAGTGATTTAGATTATCAAGGAGTATTAAATGTTATAGGAAGTAAGAATACTGTTAAGAATATAATAGAAGGCAATCAGCAGCAGATGAAAAATTTTAGAGTTACAGATATGGGAATAAAAATTAATGATGAGAGCTATTTAGATAAAATAGATAAGTCGCTAAAAAAGATAGAAAATACTAATGCAGGAATTGGCTATTATAATAAAATAGAATCTGCTAAAAGTGAAAAGGCGTATAAATTGCAAATGAGTATATTGCTTATGGGATTTATAATAGTAATAACCTTAATAAGTGCAGTAAACATTGTAAATACGGTAACTACAAATATTCTTCTTAGAAATAAGGAAATAGCAGCTTTAAAAGCTATAGGGATGACAAGGAAACAAGTGAGAAAAATGATAACTTTTGAAGGTGTATTATTTGGACTATATGGAGGAATTATTGGTTCAGTAGCAGGTACTATACTAGCATATATACTATATAATCCTATGTCAAATATTAGGGATTTCAAATTTACATTACCATGGAATAGTATTGCTATTTCTATTGTAGCTGTAATTATTATGGGATATGTTTCGGCATTAATACCTCTTAGAAGATTAAGTAAACAAAATATTATTGATAGTATAAGAGGTGAGTAAATAATATAGACATATTATTAAATAAAACAGTTATTCCAAAATAAGAATAAGAAATAGATAAAACAAAAATCCAAGGAAATATTCTTTGGATTTTTGTTTTAATATAATTATAACCTAAGCTTTTTAAAATCCCTATAATGTTATATGATTTTAATGATAAAATTAAGTTATAAATGCAAGTTTTAAAGTAGTGTTAATAAATAATTTGAAAATTTTTTTATGGAGGAGGTTATGTAATGAATAGAATTTTATTAGTTGAAGATGATGAGGCATTGGCTTTAGGAGTAGAATATACCCTTCAAGAAGAAGGGTATCAGGTTTTTAGAGTGGGTTCTATAGAGAATGGAAAAGAAAAATTTAATAATGAGGAGTTTGATTTAATACTTCTAGATATAAATTTACCTGATGGAAGTGGATATGACTTTTGTAAATACGTGAAGGAAAAGAAGGACACACCTATAATATTTTTAACTGCTTTAGATGAAGAGGTAAATATAATTTTGGGATTAGATATAGGTGGTGATGACTATATAACAAAACCTTTTAGAGTAAAGGAGTTATTATCAAGAATTCGTGTAGTTTTAAGAAGAGTTGGCAAAGGTGATAATAATATAACAACTTTAAGATCCGGAGATATAATTATTAACACATCTAGTGCAGAAGTATCCAAGGGTAATGAAAAGATATCATTAACGGCAAAGGAATATAGGCTTCTTTTAGCATTTCTACAGAGTCCAGAAATATTACTTAGCAAGGATCATATATTAAAGGAATTATTTGGTGAAGAAGGCGCATATGTAGAGGAAAATACTCTTTCAGTTTATATAAAAAGACTTAGAGAAAAAATAGAAGATAATCCTAGTAAGCCAGAATATGTTATAACGAAAAGAGGACTAGGCTATATGTGGATAAAAGAAGTTGTTAATGGAAAGTAGGAGAAATTAATGAAAGAGCTTATAAATCCAGAATTAAAAAAGAGTTCCGTAGTGTTATTATTTATAGTTATAATATTTATATTTATCGTTAATATGTGGATTACTTTTTATTTTAATAACATAAAGAGTCAATATATAGATGGCAAGGCCGCAATGTTATCTACAATGGTAGAAAAATTTCCTAATCTTGAAGCGGATTTAGTAGAGGCAACCTTTAAAGTGCCAACAAAGGAAGGGATAAAATTAGGAGAAAAAATTATAGATAATTATGGTTATAAAGACAATATAAATATAATGTATATAGATGGAATAAATGAAGCTTTTAAAAATAGTAAATTTATATTTATAATTATAGGTAGTACATTTGGAGGTTTATTAATATTATTAAATTATATTCAGTATAGAGGTATATATAGTCGAGTAAGAAATTTGACAAGAGCCTCAAAGGAAATATTAGAGGAAAACTATGATGTAAATCTTTATGAAGAGAAGGAAGGAGATTTTGCAAAACTTTCCTATGGATTTAAAAATATGAGACAAGTTTTACAAAGTCAGATGGTAGATTTAAAAAAAGAAAAGGAGTTTCTAGTAAATATATTATCAGACATATCTCATCAATTAAAAACACCACTATCTGCCCTTATTATTTATAATGATATTTTAAGTAATAAGAAAATTAGTGAAGATAATAGGGAAAAATTCTTACATAATAGCAAGACACAATTAAATCGTATGGATTGGCTTATAAAAAGTATATTGAAGCTAGCCAAGGTAGATGCAAGAGCAATTGAATTTAACATGAAGGAAAATAGCTTAGTTAATACTATTTATGAAGTTATAGACAATGTTGCAATGATGGCAGCAGAAAATAAAGTTAATATAGTATTTGAAAGTAATATGTATGAAGAAACGGTAATAAGTAATATAGAAGAGATTAATAAAAAAAATAAAAATAAGTTTATGTTTAATTATGATGACAAATGGTTAGGAGAAGCGTTGATTAATATAGTTAAGAATGGTGTAGAACATAGTTATAATGGTGAAATCCATATAGAACTTGAGGAAAATCCCATAAATACAAAAATTGTAATAAGGGATAATGGAGTGGGAATTAGTGAAAAGGATCTTCCTAATATTTTTAAGAGATTTTATAAAGGGGGAAAATCTGAGTCTGTTGGAATTGGATTATCTCTTAGTAAATCAATTATTGAAGCCCAAGGAGGATATATAGAAGTTAAAAGTAAAGTGGACATAGGTACTGAGTTTAAAATTGTACTTATGAAAAGTATCTAATATAAATTAAATAGATAGTAAAAACATTGAAGAGTTTAATAATTTAATCTATTTGTAATTTTATACTGAAAAATGATATAATGACCAAGGGAACATATTTTCATGTTTCTTATTTTACCTTAAATATAAGGCTAAATAGATAAAATTTTCTATTTAGCCTTTAAACGGTATTTGAGAGTAATATTCTTATATAAATTTTAAGATTGGGGATGAGATAATGGAAGTTTTATTGGTTATTGTAATTATATTGTTAATTATAAATATATATTTTACTCTAAAATTAAAGGATTCTAGAAGCAGAATGCAAAAGGGCAGTGCAGCCGATATTGAGAATTCAATCTTACATATAGAACAAAGGGTAGGAGATATAGATAAAAGTGTTGATAAATTAGAAAAAGCCTTTAGAGATGAAATCTCTAGAAATAGGGAAGAATCTCGTAAAGGTGAAAAAGAAGCTAGAATTGAGTTGAACCTTCAAATACAAAGGTTAAGTGATGCTATTTTAGGTAGAATGAGTGAAATAGCAAATTTTCAAAAGAATCAACTAGATACATATTCTAATACTATAGAAAAATCACTTAAATCTTTTGAAAATCAATTTTCTAAAAGTGTTAATGAGTTTAATAATCTTCAAAAAGAAAAATTTAATGATTTATCCCAAAAACAAGGTGAGTTGCTTAAGTCTACTGAGGATAAGTTAGAAAAAATGAGGGAAACTGTGGATGAAAAGTTACAAAGTACATTGGAGAAGAGATTAGGAGAATCCTTTAAGTTGGTAAGTGAAAGATTGGAAGTTGTGCATAAAGGACTAGGTGAGATGCAAACCTTAGCTATGGGAGTAGGAGATTTAAAAAAAGTTCTTTCCAATGTTAAGACTAGAGGAACCTTAGGAGAAATTCAATTGGGAAGAATTTTAGATCAAATTCTTACTAAAGAACAGTACGATATAAATGTAGTAACTAAGAAGGGATCTAGAGATAATGTGGAATTTGCAATAAGACTTCCAGGTAAGGATAAAACCTCTGATGTAGTATACCTTCCTGTAGATTCAAAGTTTCCTTTGGATGTATACCACAATTTGGTGGATTCCTATGATACTGGAGACCAAAGTTTAATAGAAGAAGGTTATAAAAAGTTAGAAACAGCTATAAAGAAATCAGCTAAGGATATTAGAGATAAATATATAGACCCACCTTACACCACTGATTTCGCAATTATGTTTTTACCAATAGAAGGTCTTTATGCAGAGGTAGTTAAAAGAACTAATTTAGTTGAAATTCTTCAAAGAGAATATAAGATAAATATAACAGGCCCAACAACTTTAGCAGCACTTTTAAATAGTTTACAGATGGGATTTAGAACTCTTGCAATTGAAAAAAGATCTAGTGAAGTTTGGAATGTACTTGGAGCAGTTAAAACAGAGTTTGGAAAATTTGAAGAGGTGCTTAAAGCTACACAGAAAAAGTTAAATCAAGCAAGTACAGATTTAGATAAGCTTGTAGGTACAAGGACTAAGCAGATTAATAAAAAACTTATGAGTGTAGAAAGTTTGACAAATGATGTATCAGAGAAATATATAGATGTACTTTCTATAGATGAATAGTTAAATAGAAGTATATTCTAGATCATTTTTTCAAAATATATATAAAAGATATTTTAGAATTACATGTAGAGATGTACTTTATTACAGCTGAAAAATAAAAAATACATAACAAATGAAGCCATATTTTAAACAAGGAGGTTTTTGAAGTATGGATATAATGGATGATGTGAAAGAGCGACTTTCAATCTTTAAAAATATATATGATATGATAAGAATAATTAATCCCAATAATAATAAAATTTTATCAACAGATAACAATACTATAAATACTGATACACATTGCTATGAGTTATGGAATAGGAATGGTATATGTGAAAATTGTATTTCTAAACAAGCATATGAAAGCAATGAAACAGTAGTAAAAATAGAGTATAACAAAAACAGGATTTTTCTAGTTATGGCTTCTCCTATAAATATTGGCAAGGAAACCTATATAGTTGAGTTAGTGAAGGATATATCAAAAGGAGGAGCTATTATAGATAGAGAGAGGGAATATGCAGAATCTATTGAGAAGTTTTTGAAAAATATACAAGAAACTACCCTAATAGATGATCTTACAGGTGTATATAATAGAAGGTACATAAGAGAGCGATTAGAAGTTGATGTTGAGAAATCTATAAGGGAACAAAAATCTATGTCTGTTATAATGGCAGATATAGATTATTTTAAGGAAATTAATGATACCTATGGTCATATAGTTGGAGATAATGTATTAAAAGATTTTACGAGAATTGCTTCAAAATATATTAGAAGCAATGGAAGTGATTGGATTGGACGTTATGGTGGAGAAGAATTTTTAATTGTTTTAAATGATACAGATGAAGATAAAGCAGAAATTATTGCAGAAAGAATTAGGAAGAATTTAGAGGAAACGACCCTTGAACATAAAGGAAATAAGTTTAGTATAACCTGTAGTTTCGGAGTATATGGCTTTAGAGATTTAGATATGAATACCGAAGATATAATATATAGAGCAGATATAAACCTTTATGAGGCTAAGGAAAAGGGGAGGAATACTACCGTTGTTAATAAAAATAGGTTAAGAGATTAATAAAATTATAAAAAGTTTATGATTATTATTTTAAAGTACATAACAAAGAAAATATATGGATTTATTAAATGAAATTTTAATAAATCCATATATTTTTAATTTAAAGCTAAACTACTCAACTAACATATTATAAATAACTAGTTTCTAATCACATTGCGATTAATCCAATCTAGTCTGTCTACTATATTTAACTTTTGTGTACACAGAGTTTCACATTTTTTACACCCAATGCAATCGCTGGGAGCCATATCTTTATCAAAGTCAATATCGCCATATTTAGAGAGTAATTCATACATTTCTTTTATACCATTAATACCTTTTAATACGTAATAATTATATAAATCCATATATTTAGGAATATTAATACCTTTAGGACAATGTTTGCAATATTGACAAGTTGTACATAGTTGATTCATATCTTGCCTAAGAGAAGATTTTAAAGTTTCTATTTGAGAGTTTTTGAGAATAGTAAGGTTTTTAACAGCATCTACATTATGCTTAACTTCTTCCTTACTACCCATACCAGATAGAGTTACTGAAATACATTCATGAGAAGCATTAAAACGCAGCGCTGCTTGTACAACACTTTCATTTTGATTTTGTTTTACAAATGAAAAATATTCTTGATTTTCAGGAATTAATCCACCACCTAAAGGGTTCATGGTTGCTACTCCTAGACCATGCTGATGAGCAGCTAAAATACCTTCTTGTCGATACGGAAAGTTTAAAATGTTGTATCCTAAGGTTACTCCTTCAAAATAACCTTCTTCTACCATAATTCTAATTTCTTCACCAGAAGCATGGGTAGAAAATACTAGGTGGTCTATTAAGCCTTCCTCCTTAGCTTTAAGAGCTCCCCAATAAGGACCACCTTTGGCCATAACTTTTTTATAGTGATTAAGGTCCATAATACACCACATGTGATGAAAGTTAATTTTGTCTATACCAAGTCTTTTGAGTGAGTTTTCTATTCTACGTCTTACTGAATCTGCATCTGGTTCACTACCAAGACTGCTTTTAGTAGATACATAGAATTCACCAGACATATTTTTAAAAGCTTCTCCAAAGATATCTTCACTTCTATCATTGCAATAGTTAGGTGCAGTATCAAAGTAATTTATACCAAGGCTATTTGCATACCTAACTATTTCAGCTCCTTCTTCAATGGAACAATCATCTTTAAATCTCATTCCACCAAAGCCGAGGGCAGAAACCATTTTACCAGTTTTACCATAGGGTTTATAAATCATTTTGGACACTCCTTTAATTCTCTATTTTTAATAAATGTATCAATTATATTAAATCCTTCTTCAGGATTTATTGTGCCAGACAAAGATGCTTCCATAGGACATTGCCCATCTTTTTTACGATTATTTATATAAGGAACTATTTCTTCGTAGTCAAATTTAATATTATGGGAATTTAAAATATCTATAGCGCCTTGACTAATTATTTGTGTGTAGATATATTCCACACCACCATAAATAGCCATCAGAGCAACTGCCTTTCCAACAATTTTATCACCCATTATTAATGGTATAGGAGACACTCCATTTTCTTTGATATATTTATATATAGGGCTTACACCTTTATCAAAGGAAGTCATCACAGTTTTTTCTTTGCTCATAAGGATACAGCTATATTTATATTCTTCAAGTAAAGCTTTTATACGGGTTTTCATTTTAATACGCCTCCAAATTTATTGAGTCATTAAGTTTTTAGTATATGGTAGCTTACATAACCAATAGAGAATTGGTGGGATAATTAGCATTTGAAGTATTATTCCGGGAATACCTTGAGTTATTGCTATAGATATACCCATAGCAGGAGGAAGAAAAATTCCCAAAAATTTTGTAGCAACGACAAAAACTAAACCTCTAGTTATTCTACCTGCAATCATAGATACAATAAGTGATACATATATGTTGAATTTAAATTTCTTAAATATAAGACCTGTAAATAATCCATAAGTACCTAGTTCAACTATCATAAGATATAACATAGGTATTGCAGGCATTATTCCTCCAGTATATAAAAAGCTACAAATAGGACTTAAAATTCCAATTATTAATCCGGTAATAGGACCAAGGATAAATCCAGCAATTAAAACTGGAATATGCATAGGAAGAAGTGTTGTTCCAATACCGGGACCTCCCACTAAATGAAACAATTGGGGAAGTAAAATGCTGCAAGCAATTAAAAGTCCACTGTAAACTATTTGTTTTGTTTTCAATTTTATCACACCTTTTCAATAATTATTTTTGGACTCTAAGTAATTATACCATTATAAGTAAATGTACTTCTATAATTATTTTTAAAATTATGAATATTAAATTAGTAATTTGATATAAAGTATAATAAAAGGTGTTAAAGCAAGTAACTTAACTCCTTTTATCTACTGAACTTAAAATCATACTTAAATAAATTTCTCTATGTTATCGGTAAAGATACCATCACATCCAATTTTATCAAGGTGATTGGCTATAAATGGTTTATTTACGGTGTAGGTGAATACTTTTAAGTTATTATTATGAGCCAATTTGATTAAAGGCTCATTTACTAAATAAACATTAGGATTTAAAGAATAAGCACCTAGATTTTTAGCATAGGCAATTATATTATCAATTTTTCTATCAATTAGCACACCTAATTTTATATTTTTATCTATAGACTTACATATTTCAAGGGAAGTGTGATTAAAACTAGAAAGTAATACATGGTTTTCAATACCATAGTTTTTTATTAAATCAATCACATCTTTTTCTATATTATTATAGTGAATAACATCAGTTTTAAGTTCTATATTTATAAGGACTTTACTAGGTTTAAGTAACTCTAAGACTTGGTATAAAGTTGGAATCTTACATAACTTGCTATTTTCATAATCAATATTTTTAGATTTTAAGGAACTAATTTCTTCGAGGGTTAAGTCTTTTATAAGTCCTTTACCCTGAAAGGTTCTTGCAACATCTTCATCATGAATAACTACTAGCTTATTATTCTTTGTTTTATGAACATCTAGTTCAATTGCTTTTGCACCTGCAATAATAGCCTTATGAAAGGCAAGCAAAGTATTCTCAGGATAATTTTTGCTAGCACCTCTATGAGCAAAATAAATCATAATTTATACACCTCCGTATATAAATATATTACTACAGTTGAACAAAGGTGTTAATATGTGATAAAAGAATAATATATTAAAATATATTAAAAAAGTAATGGGGAATTTCCCCATTACTTAAGGATCGGTTATAATTTTAATTTATATGAGGGCTTTGAAATCCTTCTCTCTTAATAGAATGCTTTTTAGCAGTTCTATTATGATTTTTTCCTGTCTCACTAGTAATTGGTGTTTGATAATTACATTTTTCCATTCTAGCTTGTTTGTTATCTGGTTGACTATCCTTTGTCATAAGAATTCCTCCTAAAAAAATAAATTTGAATATAATTTTAGTGTGGTTTATTTTGTGTATTTTATTATAGGAAATTAAAGGAGTGTAAAATAAATGAAAAGTAGTAGAAATATTTTCAAGACAATTAGTAAATTAACAAAGGTTATAATGATCGTCGTAGTTATTTGCACATCAAATATTTTATTCTATGGATGTAGCTTTATAAGTAAAGAATCAAAGTATAATAATAAAATAGATATAGAAGATAAGTCTAATAAGGATTTGAAAAATAATAATATGGTGGAAGAATTCGGTGAAGAGGAGCCTCAAGTTGACCCAATACAAGATGAAATAGATGCTATGTCATTAGAGGAAAAAGTAGGTCAGCTGTTTATTGTTGGATTTGATGGTTATGAAGTGGATGATAATATTATTAGTTTAATAAAAAATAAAAAAGTAGGAGGTATAATATTATTTAGTAAAAATATTAACACTGTAAGTGGAACAAAAAAGTTAATAGAAAGTTTGAATGGGTTAAATAATGAAAACAAGGTTAAACTTTTTATGTCAGTGGATGAAGAAGGTGGAGTTGTAAGTAGAATTCCTAAGGAAATGGGACGTTTTGAATCTGCATGGGATGTAGGAGCTACTGGAGATTTAAATTATGCTTTTGAACATGGAAAAGCTATAGGTGAAACTATAAAGTCTTTAGGTTTTAATCTTGACTTCGCACCTGTGCTAGATGTGAATTCTAATCCTAATAATCCAGTTATAGGTAATAGAGCATTTTCAGATGATCCTGAAATTGTTAAGAAAATGGGAACGGAAGTATATAAAGGTTTGAAGAGTGCAGGTGTTTTAGGAGTAGGAAAGCATTTCCCAGGACATGGGGATACAGATGTTGACTCTCATGTGGGGGTGCCAGTTATAAATAAATCCCTTGATGAATTAAAAAAATTAGAGTTAATTCCATTTAAATATGCAATAGATAATGGTGTTGAAATGATAATGGTAGGTCATTTATACTTACCTCAATTAGATAAGGATTACGTAGCAAGTATATCTGAAAATATTGTCACAAAGCTTTTAAGGGAAGAGTTAGGATTTAATGGAGTAGTTGTTACAGATGATATGATTATGGAGGGAGTTAAAGGCAAGTATCCAACTAATGAATCAGCGGTTAAAGCTATAGAAGCAGGGAATGACATAATAATAGTATCATCAGGTATACATGATCAAAATAGTGCCATAGATGGAGTAGTAGAAGCTGTTAGAAATGGTATCATTACTGAAAAAAGAATTAATGAGAGTGTTTATAGAATTTTAAAACTAAAAAATACAATTTCTAGACATTGAATTACTTATATAATTGTGATATAAGTAATTATGGGCAGTATAGGAATAACTGCACCTATAATTTGATTATATCTTCAAATTAGAATATATAGATTGAAAAATAATATTCTAATTTGTATATAGCTATTATTCTCTAGGGAAAGCAGCTATAAAGGAAAAGTTTTACGGACAGCTCATATCTTTTAGAATGAGACTTAGATAACAAATTACTTCACATGATTTTTAGTTTTAAATTTCAGTTAATATTTATGTATTGTTTTAATATTAACTTAGAAAACAGATAAAGTGAGGAGTGATTGTTATAAAATTTGGATTCATTGGAGCCGGGAAGGTTGGTTTTTCGCTAGGGAAATACTTTAAAGAGAATGGTATCTTACTTATTGGATATTATAGTAGGAATCATAACTCAGCTAAGGAAGCCGCAGAATTTACTGGCACAAAATCTTTCATAAACTTAAAGGAGTTAATGAAAGAAAGTGATGTGATTTTTATTACTACCCCAGATGGAGAAATTCATGGGGTTTGGAATGAGCTTAAAGAGTTGTCTATAAAAAATAAATTAATATGCCACTGTAGTGGTTTGTTATCTTCGGAAATCTTTTCAGATATAAGCAGGTTTGGTGCTTACCCATATTCTATACATCCTATGTTTGCCATATCAGACAAATATAATTCCTATAAAAATTTTAAAAAAGCCTTTATAACTATTGAAGGACATGAAAAATATATTGATAAATTAGCTGAAATTTTTCGTTCTCTGGGTAATTCGGTAAAAATTATTGAAAAAGAAAGTAAGAGTTTATATCACTTAGCATCGGTTATTAGCAGTAACTTGGTTCTAGGGCTTATTAATAATGGTGTAAATTATCTTAAACAGTGTGGTTTTAGTGAAGATTTAGCCATTGAAGCCTTATATCCTCTTATAAACAATAATATAGAGAATATAAAATCTTCAGGAATGGTAAAAAGCCTTACAGGACCATTGGAAAGAGGTGATTTATCTACTATGAAGGCTCATATAGCTTGTTTAAGTGAGGAAGATAAAGTTTTATATAGGATGTTAAATAATAATTTGTTAAAGGTGGCAAAGAAAAAAAATAAAAATAGAGATTATAGTGAGATTGAACAATTTCTAGGAGAGGAAAAATAAAATGAAAAATACGACTATAACATTTAGAGAAGCAAAGGCAAAGGGTGAAAAAATAACTATGCTTACTGCCTATGACTATTCCATGGCTAAGATTATTGATAGTTCAGGGATTAATGGTATTTTAGTTGGAGATTCAGTAGGGATGGTGTGTCTTGGTTATGAGGATACAATTTCAGTAACTATGGAGGATATGATTCATCATACAAGGGCCGTAGCAAGAGGAACAGAAAATGCTTTAGTAGTTGCAGATATGCCATTTATGTCTTATCAAACTTCTGTTTATGACGCTGTTTTTAATGCGGGACGCCTTATGAAAGAGGGACGTGCTCAATGCGTAAAAATAGAAGGTGGAGTAGATATGTGCAATAGAATTGAAGCTATAACTAAAGCGTCTATTCCTGTAATGGCACATATAGGATTAACCCCTCAATCAGTAAATTCCTTAGGGGGATTTAAGGTGCAGGGAAAAAGTGAAGAAGCGGCTAAAGAACTTATTGAAGCAGCAAAAGCGGTAGAAAAAGCTGGCGCATTTTCAGTGGTCTTAGAGTGTGTTCCAGCTAAGTTATCAGAGATAATTAGCAAAGAAATATCAATTCCAACAATAGGTATTGGAGCAGGAGCTAGTTGCGATGGGCAAATTCTTGTATATCAAGATATGTTAGGAATGTTTAATGATTTTACACCTAAGTTTGTTAAGAAATATGCGGATTTAGGAGCTACAATGACAGAAGCTTTTAAAGCCTATATTGAAGATGTAAGTAAGGGAATTTTTCCAGCACTAGAGCATGGATTTAAAATAAGTGAAGAAGTTATATCTAAACTATATTAAAAGTAAACTCAGTGCTGAGTGAATTAATAAAATTAAACTAAAAAGAAGGTAAAATTATGGAAATATTAAATGATGTAATAAAAGTAAGAGAAGTAGTTAAAGGGTGGAAGGCTCAAGGTTTAAAAGTAGGATTAGTTCCAACTATGGGTTATTTACATGAAGGTCATGAAAGTTTGATTAAAAAGGCTGTATCAGAAAATGATAGAGTAGTAGTTAGTGTTTTTGTAAACCCAACTCAATTTGGGCCTAATGAAGATTTAGATAAATATCCTAGAGATTTAGAAAGGGATTCAAAACTTTGTGAAAATGCTGGAGCAAGTTTAATATTTCATCCAGAAAGTGAAGATATGTATTATAAAGATGCTTCAACTTTTGTAGAGGTAGGTGGTTTGACCACTGGACTTTGTGGAAGTAGCAGACCAACGCACTTTAGAGGAGTTTGCACTGTAGTTTCTAAGTTATTTAATATTATACCTGCCCATAGAGCATATTTTGGAGAAAAGGATGCTCAGCAATTAGCGGTTATAAAAAGAATGGTAAGAGATCTGAATTTTGATATTGAAGTAGTAGGATGTCCAATTATTAGAGAAACTGATGGACTTGCGAAGAGTTCAAGAAATATATATTTATCTCCAGAAGAAAGAAAGGCTGCATTAGTGCTTAATAAATCTCTTTCTATGGCTAAAAAACTATTAGAGGATGGAGAAAGAAATCCAGATAATATTAAAAAGCTAATTAGGGAAAATATAGAGAAAGAAGATTTAGCCAAAATAGATTATATAGAAGTGGTAAGCAGTGAAAGTTTAGAGATGGTAAAAGAGATTAAGGAGGATGTCCTAGTAGCATTGGCAGTGTACTTTAAAAAAGCAAGATTAATTGATAACTTTACTTATCACATATAATTAGGAGGAAAAACAATGACAATAACGATGTTAAAGGGAAAAATACACAGAGCTACTGTAGTCCAAGCTGAGCTTGATTATGTAGGGAGTATTACAGTAGATGAAGATTTACTTGATGCAGCAGGAATTCTAGAATATGAAAAGGTTCAAATTGTAGATATTAACAATGGAAGTAGATTTGAAACTTATACTATAGCAGGAAAAAGAGGTAGTGGTCTTATATGCCTTAATGGAGCAGCAGCTAGATGTGTTCAAGTAGGAGATAAGGTTATAATTATGAGTTATTGTGAAATGAATGGAGAAGAAGCCAAAGAACATAAACCAACAGTGGTTTTTGTAGATCATAGCAATAAAATAAAAGAAATTGCACATTATGAAAAACATGGTGAGCTTAAGTAAGTATAAACATATATAATTTCATATTTATTAGGAATGTAGAAAGTTCATAAATCGAAATTAACTATTTATGAGCTTTTTCCATTCCTTTTTTTATAAATTTTAAAAATTAAAAATAAGGAATTAAATATATTGTAATTATAACTATATTAAGGAATAATATAATTATATGGATATAAAAGGAGATGGTATTATATGAATATTTATGAACCACATAAGTCTTCTATAGGAAATATAGATGCTAATGTTATGGCTCTGATTGCTTACGGTGCAGCAATAGTAGTAATTTTTATTCCAGGAATAAAGATTATAGCATGGCTTGCTCCTATTGTAATTTATATTTTAGAAAAGGATAGCAGTTTTGTGAAGTTTCATGCTATGCAAGCTTTTTTAATAAATATTGTAGGTATTATATTTAGTTCTATTATATTTATGATTATAGGTGGTAGTATAGGATTAATGTTTTTTAGACCTCTAGCATATGGGGCCCTAGGTACTATATTACTATCAGCAATAATAACAGGTATAGTTGCTATAGTTATAACTATATTTGAAATTATTTCAATGGTGAAGTGTTATGAATATAAAGAATATGAAATTCCTATTATAGGGTTAATGGCTAGAAAAATAGCATATAAAAAATATTGATATGGTATAATCTTTGAAATTCGTAGATTGATGATGATATTAAAAGGATTTTTAAGGATTATACTTAGATGTACGAAATAAAATGGGATAATGATGAAAAGAAGGCTTTTTTAATTTATGTATTTATAGTAAAATAAAGGTATTAACCTTTAAAAGAATAGGAGGATGATTATTATGAAAGTTATAGATGAAAATAATTTTGAAAATGAAGCAGGCAAAGGTTTAGTTTTAGTGGATTTCTTTGCTACTTGGTGTGGACCATGCCAAAGATTAACTCCAGTGTTAGAAGATATTCAAGGAGATTTTGATGGTAAAGTTAAATTTTTAAAGTCAGATATTGATGAAAGTAGATCTCTTGCTAAAAAATTCTCTGTTATGAGTGTACCCACTATGGTAGTACTTAAAGATGGAATTCCTGTAGATAGAATGGTAGGCTATATGTCTCCAGAAGACATTAAAGCTAAACTTCAAACTCATCTTTAAAAATAACAAATAAAAATCTCACCAACTTGGTGGGATTTTTATTTATATTATAAAAGTAAAAGTGTAGCATATATATCAGATTTAAATGATTAGTTTTTAATGAAATTTAATAATCAACCTAGTAAATTAAATATTTTTTACATAAATATAAATATGAAAATGGTAGTAAATAAAAGAAAATGAAAGTAAATACTATATTTCAACGGGAAATTAAGAAAAAATATGATATACTATATTTGACACATATTCTAATGTGATATACTATATTGATATAAAGAGTATAACAATGAATTGCGGGGGTTCAATTATGATAAACGTTGGAATAAATGGATTCGGAAGAATCGGAAGAACTTTTTTAAGGATAGCATGTGAAAGTCCTGAGACGGATTTTAATATTGTAGCTATAAATGCTAGAGCAGATATAAAAACACTTGCACATTTATTTGTTTATGATTCATGCTTTGGTACCTTCAAAGGAGACGTTAAGACAACAGAGGATTCAATAATAATTAATAATAAAGAAATAAAGATAACAAGATGTGGATCACCAAAAGAAATTCCTTGGAAGGACTTAGAGGTTGATTTAGTTATAGAGTCTACTGGAAAATTTAAAACAAAAGAAGAACTTATGGATCATGTAAAAGCAGGAGCTAAAAAAGTTATATTAACAGCACCAGGTAAAGATGAAGATATAACAGTAGTAATGGGTGTAAATGATTCTGATTTAGATTTATCACAACATACAATCATATCAAATGCATCATGTACTACTAATTGTCTAGCACCTGTAGCTAAAGTAATAGATGATAAATTTGGGATTAAAAAAGGATTTATAACTACAGTTCACTCTTATACAAATGACCAACAAATCCTTGATAAGAGTCATAAAGATTTAAGAAGAGCAAGAGCGGCAGGGGAATCTATAGTGCCAACTACAACTGGAGCTGCAAAAGCGGTTGCAAAGGTATTACCTCAATTAAAGGGTAGATTAGATGGATTTGCATTAAGAGTTCCAACAGCTGCTGTATCTATAACAGATTTAGTATGCGAAGTTGAAAAAGAAACTACCGTAGAAGAAATAAATAGAGTAATTAAAGAAGCATCTGAAAATGAACTTAAGGGAATATTAGGTTTATGTGAATTACCATTAGTATCTGTAGACTTTAAAGGAGATAGTAGATCTTCTATAGTAGATGGATTATCAACTATGGTAAATGGAAACATGATTAAAGTAGCATCTTGGTATGATAATGAGTGGGGATATTCAGCAAGAGTTGTTGATTTAGCTAACTACGTTGCACAGATGTTAAAGGAAGAAAAAGTTACTAAAATAGCTTAAGGTGTTAAGGGTTTTAAGTAACAATATAAATTAATTTAGCCAACTATTATAAAATACCAATATATTTAATTTAGAGTCAAGAGATTATTTTGTAAAAGAAATAGTCTCTTGATTCTTTTTATAGTATAATTAGACCTTGAGTTGAATTATAAATTTGAACTATATTTGAGTAGGTGATTAAATGTTAGAAAATAGATTTTTACCAATTTGTAAAGATGATATGTTAGAAAGACAATGGGAACAGTTAGATTTTATAATAGTAACAGGAGATGCATACATAGACCATCATAGCTTTGGTACTGCTATAATTTCTAGAGTTCTTGAAGATGCAGGATTTAAAGTAGGAATAATTCCTCAACCTGATTGGCATAACACTGAAGATTTTATGAAATTAGGAAGACCTAGATTAGGATTTTTAGTTAATGGTGGTAACATGGATTCCATGGTAAATCATTACACTGTAGCTAAAAGAGTTAGAGAAAAGGATCTTTATTCTCCAGGTGGGAAAATGGGTTTAAGACCAGATCGAGCTACTATTGTATACTGTAATAAAATTAGAGAAGCATATAAGAATATTCCGGTTATAATTGGTGGAGTAGAGGCTAGTCTTAGGAGATTTGCCCATTATGATTACTGGAGTGATAAGGTAAGAAAATCAATGTTAGTAGATAGTGGAGCTGATTTACTTATATATGGAATGAGTGAAAAGCAAATAGTAGAAGTGGCAAATTGTTTAAATGATGGATTAGAAGTTCAGTATATAAGACATGTGCCTGGAACATGCTATATGATAGATGAATTAGAATATGTAAGCGGGTATATTGAGATACCGTCCTATAAAGCTGTATCTATAGATAAGATGGAGTATGCCAAAGCATTTAAGGTTCAATATGAAGAACAAGATCCAGTAAGAGGAAAGGCTCTAGTACAAAAGCATGCCAATAGATATGTAGTACAAAATAGACCAGAGATGCCACTAACTAGGGAAGAGTTAGACCATGTTTATGGATTATCTTACACAAAAAATTATCATCCTTGTTATGAAGAAGCAGGTGGAATAGCTGCTATAGAAGAGGTTAAATTTAGTATAGTTAGTTCTAGAGGTTGCTTTGGAAATTGTTCTTTTTGTGCTATAACTTTCCATCAAGGAAGAATAGTTCAGAGTAGAAGCGAAGATTCTATTTTACAAGAAGTTGTAGAAATAACAAATTTACCTGATTTTAAAGGATATATTCATGATGTGGGAGGTCCTACTGCAAACTTTAGACGCCCTGCATGCAAAACTCAGCTTAAGCATGGTGCATGTAAGCATAAGCAATGTTTATATCCAAAACCATGTAAAAATATAGATGCAGATCATACTGAGTATTTAGAACTACTAAGAAAGGTAAGAGCTACTCCTAAGGTGAAGAAGGCATTTGTACGCTCAGGGTTACGTTATGATTATATAATGGCAGATAAAAATGATACCTTCTTTAAAGAACTTGTAGAACATCATGTAAGTGGACAATTAAAGGTAGCTCCAGAGCATGTTTGTGCTGATGTTTTAAAGTATATGGGAAAACCATCTGGGAAGACCTATGATAGATTTGTAGATAAGTTTTATAATCTTACTGAGCAAGTTGGAAAGAAACAATATATTATACCTTACTTAATGTCTAGTCATCCAGGGAGTACATTAGCATCAGCTATAGAGTTAGCAGAATATCTAAGAGATATTAATTATCAGCCAGAGCAAGTTCAGGATTTTTATCCAACACCTGGAACTTTATCTACAGCTATGTTTTATACAGGGGTAGATCCATTAACTATGAAAGAGATATATGTACCTAAGAGCAAGAGGGAAAAAGCAATGCAAAGAGCTCTTCTTCAATATAGAAACCCTAAAAAGTATGATATAGTATATGAAGCTTTAGTGGAAGCTGGAAGAGAAGATTTAATAGGAAATGGACCGAAGTGTTTAATAAGGCCTAAAACACAAGGAAAAAATCTTAACCATGGTGGAAATTACAGTAGGCATAAAAAGGTTGGTAAAGAACATAGTAATAGTAAAACAGTTTTACCTAGAGGTAGTCATGGAAGAACTTCTTTAGAAAGAAAAAAGGGTAAAAACACTTCTACTAATAAGAGAAAATCTATGAAGAAAACTCGTCAGTAGTTAGGGAAAAGAAATAAGAAATAAGAAATAAGAAATAATTAAATCAAAATTTATTGTAAATATAAAATAAAAGTAATAATGATAGTAGATTTTCATTATTACTTTTATTTTTGATTAAAAAAATTTCATTATTGACAAAATAGTACGATGGTAGTACTATTTATTTAAAGATATAGTACGAAATTCGTACTAATTAAATTTTACGTTTAGCAAACAATAATATAGGTTGTAATCTATTGATTTAATAATTGAATTATGATGATTGTAGGATATAAGAAGATTTTAAAGGAGTAGGTGTAATGGAGGATAATGACAAGTTAATTGAAGAATTTTCGAATTTATGGAAAATGTTTTTGTCTTTTTCAAATCAACATAGGACTATGGAGGAATTTCCTAGGATAGAAAGACTTAATACTATGGAAATTAGTATTATAAGAATTGTCTATGATAGGGATGATATAATTTTAAAGGAAATTTGTAATATGTTAGACATACCTAAAAGTACTTTAAGCAGCGCTATAGATAGGCTAGAAAGACTTAATTATGTGAATAGAACTATTAGTAAGAGAGACAGAAGATCCTATGGATTACAACTTACAGATGAAGGCAAGGAAGTGAAGAATGAACATATAGCTTTTGAAAGAAAATTGTATGGATATGTTTTAAATGCCTTAGACACAAATGGTGAAAGAGAAGAATTTTTAAAGCTATTTAGAAAGATAGTTAATAATATTTAAGTTTTATGAAGGGAGAAATGCTACTTAATTAGATATAAAATTGGAGTAGCAGGTGATGTTATGGAGACAGAAAAATTAACAATAAGAGTTCAACAAAGTTTAAATGATGCCTATGAGGAAGCAGTAAGAAATAATCATCAACAAGTAGATATTATTCATTTATTCTCTGCACTTCTAAATCAAAGAGATGGATTAATACCTAATGTCCTTGAAAAAATGGGTGTGGATGTTGAAGGAATTAAAAGAAAAGTAAATTTAGAGCTAGAGAAAATGCCTAAAGTATTAGGAGAAGGAGCTCGTTCATCTGGAGTTACTGCCACTAGAAGAATCAATGAAGTTTTAGTTAAGGCTCAAGATATATCAGAGAAATTTCATGATTCCTATATAAGTGTAGAACACATAATGATGGCTATCATGGAGGTTGATGCAAAAGGTATATCAGGGAAAATACTTAAGGAATATGGCATAGATAAAGAAAAATTTATGGAAGTGTTATCTCAGGTTAGGGGAAATCAAAGGGTAGATACTAATGATCCAGAGGGAACTTATGATGCTCTTGCTAAGTATGGAACGAATTTAATTGACCTTGCTAAGGAACATAAATTAGATCCTGTAATAGGAAGAGATGAAGAGATAAGACGTGTAATTAGAATTTTATCAAGAAGAACTAAAAACAATCCAGTGCTTATTGGTGAGCCTGGAGTAGGTAAGACTGCCATAGTTGAAGGTTTGGCAGAAAGAATTGTACGTGGAGATGTACCAGAAGGATTAAAAGACAGGATGATTTTTTCTTTAGATATGGGAGCTTTAATTGCAGGAGCTAAGTATAGAGGTGAATTTGAAGAAAGACTTAAAGCTGTACTAAAGGAAGTTAAGAGTTCTGATGGGAAGATAATATTATTTATAGATGAAATTCATACTATTGTAGGTGCTGGAAAAGCTGATGGAGCTATGGATGCAGGAAATCTTATAAAGCCTATGCTAGCAAGAGGAGAATTACATTGTATTGGAGCTACTACTTTTGATGAATATAGACAATATATAGAAAAAGATAAAGCATTAGAGAGAAGATTTCAACCAGTTATTGCAGAAGAGCCTACAGTACAAGATACAATTTCAATATTAAGAGGACTTAAGGAAAGATTTGAAATACACCATGGAGTTAGAATTCATGATTCAGCTATAGTAACAGCAGCCAAATTATCTAATAGGTATATTCAAGATAGGTTTTTACCAGACAAAGCCATAGATTTAATTGATGAAGCTGGGGCTATGATAAGAAGTGAAATAGATTCTCTTCCTACAGAACTTGATATGGTTAGAAGAAAGCTATTTACATTAGAAACTGAAAGAGAAGCTCTGATTAAAGAAAGTGATGAAGCATCTCAAAAGAGACTTGAACAACTTCAAAAGGAGTTAGCAGAATTAAAAGAAAAAAATGATGAAATGACTGCTAAATATGAACAAGAAAAAAGCAAGATTCTTGAAGTTAGAACTTTGAAAGAGCAATTGGATGAAGCTAGAGGTAAGGTTGAAAGGTATGAGAGAGAATATGATTTAAATAGTGCTGCAGAACTAAAATATGGGGTTATACCACGTCTTGAAGAAGAAATAAAGGAAAAAGAAGAAAGCATGCACAATAATTATGAAACAGCCCTTCTCAAAGAAGAGGTTACAGAAGAAGAAATTTCTCAAATTGTATCTAAGTGGACTGGAATTCCAGTAACACGATTAGTAGAAGGGGAAAGAGAAAAACTATTAAGATTAGAGGAGGAACTTAGCAATAGGGTAATAGGTCAAGATGAAGCAGTAACAGCTGTTGCTAATGCCGTAATTAGGGCTAGAGCAGGGATGAAAGATGAAAATAAGCCTATTGGTTCATTCATTTTCCTAGGGCCTACAGGGGTAGGTAAAACAGAACTGGCTAAAACTTTAGCGAGAAATTTATTTGATAGTGAAGAAAATATTATAAGAATTGATATGTCAGAGTACATGGAAAAATATTCAGTATCAAGACTTATAGGAGCGCCTCCAGGATATGTAGGTTATGAAGAAGGGGGACAATTAACTGAAGCGGTAAGAAGAAATCCATATTCAGTAGTTTTATTTGATGAGATAGAAAAGGCTCATGAAGATGTATTTAACGTATTTCTACAAATATTAGATGATGGAAGACTCACTGATAATAAGGGCAAAACTATAGACTTTAAAAATACTATAATAATTATGACTTCTAATATAGGTAGTAGTCATCTACTAGAGGATAGTGGTGTGATTACTGAAAAAACTAAAGCTTTAGTAATGAGTGAAATGAAGAGTAGGTTCAAGCCAGAATTTTTAAACCGTGTAGATGACATTATAATGTTTAAACCACTAAATATTGAAGGTATAAAGAAAATTATAGATATATTTATTGACCATGTTAGAAGAAGATTATATGATAAAAATATAGGTTTAGAAATTACTGACGTAGCTAAGGAGATTTTAGCAACAGAAGGCTATGATCCAGTTTATGGGGCAAGACCACTAAAAAGATATATTGGAAATGTTTTAGAAACCATGATTGCAAAAAAAATTATAGCTGGGGAAGTTTACGATGGATGTAATATTTTAGTAGATGGTAAGGATGAACAAATAGTATTTGAAATAAGTAATAAAGGGATTACTACTGTATAAATAAAGATAAAATAAAATATTTATATAATTACTTGCATTATACGTAAAGTGTATGTTATACTGAGTAAGTGGTTAAACACAAATAAAATTGAAATAAAGATTTAACATATATAATAATTTTCTCCAATTCGAGGATTTGTTAATAATAGGTGGATCTTTAAAATGGAGGAATTGTAAATGGCAGATAGAACATTAACATGCAGAGATTGCGGAAACGAATTCGTATTCACAGAGGGAGAGCAAGCTTTCTACGCTGAAAAAGGATTCGAAAATGAGCCAACTAGATGTGCTGATTGCAGAAGAGCAAGAAAAGCAGAAAGAAATAGAAGATAATTAATATTTAATATTTCAATGAAAGCTATAAGAAGTGATTCTTATAGCTTTTATTTTTGAGCTATATAGAATTAACTATTTATATAAAAAGTATTAATGTATAAAATTTTAAAAATAAGTAGAAATATATATATAAGTCTAATATGATGTGAAATAGGAATAATGATTAGATATTAATTAGATACAAGGAGAAAGTTATGGAAAGTGGATTTAACAAATATAATTTAAATGAAAACATATTACAGGCTCTAAACAATCTAGGGTTTGAAAATCCTTCTGAAGTTCAAGATAAAACAATACCAAGTCTTTTGGATGGAGAAGATATTATAGTAAAATCACAAACTGGAAGTGGGAAAACAGCGAGCTTTGGAGTTCCTATTTGTAATGAAGTTAGGGTAGAAGAGGGAAAAATAACAGCATTAGTTCTAGTTCCCACAAGAGAACTTGCATTACAGGTTAAAGATGATATATCCAATATAGGGAGAATAAAAAAAGTTAGATGTGCTGCTGTTTTTGGAAAGCAGCCTTTTAATGAGCAGGTTAGAGAACTTAAGCAGAGGGTACATATAGTAATAGGAACACCTGGGAGGATAAGTGACCATATGAATAGAGGAAACTTAAACTTTAAGGATTTAACATATGTAATCATTGATGAAGCAGATAAAATGCTAAATATGGGTTTTATAGATCAGATAAGTGATATACTAGATAGAATACCGAAAAAAAGGACAACAGCTCTATTTTCTGCAACAATACCAGAAAGTATCGAGGAGCTATGCACTAATTATATGATAAACCCTAGATTTTTAGAAATAGAATCCAAGATATTTAATCGCGATAAAATAAAAGAATCATATTTAAATGTTGAACATAAAGATAAGTTTAAAGCCTTATGGAAGAACTTATATGCATGCACACCGGATGCAGCTATAATATTTTGTAATACCAAAGATAAAGTTAAAAAAGTGTATGAAGAATTAAAGTCAGAGGGAATTTCAGTAGAACAACTACATGGAGATATGGAACAAAAAATAAGGATTGAAACTATGGAAAGGTTCAAGAATGAGGAATTTAAAGTACTGGTTGCTACGGATATTGCAGCAAGAGGGATTCATGTAGATAATATAACTCATGTATTTAATTATGAAGTTCCAATGGAAAGGGAAAGTTATGTTCATAGAATAGGTAGAACAGGAAGAGCAGGACGGGAAGGAACAGCTATAACTTTAGTTTCTGAATATGAAAAGAAGTATTTGACTTCTATAGAAGAATACTTAGGGTATAGTATTAAAAAGGGGAATTTCCCAAGTGATTTAGAGATTAAAGAAGGTAAGAGTGTATTTAAGGAGAGTCAGAAAGAACTTAAAGTAGGACAGAGAAATAAAAAGAAAGTAATTCATAAAGATATCTTAAAAGTATACATTGGAGCTGGTAAAAAAAAGAAAATAAGGAATATAGATATAGTGGGAGCTCTTAGTAATCTTCCAGATTTGAATGGAGACGATATTGGTATAATAGATATACAAGATAATATTTCTTATGTAGATATACTGAATAATAAAGGTGAGAACTTCTTAAAAAAATATGGAGAGATAATTATTAAAGGTAAAAAAGTTAAAGTGCAAAAATCTAGGAAATAAAATTAAAATATATATTGAATTATTATTATCGCCATGATATACTAAAAGAGTAGTAAATACAAAAATATATTATAAAGATTTAAGATTAATAACACTTTTCTCCAGTTTTAGAGAATCAGTTAGTTAAAAGTAAATCTTTAAAAATGGAGGAATGAAAAATGGCAGATAGAACATTAACATGTAAAGATTGCGGAAATGAATTCATATTCACAGAAGGAGAGCAAGCTTTCTACGCTGAAAAAGGATTCGAAAATGACCCAGTAAGATGTGCTGATTGCAGAAGAGCAAGAAAATCAGAAAGAAATAGAAGATAGTAATATTTAATATTTCAATAGAAGCTATAAGAATTAATCTTATAGCTTTATTTTTATATAAAATTATAATAATTTATTAAAATATAAGGATTGATTTTATATATAGTATATGAGTTATTTAAAAATAAAATAATCCTATAATTGGTATAAAAATGGATATAAGTATTCAAAAAATACTTGAAATTTAACTAGCAAAGTGATAAACTGAAACCATAAAATAAAAAGATTCACATCTATTATAACTTTCTCCGTTTTTAGGGAATTGGTTAATTGAATGTAAATCTTTAAAAATGGAGGAATTAAAATGGCAGATAAAACAATATTATGCAAAGACTGTGGTAAAGAATTTATATTTACAGAGGGAGAGCAAGCTTTCTACGCTGAAAAAGGATTCGAAAATGAGCCAGTAAGATGCCCAGATTGCAGAAGAGCAAGAAAAGCAGAAAGAAATAGAAGATAATAATCTATTTTCTATAGAACTACAGACTAAGGTCTTGTAGTTCTTTTTTTTAGTTAAAGGACTATTCTAAGGCAATTAAAAGATAATAGATTGCCTTAGAATAGTCCTTTATTATATTAAAATATAAATTAAACTGCTAGGTGTAGTAGATTTACGGATAATGTAAAGTATAGAGTTAGTGCAACCGCATCTACTATAGTTGTGATTAATGGGCTTGCCATAATAGCAGGATCTAATTTTAATTTTTTTGCTAAGATGGGTAGTATACCACCTACTATTTTAGCTACAACAACAGTACAGAATAAGCTTATACATACAGTGAAAGAAATTAAAAGGTTAATTTTTTCAAAATAATATATTCTTATAAAATTTACTATGGCAAGAACGGAACCTGTAATGATACTAACTCTTAGTTCTTTAAATATAACTTTAAATCCATCAGATAATTTTATATCTCCTAAGGCAAGACCTCTTATGATAAGAGTTGAAGATTGAGATCCGGCATTGCCGCCTGTATCCATTAACATTGGAATGAAGGAAGCAAGAATAACTACTGAGGATAGGACATCTTCGAATTTTCTTATAATGTTTCCTGTAAAAGTTGCTGAAATCATTAATACAAGAAGCCAAACTATTCTATGCTTAGAAAGAGTCCAAACACTGGTCTTTAAGTATTCTTCTTCATTTGGCTCCATAGCGGCCATTTTTTGGAAGTCTTCTGTGTTTTCTTGGTCTATAATATCTACTATATCATCTATGGTGATTATTCCAACTAATTTTTTTTCATTATCAGTAACTGGGATAGATAACAAGTCATACTTTTTAAATAGTTGAGCTACATTCTCTTGATCATCTAAAGTATTAACATGTATAAATTCAGTTTTCATTAAATTTTCTATTAGCATATTTTCATCACTTAAAATAAGTTTTCTTAAAGAAACAATACCTTCTAGCTCTCTGTTATCGCCTAAAACATAGCAAGTGTGAATAGTTTCCTTATCTATGCCTGTTTTCTTTATATGAGCAATAGCTCCATTTACAGACATATGCTTTTTTAAATCAGCAAATTCTATAGTCATTATACTTCCAGCTGAACTTTCAGGATATTTTAAGAATTGATTTATAATCTTACGAGTATTTTCATCTGTATTTTTTAAAACTTTTTTAACCACATTAGCAGGTAGTTCTTCTAGAAAGTCTATAGTATCATCAATGAATAAATCATCTATAATATTTGAAATTTCACTATCGGTAATAGAGTCAATTATAAATAGTCTTTCCTCGTGGTCTAGATAAGAAAATACATGTGCAGCTTTGTCTTTAGGAAGTACTCTAAAAATTTTAACTACAGATTCTTTATCCATTTCACCTAATAAAGTAGCTATATCTACTACATTCTTTTTTTCAAGAGTTTTTCTTGCATCAATGAATTTTTTTTCATTGATTAGTTTTATTGTGTTTTCCATTGTTACCCCTCCTATTAATTCAATACATTATGAACGTTCAAAATAAGTATTGACTAAAATTGAAAAATTATAATTTCTAGGTTGTAGTGGGTAAAAAACAATGAAGACATAAAAAAAGCATTAAACCTCATGTTTAATGCCTTGATAAATAACTATGTAATATTTCTATCTGTTTATGGACATAAAATTCTTAATGATAGATTTAACTTTGAAAAAGTTAAAGTAAAATTAAATTATGCCATAAAGAGGGTAAGAAGTTACATAGAGTTTTATTTTTGGATTAAACAATAAACTTATTAAATCTTCATTGTCAATATTACTACTACCATCGTCCATGCTTCTTACACCTCCTAAAGTTTATCAAATAAAAAAACCTCCGTAAACTAAAACGCAGGCAAATACTAATAATAGTATGTCTCGTTCAAGTTTTAGCTCTGCAAGGCAATGAAATTGCGTTAGATTAAGCCTTCTTTGTTCGGCAAAATCTGCTAACCAGTTAAGAGTGTTTCCACTCTTTTACGGTAGCAACCCGTATCCTTGTAGTAACCTCACCTACCGAGGTATATAAAATTTTCCACTAAATAATTATATTACTTTATTTAAAATAAGTCAACAGTAAAAGGTGAATTTTTTTAAATCATTTCATTTGATAAAATATAGGACTATTTATTTTAAAAGAAATAGTCCTATATTATGTATTATTGCATTTTTAGTTCTCAACGTGTAATAAGAATTTACTTGAAACCTTTATTCCAATAGCACCTAAAGGTGCAGTTATTAAAATGGATAATACAGATATTGCTAGAATAAAATCTCCAGAAACAACACCTAGAGACAGAGGCAAGGCCCCCATGGCTGCTTGAACTGTAGCTTTAGGTATATAGGAGATGACACAGAAAATCCTTTCCTTTACGTTTAAATTAGTACCTATAAGTGAAATTATAACTCCAATACTTCTACCTACTAGTCCTATAAAAATAATTATTATACCTATTGCGCCTGAGGTGAATGCTACAGATATGTTTACTTGAGCCCCCACTAAAACAAAGAGTAGAATTTCAGCAAATATCCATAATGTATTAAGTCCTTGAGAAAGGGGAGCAGCAACATTAGGAAGTTTCTCAGTAAGAACAAAGCCAATAGTCATAACACCTAAAAGGCTTGCAATTAATAATTTATCTTTAAAGATAGTTTCTAAGGTAGTTAAAAGTATAGAAATAGCTAGCACAATTAGTATCTTTTTTACATCATTAATACTACACTTTTTAAATAAATATATAATTACAAAGCCTAATATTAATCCTAGTACTATTCCTAATATTATGGAAAGTGGTATTTGTAAAAGTTGGGAAGCGATATTAACGTTCTTACCAGAATATAAGGCAAGAAAGCTAGTTAATATTGTAATTGCAAATACATCATCAATAGAAGCACCAGCTAATATTAAAGTAGGGATGCTCTTATTAGTGCCAATTTTTTTATCTATAAGGCTAATCATTTGAGGTACAACTACAGCAGGAGATACGGCAGCAATTATAAATCCAAGGATTCCTCCCTGGATAAAGGTGAATCCTAGTAATTTAGTAGAAATAAAGGCTATAAAAAAACCTTCTAATATTCCAGGTATACAACTCATTTTTATTGCAGGTTTTCCAATTTTCTTTAAATCGGACGTTTTTATACCCATCCCAGCTCTTAATAAGATAACAATAAGTGCTATTTTACGCAAATCAGAAGAGATATTTAGTAAATCTCCATGAACCAAATTAAATCCATAGGGACCTATAGTGATTCCTAAAATTAACATACCTAAAAGTCCAGGAAGTTTAATTTTTTCAAATATAAAGTTAGAAACAATAGCAAGTAATATAATAATTGCTATACTTGTAGCCATAAAATAGCCCTCCTTTTAAATTAAAGCTTTACAATGCCAAGATTAAGACCATAAATTATTAACACAAAATATTGAAAGAATTTATTTGGTGTTAATAATTTAGTTATTTTACACATAAAAATCTCCTACAGACATACTCATAGCGTTGTCTGTAGGAGTCATTAGCAATTGCGATTAAGGTGAACTCCATCACCATAAATTATATTTTGAGTATATCAATGTTTAAAAATAAAATCAATATTTAAAAGTTTAAAATTTTATGGGAATTAAAATTTCGATATACGAAATTATTATAGAATTTCATAGAATATTATGATAACATAATAAATATAGAATAAATTTACATATATAAGGAGGAAATATTATGTTATTAGAAAAATTAATCAGTGCCTTTGGTGTTAGTGGATATGAAAAAGACATAAGAAGCGTAATAAGAGAAGAGATTAAGGAGTTAGCAGATGAAATTACTGTAGACGCCCTTGGAAATTTAATAGTTTATAAATCAGGAGTTGGAGAAAATAAGAAGAAAATTATGGCCTCTGCTCACATGGATGAGATAGGATTTCAAGTTGTAAAAATAGAAGATAAGGGGAATATTAGAGTTAGAGCATTAGGTGGAATCCCGGTTATTGGTACATCTATGAATAGAGTTAAGTTTAGAAATGGAATAATTGGACTAGTAGCTAGCACAATTAAGGAAAAAGAATTAACCACAGATACTAAAAAATTGTATATCGATATTGGAGCTAGTAGTAAGGAAGAAGCAGAAAAATATCTTAAAGTTGGAGATGTAGCAGCATATGTTGGAGATTATGCAGAGCTTAAGGAAAACAATATAACAGGTAAAGCGCTAGATGATAGAATTGGATGCTATATATTAGTGGAAGCTTTAAAGAAAATCAATAAGCCGTATAATGATTTATACTTTGTATTTTCAACACAAGAAGAAGTTGGTCTTAGAGGAGCTACTGTTGCAGCTAATAGAATTAATCCAGACTTAGGAATAGCTCTAGATGTTACAACTGCGCATGATTTTCCTAATTGCCCAGAAGGTAGCAATAAAGTTGGGGAAGGAACTGCGATTAAGGTTTCAGATGGTTCAGTTATATGCAATGAATATTTAGTAGAAGAGATGGTCAATTGTGCTAAGGAAAATAACATTAAATATCAATTGGATGTTATTGATGGTGGTGGTACAGATGCAGGAGCTATCAATAAATCCAACTTTGGAGTTAGGGCCACAGGTATATCAGTAGCAACTAGATATGTACATGGACCTAATGCGTTACTAAGTATGGATGATACAAATGCATCCATAGATCTTTTAGTGAATTATGTAAATAGAGAATTTAACTTTGACGAAGAATAGAATTAAATATAAATTTAATTTACGATAGAATTAAATAAAGAGATGTTTGTTATAAACAATATAAGTATAAGAGGAGGAAAGCATATGTTAAACTTTACACTTTATAATCCAACTAAATTAGTATTTGGAGAAAGTACAATAGAAACTATAGGAGAACATTTAGTTAAGAGTGGAATTAGAAAGGTATTAATAGTATATGGAAAAGGCTCCATAATGAAAAATGGAGTTTATGATACTGTTGTAGAATCTTTAGAGAATAATAACATAGATTATATTAAATTATCAGGAGTTAAGCCTAATCCAGTATTATCAAAGGTTCAAGAAGGCATAAAGTTAGCTAAAGAAAATGAGGTAGATGGAGTTTTAGCTGTAGGTGGAGGAAGTGTAATAGATTCGTCTAAAGCTATAGCTGCGGGAGTATGCTATGAGGGCAATGTATGGGAGTTATTTGAAGGTAAAGGAAGTGTTAAAAAAGCACTACCTCTATTTACTATATTGACTCTATCAGCAACAGGATCTGAGATGAATTCAGGTGGTGTAGTAACTAATGAAGATGAAGGTAAAAAGTGGAGCTTTGGTTCACCTTTATTATATCCTAAAGTATCTATTTTAGATCCTTCAGTTCAAAGATCTCTTCCATCCAATCAAACGGCTAATGGAGCAATAGATGCTATAAGTCACGTATTTGAAGCTTATTATGGTGGAACAGAAAGTACTGATATGCTTGATGAACTTTCAGAAGGTATTATAAGAACTGTAATTACACATACTAGAGAGTTATTAAAAGATAGCAACAATTATAAATCACGAAGTGAACTTGCTTTTGCAGCAACTTTAGCCTTAAATGGATTGAATGGAGTTGGAAGGAAAGGTGATTGGGCATCTCATTCTATAGAACATTCTCTTTCAGTACTTAATGATATTGCCCATGGTTCAGGTCTTGCTATTATAATGCCAGCATGGATGAAATATGTTTATAAAGAAGATGCTAAGAAATTTGCGAAATTTGCATGTCATGTATTTACTATAAATGAAGGTAGTGACGAAGAAAAGGCCCTAAAAGGTATTGAGGCGCTGAGAGATTTCTATAAGGAGATAGGAGCACCTATAACTTTAAAAGAAGTGGGAGTTAAGAGAGAAGAATTAGATTTTATAGCTGATAATGCTGCAATCCTTGCACCTATTGGAACACTTAAACCTTTAAAAAGAGATGATATCTATAATATATTAGAAATTGCTTTTGAATAAGCTTATAAGAATACAATATTATTAACTTAAAGTAAACATCACATTAAATAAATCTTAGTTTATTTAATGTGATGTTTTTTATTTTATATTATAAAATATTTTAAAAGAATTATAAGTATATCAGAAGATAGTTTACAAAATTAAAGTATAATTTAATGTTAATAAATTTAATAATATACTAATTAAAGATATTTTATAAAAATAAAAAGGAATAGTAACGTATTTATAGAATATATAAGAAAAAATGGGGTATATTACTGGAGTTTGGGGGAGTAGATTAATGTTAGAAAGTTATAGGTATGTACAAAATGAAAATATAACGGTTTATTATATTGGAAATGATATGAGATTTGTAGTAGAAGTTAAAGAGGAAATACTTTATGCATATAAAGAATTAGAAAATTATTTTCATTTAATAGATAAAGGATTTTCTATAAGGGCTATTATAGCTATGAACAGAAGAGAATATAATTATATAAGTAAAATGATTTTAAAACTTAGGGGGAATAATGAATCTAAGAAAAGTCAAGTAGCTATTACATCTAAAAATGATCTGTTGATATTATCACCTTTTGCATATGAAGAAGAATCTACTTATACTTATGATGAGTATAAGCTTAAAAAAGTAATTTACAGTCAGGTAGTTCATATATTTCATGAATTTCTATCTTTAAATTCAGAAGTTTCATCTACATGGATAGGACAAGGAATAGCTATGTATTTATCTGAATTATGGAAAGAGGGTGAAGTAAAAAAAGTAATAAATGAAGCTATAAAGAAAGACATGATACCACAATTAAATGAAATTCAAGAAAATGAAAGTCTATATAAGATATGGGCATGGACTATAGTCAAGTATATAGAAGAAAACTATGGTAAGGAAACAATAAATAAAATTATAAGAAACTATGATGTAGATGATATTTTTAATATATTAAAGTGTTCTATTGATGACTTTGAAGTTCAATGGAAAATTTGGTTAAAGGACGAAAATAATCTATCATAGAAAATAAAGACCGTTTCAATTTAGAAACAGTCTTTACTTTTTATGTTCTAATTATTTTCTTTTTTCCCAAGTATATATGTAAGTATAAAACCAATTAAAAAAGTTATAATTGATAGCATTCCTGATAAATTAAAAGTAAAACCAGGATATACTGGAAAGACAGAACCTAAAATTAATCCACAAATAGCAAAATATGCAGGTTGAGGATATTTACTCATAAAGGATTCTATGAGCTTTGTCATAGTCAATATACCGACAAGAACACCCAAACCACCAGGAATAAGTAAAGGAATATTAAAGGTAGAAACTGCATTAGTAAAAGTAGTATATAGTCCAATAATCAAAAGTACTAAAGAACCACTTACCCCTGGAAGAATCATAGTGGCAGCTGCAATGAATCCTGCTAGGAATAGGGATATAAAAGATTTTACACTTAAACTAGTCATAGCTATAGTGCTAACTTCTACATCACTAAATATAGACATAATTACCATTAATGTGAAAGTTAAGAGAAACCAAAGATAATTTATTTTTTTTACTTTTCCCTTTGTTGCTCTTTTATATAGCATAGGAAATGAACCTAAAATCAATCCTATAAAAAAGAAATTGGTTGGCTCAGGGTGATTTGTTAATAGATTTGTAATTAATTTACTAAATAGTATTATACCTAAGCCTGCACCTATAGCTATTTCACCAAGAAAGAAAATATTTTTTTTCCAATCTTTAAAAAAGCTATTTACAGCAGATATAAGTTTATCATAAATACCTAGAACTACCGCCATAGTTCCTCCGCTAACACCAGGAATAACATTGGAGACACCAATAACCATTCCTTTTAAAATAACAAATATATTTTCCATACTTTATCTCCTCATATAATTAAATTTGTAGTTAATTTAAACTAAGGTTATAAATAACTACTCTAATTATATTGAGAACTCTTTTAATTTGCAAATTAATTATTTAAAAGTTAATAATATATTTATTTTTTGTTAATTTTAGGTTATTCGTGTTATAATGCAGATATGATGGATTATTTAAATTTTAATATTATTAAATCAACATAAAAACAAGCTTTATAAAGGAGCAAATCATATGTGGGATAGGTTTAGAATAGATAAAAAGTTAGATATAGATAGAAAGTATATAAATATTGGAGTTGTAGCTGTTATTGCTGGAATTGCCTTATTTATAGGCTATGAAATAGTAAGTAGAAGTGGTACTTTTATTAATATAATTAAAAATGCAATATTAGGATTTTTAAGTGTAATAAGACCCATAATAATAGGAGCTATAATTTCATATTTATTATTTCCTTTAGTAAGACGTATTGAAATCTTTATTAAGAAATGTGTTAGTGTAAAGGAAAATAATAAATTTAATTGGATATATAGAATTATAAGTATCGTATTAGTTTTTTTTATAATAATACTATCAGTAGTATTAATATTTAATTTTATAATTCCACCTCTTTTAGAGAATGCAAAATCATTAATAAATAATATTCCACAATATGAGAGTGTAGTAAGGAATGGAATAAATAACTT
This sequence comes from Clostridium sp. UBA5712, assembly GCF_002419845.1. NCBI lineage: Bacteria > Bacillati > Bacillota > Clostridia > Eubacteriales > Clostridiaceae > Clostridium > Clostridium sp. UBA5712. The sequence continues at coordinate 175,217 of NZ_DIGW01000017.1, read as the reverse complement.
GAATTCGTATTTTGCTACTTTAGATATAAATTATCAGCAAATTAGTACTTATATTGATAAGGTAACAGCAGCATTTGCAGTTATTGGTCAAGAGATAGTTAATATAATTACAAATAGCATTTATGGATTTGGTTCATTTATGATAGATTTTGTTTTAAGTATAATATTTACATTTTATTTCTTAAAAGATAAAGAGATGTTATTTAAAACTATTAGGAGATTTGGGAGAGCTTTTATACCAGGAAAGTTAGGAACAGTACTTAAGCAATTTATTATAGATTTAGATGAAGTTGTAGGAGGATTTGTAAGAGGAGTTTTACTTGATGCCCTTATTGTAGGTATAGTTTCATCTATACTTATGTTAATGATTCATCATCCATTTGCTGTACTTGTTGGAGTAATTGCAGGTATAAGCAATGTAATTCCTTATATAGGACCCGCTATAGGAGCAGTAGTAGCATTTATATTGGGGATGTTTTCTAGTATTACACTTGGAATTTGGGGATTCATACTTTTAATTATATATCAACAAATTGATGGTAATATTATACAACCTAAGGTGGTAGGTGGTAGTGTAGGACTTCCAGCTGTTTGGACTTTAATTGCTTTAACCATTGGAGGAGGGTACGCAGGAGCTATTGGAATGATAGTGGCAGTACCTATTGCAGCTATACTAAGTGTATATGTTCACAGAATTTATAAAAAAAAGTCAATTATATAGTATAATAAAACTGATTTAGTTATGAATATAAGGGTAGGTACTGTAAATAGAAGCAAAAGAGAGGATAATAAGTATGGGAAAAATTTCAGCAGAAGAATTAAGGAGAAAAATGGATGGCAATGAGAAATTAGTTATACTAGATTTAAGAGATGAACAGGCTTACAGAGAAGGACATATAGAAGGGGCCATATTGATTTCTTTAAGTGATATTTCTCATGACATTGAAGATATAGTTCAGAATAAAGATGAAACTGTATGTGTATATTGCTATAGCGGCAATAAAAGTGCTAGAGCTGCAATGATGCTAGAATATTTAGATTATTCTAATGTGTGTGATTTAGGTGGTATTACAAATTGGAGTTATGATCTTAAAAAATAGCTTCAATTTATTTAAAGTAGCTAGTAAGTAAATAAAAATAATAATAATATAAAGGTGTATGAGAGCAATCTCTACACCTTTATATTATTTATAATTATTTTACCGAAATCTTCACTTTTCATCTTTATATTTTCTACATAAAAAATCGTTTTAGGATCATTAGCTATGGCACGAATAGAGAAATAAGGTGGAAGCCTAAATCCTTTATTTATATTAAGAGCACCTATTAATTGTTTAGCAATAGAATCACTACCAGAATTTCCAGATACTATTACAGCAAAGATGGATTTATTATAAAAGTTACATCTTCTATATAGTGCTGTAAGACGGTTTATTACAGCTGTTAAATTAGCTGCTATAGCATCGTTATAGTTAGGGCATAGCCAAATTACTGCATCACTTTCTTCAATGGCGGGAAGAACATTTTCTGTCATAATACCTCCATAGAAACAACCTTTTTTCTTTCCATAATGAAGACAAAGTTTATAAGGACATCCTATACAATCTAGCACTTCTCCTCTTTCAATTTGTATTTCATTAATTTGAAAATAATTAATATGATCAGATACTAGGTGCCATAGGTCTAAGGTATTAGATGATTTATGTGGACTAGAGTATATAACAGAAATCTTTCCACTTTGAAGAGTCTTAGGATTATCCTTTACAAGGCGATTGACTAGTTTCCTACAGAGATCATAACAAATATCATTCAATGACATATCCATAGTCTTTTGCCACGTTAAAAAATTTTTTAAAGAACTAGTGGCTTCTACTAGAGGATGGCCTATAAAAGCACATCCCATATTATTAGCAATATATACAATATCTTGAGCAAAACGTTTTGTACCATGGTCATCAATACTATATATAAGAATAGCACCGGTAGATCCAAGTAAGGTGTCTTTACCTTTCTCTAGAAGTTTTGATAGAAGGTTAATCATAGGGATATCAAAACCAACATCCTCAACCTGAGCTACAAAAAGTAATTTTTTATAGGATAAATCAGGAAGATTACATACATCATCTATTATTACATGATGTATATTTTTAAGTGAATGAGACACCATAGTATTCAATATAGGAGATGTATTTTTATTTGGTAATATCACATATAAAGTTTCTATTATTATCCCTCCTAACAAAGTATTATTAATAACATTTTTGTTATAAAAAATATTAGATATATAAACAGTTTATTCTTATTATTTTTTATTATACAATTCATTTAAAAGATTATAGGTATTTTTTAATCTATTCATTAATTCTAAAGGTAAATCTAATGTTTCGTTTTCTGTACATCCATTTAGAAATTTATTTTTGCACCCCATATAGGTACCACCAATAAAGTTTGAAGAATAGTGGAAGTTACCTTTAATTGTATCAAGGATGCTGAGAGCACCAGAAGATAGGGCTGGAGCTATATATGGTTTAAATCCGGTAGCACGAACTTCCAAATTTGCAGTTTTAGCCTTTTCAGTAAGAAAATCCGAGGCAGACTCATTGAAGTTTTCAATACTATTAGCAATTATTAATCCTTCACCATGGGGACCAAAAGCTCTACCTTCTTGTAAATAATTCGCAGTATCTTCCCTTAAACTACTATAATAAGCTGCTCTACCATTCATAACCCCCAATCCATATCCGCGAATCTGCTCTGGAGCAAGACCTTGAAAATCAAGGGTATTATCCTTATTTTTATTGCTATCAATAAAAAGAGATTTGCATAATAAATCTACAGGATCAGATACTACTGCAAAGATTCCTTTGAATTTTGCATCTCTTGCCATTTGTCCATATACTTTAAGGATTTTTCTGTTACCATCAAACTGAACAAGTCTTACATCTTTTTCTTCTTTTCCTATAGGAGGAATACCTACAGATACACAAAATACAAACATATCACAGTTGAACAAATCTTCTTCCCTTAAGGGAAGAATTTGTAGATTGTTTTCTTTACCATCGCAAGATAAAATTTGAGATAATTCAAGGTTAAGTCGATTCACTTTTTTAAAATCCTTATCATAAATACCTAAACTAGATATTACATCATTACCTAGAAGTTTAAGGCCGGTTAAAAGAGTTGCACCTACATCTCCTAAACCAACTACATTTACTTTCCACTTTAGAGGGGTAGAATAGACTATCACATCTAGAAAGTTTGGATAATTAGTATTTAAGGAAATAACTCTTTTTTCATTAATGGCATTTTTAAGCCAGATAGGTATTGTTTTATTTATTTTATAAGAGGAGTTAAGTATACTTAAATCCTCTTTTTCTAAAAACAAAAGATTTTCAGTAGAGACTATAAAGGATCTTCTAGAATTTTCACAATTTATAGAAGTTAAAGCAAAGATCTTACCAGTATAGTTTTTACAGAAATTTTCATCTGTAGAGATAAAGTCATCTCGTGTTATAAATTCATTAGTTATAATTAAATTATTATTAAATATATAGTAAAACATGTATAGTTCTCCTTTTATAGCATATTTTCAAGTCTGGTAAGTAGTTCTAAATCCTTTTCAACTAGGGCTGATGGAGTAGATGATAAATCATATTCAATTCCTTTTCCAATATCTGGACTTCGAGGAGTAGTTATAACTTCGCCTAGTGATGAAAGGGTTAGATTTCTCCCATATATGTTATGATATTCTCTTTCAAGTATTTTTAGTATTTCTATAGAATTTTCAAGACAAACCTTAGAAAAATTATAAACATTTTCGTGGGAAGTATTTTTTATAAATACTGGGTAAGTGTATGGTAATATACTATTAATTGATGGAATTAAGTTTCGTTTAGGAAATTCTCCTCTCCATATAGCATCTCCACCTAAAAATGGATATAAAGAATTCTCATTAAACCAAATTTTGAGTCTAGGTATGAAGTATACGCTAGAAACTTGCCTATTTTGCATATCCATTAAATCTTTTCCTCTACCAGAGAGAATACCACAGTGGATTTTTTTTACATTAATTTCTTGATTAATTAGTATAGGGTCTAAGGCTCTCATTCTATACCCCTTATGGAGAATGTTATCTACTAAAAAAATTGGTCGATTAAAGGACTTTATCATTTTCATCTGGTTATTTAAAGATAGGTAATAGGGAGATTCGCCTATAAAGAAGTTCTTCATATCACCACAATAATATTTTTCTGTATGAAGGGATTTGGTAACAGTATTTGGTACTAAATCTCTATCTAAAATATCACCATAAGGTACACACATAGCTTCACCATATTCCTTAGATGCTTTTACATAAGTAGAAATACTATTTTCATCACAAATATTTCTTATCATTTTTTGATGAAGTACTTCACTATTAAAGCAAAGTAAAAGTTCATTAGGATATAATTTTGAAAGAGCACCTTGCAATAATTTTCTTCTATAATTAATTACATTCTTAATTTTAGAGTTACTTCTAAAAGGTTCTTTTAAAATATTTTCTACATCTAAGTTCAAAATACATGGACTAGTCATATTAACTGCTAATACAGGAGACTCCTTATTTTCAGAGCCAATATTTACAAAACCTTGGGATAGCATTATTTCTACTAAGGTTGAGCTAGATAATGAACTATGGCATGGATTAAAAACAGCGTATTCATAATCTTTAGAAATAGCATAAGCTAAAGCCTCAGTTAAAATAATTTGCTCAAGAAATTTATATTTTTCTCTATCAGTAACATAAATTCCATCTATAAATATCATTCTTCCTGTAGATAGGGAACGAAGTGCTCTAGAAATATTCTCATCTTTAACTTCATCGTAAAGATTATTTGAACGAACCCAATGCATTGCGGCAATAGCTAGAATTTTACTTTTTTTAGAATCTTTAATCATTACTAGTTTAGGAGCTTCCTTATCTTTAAGTTCTGATAAGATAGATTTCATTTCATTACTAAGGTTTAAATGAGAAAATAATTTTAATATTATATTATCAGTAACTTCATCAACAAATTCAAAATCTAAGTGACTTTCATTTAGAGATAGCTTATCTAGGGGTTCTCGTTGGTAAAAACCATTTTCATTAATATATTGAGAAACTAAAGGATCTACTAAGGTTGAAATATCTCTATTTCTATCTATATAGTTTCTGATTTGACTAGAGCTTATGGTAGAGTATTTAGCTGGAAGTTTTAATACTTCTACAGTGCCATTTATGAGAGATTTAGCAGCTAAAAGTTTTTTTGAATTACCTCTTTCAAAAATTATGTGATTAAAAGTATGAATGGAATCCTCTTCCACAGGATTACGATAGCAAGAGGCATTTAAAAGTACATCGCTACCTGAAACAAAGAATATTTGAGAATCTGAAAATGATTCCTTAAGCATTCTTAAATCATCAGTATTAGATATATTCACTTGTATAGTTTCAGGGTATATATAAATATTAAATTCATCACAAATTGATAAATTAATTAATATTTTTCTTAAAAGATTAGGTAAGGTTTTTTTAGACCAAGAAAATTCATCCACGGCTAAGTATACTTCATAACCTAAATCACGAATTGCTTTAGAAATATTCTTATGTCCTAAAGAGAAAGGGTCAAAGGTACCAGGGAAAAATGCTATTTTCTTAGGTATATCTATAAGAATATCGCCATTTAAAAAAGTATAGTCTGCTATGAATCTATAGATGTGATTTAGAGCAGCTGCATTGGTTAGTAAAAGTAATCTATTATTGTCATCATTACCTACAAGAGTAAGAATTTTTTTAGCTACTAATTTGAAAACATATAACTTATCATTTATAGAAATTGTTGAACTTCCAAATATATCCTTGCCAAGAGTGATTATGGCTGCTTGTTTAACCTTATCCTTATAATCACCTATACCATTTAAAATAATAGATAACATTGATTTTAATCTTTCATTATAAATTTTTTCATTTTCATTATAACGAGATTTATATACATCATAGTTAGACAAGGAGATTCCTATAGCTTTAAGAATTAGTATCTTAACATCTTCATTTGAAGTTTTGATTTTGCTTTTTAAATCATCAATAATTTCATCTAATTCATTAGGTGCTAGCCATAAGATTATCTGACCTAAGAAAGGTGATATATATTCTGTGAATTTCTGGCCTTCAATTTCTAGTCCACGTAAAAGCTCTATAGCTACTTCATTTCTTTCTGAATCATTTAGGTTAGGCATAATTTTAAGTATTGAAGAGCCTGCACTATTTCTAACACTTTCCATAGCACTAACTTTTAACATATTACAAAAGTGAATGCAAGTATGAAGTCCTGTAGTTGGCGCAATATAGAGTGTATAATTAAGAAGTATATCTATCTGATGTTTTTTTACTACCCAATTAGTAGCTGTTTTTAAGTTGCTAAGGAGGATATCTGGGATTTTATTATAATCTTCTTTACAGTAAGTTTTAAAAAGAAATATATGGTCATCCATATTAAGAGTTGTGAAAATTTTTAAGTATAAATAATTTTCAGATGAATTTTTCCTTCTAGTTTTAATTTCTCCAAGATTTTTAATCATATAATCAAGTATAGAATGAGTAGGTGGTATTTTAGGAATTATATCGTTTAAACTTTCAAGAGCAGCTAATCTTATAACTACATTTCTTTTTTTTACTTTATCAATAATGAATTCTATGAGTGAATCTAAAGTTTCATCATAGGACTCAAAAGATATATACTTTGCGGTATAGAGTAAATACAGCTGAGTTTCAAAAGAAGTTATGTTTTGAGACATATAATGTTTCAAGAGAATACTTCTATATATTTTCATAAAAATTTTTCTGGAATTTATAAAAACAGAGTTAACCATGATTTTAGTATTATAGCCAATCCAGTTTTTATGAGCATTTACTAGTTTACCGCTAGGATAAAGCATTAATGAAATATACTCTTCAAATAATTGATAACTATTTATGTTAGGTTTATCTATAGATACGTTTTTAGGTAATTCTTTACTATAATCTTCATCAAAAATAGCTATTAATTTTCCTATTAGATATGCACAGTGACGGCGAATGTCATCTTCTCTATGAGCTAAATTGTCATAAAGAAATTCTAGAGTTTGTAGCTTTTGTTTTTGAGTAAAGTAAGTACAATATTCTTCTAATACTCTTATATATTGGCGAAGATTTTTCCAGTTATTCTCACTTCGAGCCTGTTCTAATATAGTATTTAACGAATATTCATCACGTAATAAGTACATAAGATTTATATTGTGATTTATTGCTAAATGTTTCATACTATCAGTTATTTCTTTTCCTCTAAGCAAAGAATATATTGGAGGGTTTGCAGAAGTTAAATTGTCTTCTTTAAAATCTAAATCAACATTTACACCAATACTCTTTATGTAATCTTCGAAGTCTTTTAACTTGCCATATACTTTTTTATAACGAGATTCCTTTTTAGCATCAACATTTTCTAGTTTTTGAAGAATTACTTTAAAAGAGTTTTCTAAAGAAAAAATATGCATAGTAGGATATGAATTAGTAAATACATTTTTAACTCTAAAATCACAATAGATGAGTATTAATGATTCTAAAGATAGATTTTCAAGTTCTAAATCCCAAGTAGAATGATTTATAGCGATATTTCTAATATAATTTATATTGTGGTTTCTAAACCATTGGTCTGTGTAATAGTAGTGGAGATGTGGAACGCGTTTTAGCTCTTCACCTTTACATCCATATTTTCCAATGTCATGTCCGGCAGCAGCTCCAGAGACTCTTCCTAAATCTATAGGTAACCCTTTAGTTTTAAGTTGGCGTGCTAAAAACATAGCTAGGTAATGTACACCACAGATGTGATCTAAAGTATTATACTTAAATATTTCTCCATTAAGCTTCATCATTTCATATACATAGTCACGGTCAAAGGCTTTAATGAATTTTAAATATTCATCTTTTCTTTCTAGTTCTTCAATTTCACTATCTGTTAAAGTTATTAAAGGATAGTTTGCTTGCCAACAATCTGAATCAGATATGGATTTTTCTATATTACATAGAACCTTATAAATTCTAAGGAATATTTCACATCCTGAAGTTAATTTTGAATCTAATTCTATAGTTACTGCATCTTTAAAATTCTTGCTTAAGGCATAATTATATAAATATACTAACCATTCATTAGGACCATCTTCATATAAATCATTTAATAAAGGAGTACATAGATAAAGAACTTTAGATGGAGAAAAATCTTTTTCCACTAAAATGTCTTGGAGTGTGTATAAAAAAACTGGTGAGTTTATATGCTTATCAAGAAATTTTTGTGATATATTTTCAGATTTTAAGAAATGAGAGTTATAAAGCTTTCTTAAAATTTTTTTCTTTATTTCTTTTAATTGTAAAATTTCCATAGAGACCTCCTAAACATCAATATATAACATGTATAAAACATATTTCTTATAAATATTTTATCATTTAAACTGCATTTATCCTAATAAATATACTATAATAATAATCTAAATAATATATTCATAAAATCTAATTATTTATTATAAAAGAGAAATAAGAAAGAATTAAATGAAAAACTTTTATTTTATCTTATTTTTATATATAATCTATTTATGATGTTTTTAGGAGGATCTATGATAGAATTAATAAAAAAAGTGGATATAACACTATTGCAGTTTATAAATAAAAAATTACGATGCAAGTTTTTAGATAAAATTATGCCATATATAACATTTTTAGGATCTGCCACATTTTGTATGGTTTTTGTTGTGATGACTGTTATGTCTAAAAGTAAAGAAATTAAGAACCTAGGATTTCTAGCATCTTTATCAATTATTACTTCTGGCGGTATTACTCACTTTTTAAAGAGAGTAAAAAATAGGATACGACCATATATAAAGTTTCCAACGCTAAACATAAAGAAGATAGGTGTAGATGATTATTCCTTTCCATCGGGTCACACCACTGCAGCTTTTTCAATTGGAGTTAGTATTGCACTAAGCTTTACTGGATTAGCAGTAGTATCTATAGTAATTGCTAGTCTTGTGGGATTTTCAAGGGTTTATCTTGGTGTACATTATCCAACAGATGTAGGTGCAGGAGTTGTAGTTGGAACTTTGAGTGCCCTTTGTATGCATATGATAGTATAATAATTAGGAAAGAGATAAGAATTTAATTTAGATTCTTATCTCTTTATTACATCATAGATTATTCTTAAAGAATTAATGGATAGTCAATATTTCATCAATTACCCTTCCATCACATTTTGGAAATTTAATACCTAAAACTTTTGAGAGGGTAGGGGCTATGTCCACTAAATTCATATTATTCATAAAAAAGTTTTCTTTAAACTCTTCACCACATCCAATAAAGAGAGTATGGATATCAGGACTATTAGGATGATAACCATGATTTCCGTTAGATTTTCCCTCTTTAGGAGTGGTTGAAGTCACTATAGTACCATTAAATTTATCTATAAAAATAAAACCTCTTTTAGCTTCAATCATAAATGTAGCCTTAGGATCACCACCTAAATCTATTATCTCATCATTTCTATATATCTTTGCAATTCCCTTAGATTCATCAAGAGATAAGGCTTTTAAAATATTATAAACTTTTGAGGAGAGATTTTTATTAAAGTCATCCTTAACATATACATAGGCACTTCCATCACAAGATTTTACATATACTCTCCAAGAATTAAGTCTGTTATCATCACCCATGCTTATTAACCCTTGATTTTTAAATAGGGTGTTTAAGGTAATAACTTTATTAAAGTCTTGAAATCCATGATCACCTAAAATAACTATAGAAGAATTATTATATATACCAGCTTCTTTCAGAGCTTTTATTACATCAGCTAATCTTCCATCATGGCGATGAAGTGAATCTACAGCTTCTTTAGAATCAGTACCATAACCATGACGTTGACTGTCTAGGTCTAAGAGATGTAGTAAAAGTAAGTTAGGTTTATACTTTTTAATGGTTTCTATAGCACAAGCAGTAGCAAAATTATCTAAGTTAGGCTCCTTTATACCATCAAGGAGATGTTTGAATTTTCTGTTTAAATTGAATTGGTATATAGGGCTTCCACCTAGAAGTGATGCCATTTCTTGAGATATATATTTATTGTTAGAGAAAATTTCAGGCATATTATATTTTATAGAAGATTTACCAGTAACAGGCCAAAATATAGATCCTACAGTAAGCCCTCTACTTTTTGCCATATCATATAGTGTTGGACCATTTACATATTTTCTGAACCAAAACCAATCTGGAGCAGCTTTTTCAGGTTCTAATAATTTATTGTTTACAACCCCATGGTTTTTAGGATACTTACCTGTAACTATGGTAGTGTGAGCTGGATATGTTAATGATGGATATATAGATTTAACATTTCTAACTACTGACCCCTTTTGAATGCATTGTGAAAAAGTTGGTAAGTTACTTATTATATCAAAATCAGCTGCTTTTAATCCATCAATTGAAATAACAACCAAGTGCTTATTTGTTAAATTATTCATAACTTATTCTCCTTAACTTTATGTTATATATAAATTATGATATACTAATTTTGTTATTAAATCTACATAGTAAGATAATATAAATAAGGAATAAAGAAGAAAAGTGGCGTAAGAAGGTGTAATTTTGGAGCTAAATTATAAAGAACAATTCACTATAAAGTTTCATGAAGGAGACTTTAAGGGAAATGTTAAATTATTTACAATAATGGATTATGTTCAACAAGTTTCAGAAAGTCATTCTCAAATTTTGGGGGTGGATTTTCAGTCTATGATGAATAAAGGATTATTTTGGGTAGTATCTAGAGTTGAAATTACAATGGAAAGATATCCTAAGGTTGGAGAAGATATAACAGTAGAAACTTGTTTAGGTGGCCGTGAAAAAGTTTTTATGAAAAGAAGATTTAAGATTAAGGATAAGGATGGACAAGTTATTGGTAGAGTTTTGATATATTATTTAATTGTAGATATTGAAACTAGACTTCCACAAAAGCCGTCCATGTGCCCAGTAGATATAAATATTAATGTAGGGGATGTCATTGATAATAAGCTTAACAAGATAAAGATGCCAGGTGAGGCTATAGAAACTGTCAATAGGAAGTTATATTACAATGATATAGATATAAATAATCATGTTAATAATGCTAAATATATTTCTTTTATAGAAGATTTCTTTTCTTTAGATTGGCATAGAGTAAAGAAAATATCTTATATGCAACTTAACTTTATTAAGGAAATTAAATTTGATGATTCGTTAATAATGAATAAATTTATTGAGGATAAAGAAAGTAATAGTTTTTGCATTAATGGAATTTCAGAAATTTCAGAACAAGAATTTTTTCAATGTAGGTTAAAGTTTTAAACAAATGTGTATTGAAAAGTCATTAAGATAAAGGTATCTAAATAATAAAATTTTTAGATACCTTTTATTTTAAGAAATAACTAATATAGTATAAATAAAAAACTGTAAAGGAATACATAATGTAAGAATATAATTTATTAAAGTGAAAATTAAATTTAGAAAACAATCACATATAAAATTTAATTTAAAAATATTTATAAATATGAAATAAAAAGTGAAAAAATTTACGAATAATAACCATTGACATTAATGGGTAAATAATTCATAATAAATATGGAATATTCATAAAAGATTTAAAATTTAAAATAAGGGGGAGCAATAATTGACGCATAAGAAGGGTTTGAAAAAGGCCGTTAGCAAAGAAGGTATTATATTTCTAATTTTATTTTTAGGTTTTTTCATAGGTATGGGAAGCGTTATGGGAACCATAAATATGTTTAATACCCTAATGGAAACTGCGTATAGCTTATTAATGAAAACAGTTTTTTATATAATGGCTATTGCGGTATTGGCAGGAGCTATATCTGCACTTCTATCAGAATTTGGAGTGGTATCTTTAATTAACAAATTGTTATCACCATTAATGAAGCCACTTTATGATTTGCCTGGTGCTAGTGCTATAGGAGTTTTAACCACCTATCTGTCTGATAATCCTGCTATACTTACTTTAGCAGATGATAAAGGATTTAGAAGATATTTTAAAAAATATCAGTTGCCAGCTTTAACTAATTTAGGAACAGCCTTTGGAATGGGGTTGATTATTACTACCTATATGATGGGACAAAAGTCACCTATAGGAGAAAGTTTTATACTGCCAGCTATAATAGGTAATGTAGGAGCTGTAATAGGAAGTATTATAAGTACTAGATTAATGCTTAGACAAACCGCGAAAATTTATGGAAAAGAAGAAATGTGTGTACAAGACAATGATACTGGTTTTGACATGATGAACTATAGAGAAATTAGAGATGGAAGTGTTGGAGAAAGATTTATTGGTGCTATGCTTGAAGGAGGAGCTTCAGGAGTACAAATGGGACTTGCTATAATTCCAGGAGTTTTAATAATTTGTACTTTAGTTTTAATGCTTACTAATGGACCATCTGCATCTGGAGCTTACACTGGAGCTGCATCAGAAGGTATCGCACTCTTACCTTGGATTGGGGAAAAACTACAATTTATATTAGTTCCGTTATTTGGTTTCCAAAGTCCTGAAGCTATAGCTTTCCCGATAACATCTTTAGGGGCAGCAGGAGCTGCAATTGGTTTAGTACCGGAAATGTTACAAAATGGATTAATAGGTGGTAATGAAATTGCAGTATTTACAGCTATGGGGATGTGTTGGAGTGGATATTTAAGTACTCACGTTGCGATGATGGATGGTTTAAAGTGTAGAGAATTAACAGGTAAAGCTATTGTTAGTCATACCTTTGGTGGATTAATAGCAGGTATGTCAGCTCACTTTATATATTTACTTATATCAAAATTCATATAAAAATAAAAACCACCTTTTTAGAGTGGTTTTTATTTTTATTATAATGGACATACATATGCATTTATATGCGCTTCAATGGGTTGATTAGTGGAATTTAAATAATTATTTAATATACCAGTCCTTAAGCCTTCACTACATATAATAATGTTATAGAAGTTACAATAGTTTACAATATGAGTTATTATTTCACATCCACCTAATATAATATCAGCACGTTTTTTTGAAAGACCTTGTAAGTTTTCTCTCTCTTTTAAACTTATAACTTTAAGGCTTTCACAAAGAGTTTTTAGTTCATGAGGGTTGGAAAATTCTATTGTGTTAGTAGATGAACATGAATTTGTTAAATAATTAGAATATATCTTTCCGAGATTCTTAAAAGTTCCGCCAATGCCAACTAAAGAGCTTCCATAAAAGCTTTCAATCCAAGGTATATTAGAAAATAGCTTATAGAAAAAGTCCTCGTTGTAGTCACAGCTCAAGTATCTGCCACGCTTATTAACTTTTATTTTCTCAGTTATGTTTATAGAACCTAGAGGAATACTAGTGTAATTTGTAAATTTACCCTCTTCTACAAAAATTAATTCTGTACTATTTCCACCAGTGTCCATTATTATACCTTTATCTAGATTACAAGTAGAAAAAACTCCAAGGTAAGATAAATAAGCTTCTTCTTTAGGTGATAAAACCTGAACTAAAATTCCAGTATGAGCTTTTATTAAATCAAGAACATAGTTACTATTTTCAGCTACTCTTAAAGCTTCCGTAGCTACACATATGATTTTAGAAACTTTATTTATAATACAAGAACGTAAAAATTTTTTTAAAACTGTTATTACATGAATGGTTTTTTCAGAACTTACAATTTTATTGGTAGCTAAGGTAGCTCCAAGTCTTAAATGTTCTTTATCTTCATCTATAATCTTTGGATTGGACTTATCATCTATATTAACAATTAGTAGGTGAACCGTATTTGAACCAATATCTATAATAGCAATAATATTCATAATACTTGATACCTCCCCAAAAAACTCTTTTATTATTTATACGATAAAAATAATAAAATATCACATAATAAATATATTAGACTATTGAAATTTAAAGAAAGAGTTTTTAAAGAAGATATGATAAGAAAAAAATATTAAGGCTATGTATAAGAAAAAATCTACAGAGCTAAAATTTCTAATAAATTTCACATAGCCATAATATTTACTAAGTTGCAGTTTCAATGAGAAGTATATTGCTAGGAATATTTGCTTTTACTTCAAAAGTTTCATTGGAAATATAAGCGCTGTCAGAGCCTGTTAAGGTAATATTATCAGAATTACTTGCACAAATTTCAGTTTCTCCATAACATTGAAATAAATAGCCTTGTCTATCTTTGTTAATTGTAAAAGTTAAATCCTTGTTAGGATGTAGTAATGCAAAATAAATATTGATATCACAATTAGATTTAATAGGAGCCAGACCATTTAAAGGACTAATAGCGTATATCCACTGATTTTCAATAGAATTTTTAAAGTCATATTTATTTAATATAGGAGATTTACTATTCTTTTTTTGAATATAAGAGTTATTATTGGTGTATAAGGTTATTTCAATAATATCTAGAAAATCAATACCACTATTAAAAATATCATAAGTTATTCCATCCATAGAATTAATATAAAGAAAATTTCCAGATGAAAGGGTTTCTAAATTTCCTATGTTATCGCTATATAGTAATTCACCGGAGATTACATACATAATAAATTCTTCTCCTATTTTAAAATTATTATGAGTTCCACTTCTAGGAACTAAGGTAATATTTTTTAGTTTTTTGATGCAAGGTTCTGAATCCATATTTTCAATAGAAGTAGAAAGATTAGAAGTAGTTTTTAAATAAGAAAAATCTTCTTCTTGATTATAAGTAACAATTCTTCTATTAATCAAAATATTACCTCCCACTATATAATTAAATGTTTATATGATCAAATAATTTTAATAAATATAAAATTATTCTACGATATTAGTATTTGCAGTTTTTATAATTTAATAGTAGGTATGTTTTTCACCTACTATTAAATAAATTAATAAGTGGGAATAAATTAGATAATAAAAGAATATATGATAAGATGATATTTATTGTTTAAAATGTGGTAATATAGTAATATAAAAAACTTAAAATGACTTTGGGGGGAATAATTAGTGATAAAATTTCTTAAAGAATGGATAATACCAGCATTAATTGCTATAATTTTAGGATTTTTAATAAATAAGTTTATTTTTTTCAATGTAAATGTTCCAACTAAATCTATGTATCCCACTATTACACCAGGAGATAGAATATTTTCATTGAGAACTTATAAACCATCATCTATTAAAAGAGGAGATATTTTAGTATTTCATTCTGATGAGCTAAATAAAGACTTGATTAAAAGAGTAGTAGGTCTTCCAGGAGAGAATGTAGAAATTCAATCAGATGGAAGTGTATATATAAATGGTGAGTTTCTAGAGGAGAGTTATGTAAGTAGTTTTAGTGATACTACAGGTTCTTTTAATGTACCAGAAGGTTGTTATTTATTTTTGGGAGATAATAGAGGAAATTCTATTGATGCACGATTATGGGAAAATCCTTATATATCTTTTGAAGACATACAGGGAGAAGGAAAATTTATTATATTTCCTTTTGATAGGTTTGGTAAACTAAAATAGTGTATAAGTAAGTAAAATGTTAAAGAAGTATTGAAGTGGTGAAATTTATTTCACCATTTTTTTATTTTAATTTATGCTAAATACAATAATAATTAAACTATATTTAGGGAAAGATAAATTCATATCCATAAAATATATTTAAAGGTATAAGGGAATTTAACAATAACTAAAATCAGCAATAAAATAAAGGGGTAAGTAATGGAATGAGGGGAAAAGTAAATATTAAAAATAAGTCAAAAGATGCATAATCAATGTGACTAATATATTTTACAAAGGAGGAATTATAAATGAAAGATAATAAGAGATTATCCCATACTGCCTATGGTGGTATAAAAGGTGATGATTATATGCCTTTTATATCAACTACAACGGCAATGCCTGAATCAAGTGTTTATTCTATTCTAATGGGTGCAGTATTTACAATGATATTTGCTGCTGCAAACACTTATTTAGGATTAAAGGTTGGTCTTACAATTTCAGCAGGTATTCCTGGGGCAATACTTGCCACAGGGATTTTAAAAGGATTGTTTAAAAGAAACAATATATTAGAGGCTAATATGGTTGCTTCAATTGCAGCAGTTGGAGAATCTATAGCAGGTGGAATTATATTTATACTACCAGCAATTATTTTATGGGGAATTACATTAAGGGTTTCTACAATAGTTATTGTTACTCTTCTAGGAGGGATAGTAGGTATATTTTTTGTTACTCCTTTAAGAAAATTTTTAATAGTTGAGGAGCATGGAAATTTAGTATATCCAGAATCTATGGCTGCAGCTGAAGTTTTAGTTAATGGAAGTGAAGGTGGTAGTGGATTTAAAATGGTTTTAATGGGTCTCGGAATTGGTGGAGGTTATAAGTTAGCTTCTGGAGGATTTGCTCTTTGGAGTGAAAGACCAGAATGGGTTATACCTGCATATCAAAATTCCGTATTTGGAATAGATACATTAGCTTCACTTCTAGGGGTCGGCTTTATTGTAGGTACAAAAGCATCGGCATTTATGTTTGGAGGATCTCTTGTAGCTTGGCTTGGATTAATACCACTTATTAAATATATAGGTAGTACAGTTCCAGAACCTTTATTTCCTTCAACTATGTTAATCTCTGAGATGGGAGCTTCAGATATATGGAGTAAGTATATAAGATATATAGGAGCGGGAGCTGTTGCCGCAGGAGGATTTATTTCTTTAGGAAAATCTGCACCAACCATTATTAGATCTTTTAAAGAAGCCATGTCAGGTATAGGTAAAAAGGAAAGTGGTGCAACTACTAGAATAAATGAAGATCCGCCAATTGTTTGGGTGATAGCTTCAGCAATATTGGTATTTGTTCTTGCATGGTTATTGCCACAAATTAGAGTAGGAATAATTGGCTCACTAATGGCAGTAGTATTTTCATTCTTCTTTGCAGTAGTTTCTGCAAGAATGGTTGGTATAATTGGTGCATCAAATAATCCTGTATCGGGTATGACTATTGCTACTTTACTATTTGTTACAGCCATATTAAAGATAACTGGCAATATAGGGCAAGAGGGAATGATTACAGCTGTTATGGTAGGTGGTATAGTATGTGTAGCTATAGCTGTTGCTGGTGGTACAGCTCAAAGTTTAAAGACTACATTTGTAATTGGTGGTTCTCCAAAGAAAGTACAAATTGGAATGTATTTAGGGTTAATATTTGGTGCTGTAGTTTCTGGGTATGTATTATTAATGCTTCATAATACATATGGAATTGGTTCAGAAGCAGTGCCAGCACCACAAGCTACTCTTATGTCAATGGTTATAGAAGGTGTTATGACTGGTGAATTACCTTGGGTACTTGTGTTTGTGGGAGTATCTATAGCTATATTTGCAGAAATATCTGGTCTACCAGTACTACCAGTTGCGCTTGGTTTATACTTACCTATACATTTAAATGCAGGTATATTATCAGGTGGTATAATTAGAATATTTGTTGAGAAGAAATTTAAGAAAAATGAATCCCTTATGAAAGAAAAAGTAGAGAGAGGTATTCTTATATCTTCTGGATTAGTTGCTGGAGATGCATTAATGGGTATAGTAGTTGCAGGGTTTGCTACTTTAGGACTTAATGTGGCCTTTGGACTTAATTTTGAAGGGTTAACCCAAAATTCTATATTCTCAACAGGTATATTTATAATTCTTGGAGTAATTATTTATCTTATTTCTTGTAGTGGAGATAATGAAAGAACTTAAAGGTAAATTATGATTATTGATAATATTTCTTATAATATTAAAAAATATGGATATAATTATGAATAATATTAAAGTTAAGAGCCATTGAGGCTCTTAACTAATTTATAGGTGATTTGTATGAAAGGTAAAAAAACACAAAATAAAGAAGAAAAGAATTTTCTTTTATATATTCCCCAAATTGAACATGATAACTATAAAATTAATGATAATAATATAGTTACTTTATACTTTGAACATAACAAACCTATAGAAAAGTTCGCAAGATGGTTAGTGAAAAAAAATAATCTTAGTGATATAGTTTTTGATGATAAATCATCGCTGGCGTGGGCTTTAATAGATGGTAAAAGAAGTATATATGACATTGCACTTGAGATGGCAAGGAGATTAGGTGATACGGAAGAAGTAGCTATAGAGAGGCTTGTAATGTACATAAGATATATTGCTAAAAAAAGGTGGATAAAATTCATAGGAATAAAACATAACCAGGGTTGATATTAGGAAATATGTAGACATTGAGAGTAATATCTACTATTTAAATAAATAAATTGAACAAAAACAACCTACTATATAGCTTGACTACTTTAGGCTTTGGTGTATAATTATGACTTGACTAGATAGAAATTTTTACGGAAATGTAAAAAATCTATCATATTTTATTTTAAGCATATTTTATATGAATAAAATTCGGATAGATTAATAATATTAAAAATATAAATTTATAAGTAGTAGGGGTATAAAGATGATTATTGCAGATGTTAAAGTTGGTAGAATTACAATGCCATTAAAAAAACCATTCGTAACTAAAAACGGAGTTTATAATTATTCTAACGAAGTAGTTGTAAAGATTTTTACGGAAAATGGAGATGTGGGAATAGGAAGTGCAGCTCCAGCACCAAGAGTGACAGGGGAGACAGAAAGTTCAATTGTAGGTGCTATTAAACATATTACTACATTTATTAAGGGAATGGATCTTACGTGTCTTCAATGCATTTTTAAAGTTATGGATGAATGCATTAAAGGAAATAATAGTGCAAAAGCAGCTGTAGAAATTGCTATATATGATCTTTGGAGTAAAGGAGTAAATACTCCTTTGTATAAGTTATTAGGAGGATTCAATTCAACGGTACTTACAGATATAACTATACAAGATGATGATAAGATGGAAAATATGATAAATGCAGCCTATGAAGCTACTAGAGATGGCTATACTAATATAAAGATAAAACTTGGAAATAATGTAGAATCAGACTTTGAAAAAGTGAAATTTATTAGACGTGCTATTAGAAAAGGAATAAAAGTAAGAGTTGATGGTAATCAAGGCTGGTCACCTAAAGATGCAATAAAGATAATTAAGAAGATAGAGCAATTAGATTTAGACATAGAGTTTGTAGAACAACCAGTTAAAGGTTGGGATATCGAAGGATTAAAATTTATTAAAGATAATGTGGATACTATGATTTTAGCTGACGAATCAGTGTTTGGATCCCCAGAGGCCTTTAAGGTAATTCAGAATAGAGCTTGTGACTTAATCAATATAAAACTGATGAAATGTGGAGGAATACAAAATGCCATAAGAATTTACAATATGGCAGATACCATGGGTATAAGGTGTATGGTTGGTTGTATGTTAGAGAGTAAAATTGGAATCACAGCAGCAGCAAGCTTTGCAGCTTCAAGAGGAAATATGATAACAGCAGATTTAGATACAATGATATACTTTGCAGAGGACCCTATAGTTGGAGGAGCAATCTTTGAAGGAAATAAAATCACTTTGTCCGATGAACCTGGTCTTGGAATTACTGATATAAGAGGTTGGGAAGAAATAGTATAAGTAAACTTTATCCATCTATATATTATATTAATTTTGCATAGATGAAAGGGTTTAAGATTAATATATAGAACTTATAATAAGTTACTATGAAAATTCATTATAAGAATCTAATAAAGGAAGTGGTTTTATGTCAAATGATCTTAAAGACCAATTAAAGAAACAGTTAGAGGTTGCCATAGAAGAAGAAAGATTAGAACATGTTATAAAAATAATAAATGATGAAATTCTTAAGTGTATAGAGAAAAGAAAGCATATAACCAATGCCATATTAGAATACAGAAAAAATATTTTAGAAGAATTTAAAGATGATGAAGATAAGATAATAGAGTATTTTGACCATGAAAACTACGTAAAAGAAGAAAATTTTAAAAGTACTGATAGAAAATTAAAAGAACTAACAGTGTTAAAATCTTCTCCTTATTTTGGTAAGGTTACTTTTAGAGAAGAAGATTATGGGATAGAAGATATATACATTGGAAGGTTTGGAGTAACTTTAGAGGAAACCTTTGAACCACTAATTATAGATTGGAGAGCTCCAATTTCAGCGCTTTTTTATAATAATTCAGGAAATATTGGTCAGTATAATTCACCTGAAGGAGAAATTACAGCTTCTATTTTAGAAAGGGTTCAATATATCATAAAGAGAGGTAAATTAGAGGGATTATTTAATTCTAATATCGATATAAAAGATGATATTCTTCAAATGGTATTAAGCAAAAACTCTTCAGATAAGCTTAAAGACATAGTTATGACTATACAACAAGAACAAAATGAGATTATAAGACAAGATAAGAATAAGATACTAGTTGTAGATGGTGTAGCTGGAAGTGGTAAAACTACTATTGCACTTCATAGAGTTGCTTATTTAATTTATAATTACAGAAATCTTTTAGAAAATAAGGTTTTAATTTTAGGGCCTAATAGAATATTTATAGATTATATTTCAAATGTTCTTCCAACTTTAGGAGAAACAGGAGTGTTTCAAACTACATTTTTAGATTTAGCTTTAGATTTAGTAGATGTAGATGATGTTATAGATATTAAAGATGTTATGGAAAGAATTCTTAATAAAGATAAAGGTTTTGAGAAAAAAATTATTTATAAGAGGTCCTTAAAGTTTATGGAGGATCTAGATAGACTTGTTATTAAACTAGAAGAAGATAGTTATTTTAGCCATGGAGTTTTCTTTAGAGATAAAGTTATAGCAACTAAAGAAGAAATAAAAACCATGTTTACAAAAGACTTTACTTCACTACCGTTATTTAGAAGAAGTAAAAAAATTAAAAGAATTTTATTCTCTAGAATTAGTGATGCGAGAGATGAAGAATTTAGATTTATTGAAATGAAGTATAAAGAGAAAAAGAAAGAGTTTACCCCTGAAGAATTAATACTTCATATAAATGATTTAGAATTCAAAAGAAAATTAGAAATAAGAGAATTAGTAAGAGATGTAATAGAAGTAAAAGCTACATTAAGTTATTTAGATGGAAAAAATATAGAAAATATATATGAAGAATTTAATGGTGATAAAGAATATACAGAAGAAGACTTGGTTGCTATATTATACTTAAAAGCTAAACTCATGGGCTTAAGGCTTAATAGAGAAATTAAACATTTAGTAATCGACGAGGCTCAAGATTATTCACCACTACAATTTATAGTGTTAAAAGAACTTGTAAATACTAAATCGATGACTATAGTTGGAGATAGTAATCAGCAATTAATACCTATTGAAAATAATTCTTCTTTAAGTAGTATTAAAGATATATTTAGTGAGGATTCAGTTGAAATGTTTAAGTTAAATAAAAGTTATCGTTCAACTAAAGAAATCATGGAATATAGTAATAGATATATAGATGATATTTCCATAGTACCTATGGTTAGAACTGGAGATTCTGTTAATGAGATATTAGTAAAGGATGAGAAAGAGATAAAAGAATATATTATAGAGCTAGCAACTAGCTTAAAGAAAAAAAATCTTGAAAATATAGCTATTATAACTAAAAATTTATCGCAATCTAAGTATATATATGATTTGTTAAAAGAAGATATTTCATTAAAGCTTATAGATAAAGAGAATCTTCATATTGCTGAGGGAACTATGATTATGCCTAGTTATTATGCAAAAGGCTTAGAATTTGATGGAGCTATTATAATTGAAGAGGACATCCAAGAAAGATACAAGGACAATCTAATGTATATAATGTGTACAAGAGCACTTCATAATTTAATAGTTATTAAGAAATAAAAAGTAATAGCATCACAGGGTGCTATTACTTTTTATTTTTAATATATTATAAGCTATCTTCATATCCTTGAATTTTATTTAATACTTCTTCATATATTTGGTCAGCCTTATTAAAATCCATATTAGGAACATAGAATTCCTCTAATTCATCATGTAAATCTTTAGCTATTTTTATACAATCAAGACCTTTTTGAAGTAGGATGTAAAAAATGGAAGAAATATCGTCTATATCATCTTGTTTTTTTTCAATATAATTTGCATCTAATAGACTATCCATATCATATTCCTCGCCATGAAATTCTATTTTGGTAATTTCATTTGATGTTACTAGAGCAACCTTTAATTCAGGAATTAATAAATGTTCAATTTTTTCAGGATTTAGTGGAGTGTGTAGAATCTCTACATCTAGACCCCTTCGAGTAGCTTCATCTGCAATATATTCAAGAACACGAGTTTTGCCAGTTCCAGGAGAGCCTTTAAGTACATAAACACTGGACATGTCTTCTACTATATTATGAATATAAGTTATAACTCCCTTTGGAGTAAATCCTGTTGCAAATAAGTGGCGTTTTTTACCCAGTGATGAGAATGTATTAGGAAGAATTCTATTCTTCAAATTTTCTTTTAAAATATTAAGTTCATAAAGATTTAAAGCTTCATTATTAAAGGTATACCAATCATCATAAATAGATTTAGCCGCAGCAAAAAATCTGTAAGCTCTTCTAAAGGAATTTCCAATTTCTTTATTCACAGCTAGAATGTTAAATTTTATGTTCTTAAAATTCTCTTCTTTTAAACATATGCCCATATTTACTATATCATCTACAGCACCAGGAGTAATAGGGTCTATCATATGGGGAGATGTGCCATCAAGCATAGCTACTTTTAATTCTTTAATTAGAACTCCATCTAAAGAATCACTATCAGAAGAACAATGATGAAATTCTACATCATATCCTCTATCAATGTAGTGTTTTCCAATTTTTTTCATAAGGGAAGATTTTCCTGTACCAGGACCTCCCTTTAAGCAAATAATTCTAGTTGCATCCTTTTGGGAAATAATATAATTAAAGTGAGAGTAAAAGCCTTTTCCGGTATTGCCACCTAAAAAATAGTGAGTGGATATTCCAGTCATAATTAATCCTCCAATGATTTCTACACTATCATAATATTATATAAGTTAAAAATGGTTAATAAAAATTCAAATTAATTAGATAAAAGATGCATCTACGGTAATTATTGCGTTGTGATTTGGAGAAACTTTCTTAATTTCCTCATTTATTTGTTTTTGTAATTTAAGTTCTGATTCTTTAGTTATTATAAAATCATCCTTAACTACTACATCAAATATTAGGTTTTTATAGTCACCTTCACCTACTACTCTAAAATCATGAAAAGAAGATATATGAGGAATTTTATTTAAAACTTCTTCCAATTCTCTTTTTGCACTAAGAATCTCTTCATCCTTTGTAGTTACTGGATCCATATGAATTAGCAGATATATACCCAGTTCAGAAGAAATTTCCTTTTCAGCTCTATCTATAACCTCATGAGCAGCAACAACAGAAATATCAAGAGGAACTTCAGCGTGAATAGAAGCAATTATTCTTCCAGGACCATAATTATGAACTAGCAAGTCATGAACACCATCTATATGTTCATAGGATAATAACATTTTTTGAATATCTTCTACTAAATCATTATCAGGAGCAACTCCAAGTAATGGGTTTAAAGTATCTTTAATTAGGTTATATCCTGCATAAAGAATTACTAAGGAAACAACTAAACCAATATATCCGTCTATAGGAAGTGATGTGAATTTTGAGATTAGTAGTGATATAACTACAGTAGAAGAAGATATTACATCACTTATTGAGTCTACAGAAGAAGCTTTAAGAGCGGAAGAATTTATTTTGTTACCTATACCTCTATAGAACCTACTTAACCATACTTTAAATGATATAGATATGATTAAAAGAATAAATGGAAGTAGTGAAAATTCTACAGGAACAGGATTTTTAATTCTCTCAAAAGAGCTTTTTATGAATTCAAAGCCAACTAATATTACTAAAAATGCAACTATAAGACCAGAAATGTACTCAATTCGTCCATGTCCAAAGGGATGTTCTTTATCCGCTGGTTTGCTTGAAAGTTTAAAGCCAAAGATGGTTACTAATGAAGCACCAACATCGGAGAGATTATTAAAAGCATCAGCAATTACAGCAATACTATTAACTAAAAGTCCAGCAGTGATTTTAATTAAAAATAAAACTAGATTTACTAAAATACCAACAACTCCACCAAGATATCCATAGCGTTCTCTGACTTTTTTATTTTTTATATCTTCACTATTTTTAATAAATTTTGTTATAAGTTTTTGAGAAATCAATTATTACACCTCTTTATCAATATATTTTTTCTCATAACTATAGTATAACACGAGAACATGTTATAAATTAGGGAAAATCACAAAATTCATAGGAAATGTAGTAAAAGTTTGGTATACTATTACTAGTATTTCGTTTTAAGGAGGGGATTAATTATGTCAAAAGAATTGAAGTTTGCTAAAGAACTTATAGATTTTTTGTATGAAAGCCCTACTGCTTTTCATGCAGTGAAAAATGTTAAAGATTCTCTTGAAGGTTGTGATTTTAAGGAATTAAATGAAGAGGATAAATGGATATTAGAAAAGGGTGGTAAATATTATACTACTAAAAATGGTTCTGCATTAATTGCATTTACTATAGGTAATGGTGAGGTTGAGAACCATGGATTTAAAATTATAGGTGCTCATACAGATTCACCTACATTTAGAATAAAACCAAATAGTGAAATTATATCAGAAAATAATTATATTAAATTAAATACTGAGGTTTATGGTGGTTTAATAAGAAGTACATGGATGGATAGACCACTAGCTGTAGCAGGAAGAGTTGCTTTAAAAGGTGAAAATTTACTTAATCCAGAGTTAAGGTTAGTTAACATAAAGAAACCAATATTAATAATACCTAGCTTAGCAATTCATATGAATAGGGAAGCCAATTCTGGAGGTGAATTAAATCCACAAAAAGATACTCTTCCACTACTTGCAATGGTAACTGAAGAATTAGAAAAGGATAATGCATTAATAAACATATTAGCTGAGGAAATGAAGGTAAATAAAGAGGATATTATAGATTTTGATTTATTCCTTTATGAATTTGAAAAGGGATGTATTGTTGGATTAAAAGATGAATTTATATCTTCAGGTAGATTAGATGATCTTCAAATGGTTCATGCTGGAATTGAGGCACTAAAAGAAGCTCCAATAACTGAGGGCATAAATGTAATGGTATGTTTTGATAATGAAGAAGTTGGAAGCTCTACAAAACAAGGAGCCGATTCTGATATGTTAGCAAATATTTTAGAAAGAATTGCTCTTTGTCTTGGAAAAGGGAGAGAAGAGTTCTTTAGAACACTTAGCAGATCCTTTATTATTTCGGCAGATAATGCTCACGCAGTTCATCCTAATAGTCCAGAAAAGGCAGATCCGACTAATAGACCAATTGTAAATAAAGGTCCTGTTATAAAGATAAATGCGAATTGTGCATATACTAGTGATTCAGATTCTTCTGCTGTATATGAATCTATTTGTAATAAAGCAGGGGTACCAGTACAAAAGTTTGTGAATCGTTCAGACTTAAGAGGTGGTTCAACCATAGGACCAATTTCTTCAACCCATTTGAATATACGTTCTGTAGATATTGGAAATCCAACCCTTGCTATGCATTCTATAAGAGAGTTTGCAGGAGTTAAGGATCATAGTTATGTAGCAAAATCCTTTGTAGAGTTTTACAAAATATAATATAATTATAGAAACTCCTTGTAACAAAGGAATAATTATTGAAACTAGTGATGGGAAAGAAGTAAAATTTAATGTGCAACCAGGTAGTTATAGAGGATTAACTAAAGGTAGTTCACAATAGCATATATAAAGAAGCCATTTAAGATAAGTAAGATATAAAGTTACTTTTCTTAGATGGTTTTTATTTAGCTATAGGAGAAAGCTAATCTATAGGATAGAAAAATATTTACTATTATAGATTTAAGTTAATTTGGTAATAATAATAGTTGAGCATCATTGAAAGGGGATAGCACCATGGAGCACATATTTATTTTAGTAAATTTAATACTTATACTAAGTATAGTTCTTCTTATGTACGTAATCAAAAATAGAAATAAGAGAAGAGCCTATATTAAGATTAGTGACAATAGTTTTTTAGCAGAAAATAAAGAAAAATTGGAAGATGCTATTGATGATATAGCCAGAGACCATAGAGAAATTGAAAAAATAAGTAGGAATGATTTAATTTCCAATTTAGATAAGCATTTTAATAATATATTGGGGTGCCATAATTTGTTTAAAGTGGATGAAAATAGAGAGTATTTCAAGATAAAAGGAACACAATGGATATTAGATAATATCTATGTTATTGAAAAAGAATATAAATTTATAAAAAAACATTTATCAAAGAAATATTTAAAATCACTACCTATACTAAAAAGTGGAGCATTAAAAGGATATCCTAGAATTTATGCTGTATCAAGAGAAATATTGGGAATTTATAGGGATAAGCTAACTAGGGATAATATTAATAAGTTTTTAAAAAGATATCAAGAAACAACCATATTAACCATGGGAGAATTATGGGCTTTACCTATAATGCTTAAAATAGCCTATTTAGAGATAATAGGAAAAAGCTCAGTATTGATAGTAGATAAAGCTAATGATAGACATAGAGGAGAAAGATTAGCTGATAGGATTATTAAGTATTATAATGAAGAAAATATGAAGAGAGCTATGGATTTCATATCTGAGAACAATATTAAATTTACAGAATACTTTGCGGATGCATTAATAAGAGTTTTAAGAGATAATGGAGTAAATTACGATGAATTAAATTTATGGATAGAAGATAAATTAAGCGAAAATGAAATTACTTTAGATAAAATTATTATAGATTCTAATAAAAGTGATGGTATCTATTCTATAGCCATTAGTAGTAGCATTAATGGCTTAAGAAATTTAGATGATATAAATTGGGAAGAAGTATTTAATATTAGCAATAAAGTAGAAGAAATATTAAGTAAAGATCCTGCTATGGTTTATAGTACTATGGATTTTTATTCCAAGGACTATTATAGACATGTTTTAGAAAAAATAGCTAGACAAAATAAAATTTCTGAGACATTTGTTGCTAGAAAAGTACTACAGTGTGCAGAAGTAAATAATGATAAAGAATTTGAAAATCATGTGGGATATTATCTAACTGATAGTGGTAGAGAAAAGCTAAATCATATTTTGAATATTGATTTTAAAGGATTTGAAAAGTTAAAAAATATGATAAAGGGAAGAGCTGTTGGTATTTATATAGGAACTATTGTTATTCTTACAGGCATACTATCGGGAGGATTTATAACTTGGAGCTATATAAATGATACAAATATATCAATATCTAAATATATTTTATCTGGAATAGTTACTATTATACCGCTCAGTGAGGTTGTGGTATCCATCTTAAATTGGAGTATTACTAATTTAAGCACACCTAATGTATTACCTAAAATTAATATATCCGATAGAATTCCTAAAGAAGGAATCACCTGTGTAGTAGTTCCTACTCTAATAGAAAGTATAGAGAAAGCTAAAAGTTTAATGGGTAATTTAGAAACTTATTATTTAGGAAATAATGATGAAAATCTATATTTTGCTATCTTGGGAGATTTTATAGATAGTCATAGAGAAAAAGAAGCAGAAGACGAAGTGATATCTAAATTTTGTTTAGAAGAAATTAATAAGTTAAATACAAAGTATAATGAAGATAGTGGTCGTTTTTTCTTTTTATGCAGACATAGAAGGTTTAATGAAAAGGAGAATAAGTGGCTAGGTTGGGAGCGAAAAAGAGGAAAACTAGAAGAGTTTAATAAGTTTATAAGAGGAGATAAAAATACCACTTATAGTGTTTTAAGTGAAGGTGTGGAAAAACTTTTTAAAGTAAAGTATGTTATAACTTTAGACGGAGATACCATACTTCCAAGAGAATCAGCAAAGATTTTAATTGGAGCAATGCTTCACCCGTTAAATAGAGCTTATACAAAGGAAGATGGAACTGTTTGGAGAGGGTATGGAGTAATACAACCTAAAGTTGGTATAGATTTAGAAAGTGCTAATAAAACTTATTTTTCTAAAGTATTTTCAGGAGAAGCTGGTATTGATATATATACATTTGCAATATCTGATGTATATCAAGACTTATTTGGAGAGGGTATTTTTACTGGTAAGGCCATATATGATGTGGATGTATTTACAAAGGTAACTCATGGAGTAATTGAAGAAAATCAAGTTCTAAGTCATGATTTATTAGAAGGATCTTTGGCAAGAACGGCTTTGCTTACAGATGTGGAGTTAGTAGATGGATATCCTTCTAACTTTATTGCAAGTTGTAAAAGACTTCATAGATGGGTGAGAGGTGATTGGCAACTATTACCATACATATTAAAGAAAAATAAATTAAATAGATTATCTAAGTGGAAGATGATAGATAATTTAAGAAGAAGCTTAATGGCTCCTTCTATGTTAATTTTATTACTTTGCTCTTTAGCAGGAATCCTTCCTGATGGTATAGATAAGTGGTATATGTCAGCTTTCATTGCTTTAATAACACCTATTCTATTTAATATGTCAGAAAATATAGTTTCGCCTATAAATGGAATAAGTCTAAGTGGAAAAGTTCAGAATTTCCAAATGGCTTTAAAGCAAGTATTTTTTATATATGCTTTTCTTCCTTTTAAAGCATATTTAATGGTAGATGCTATTATAAGAACACTATACAGATTAATAATAAGTAAAAAAAACTTATTACAATGGCAAACGGCTGAGGAAGCAGAAAGGTCTTCAGGAAAAGACTTTATAAGTTATTTTAAATACATGTGGCAAGAGATAGTAATAGCTTTATGTATTATGGTGGTAGCATGGAGAAGTGGCTTGGATACCTTTTATGTAATGATACCAAGTTGTATTATATGGGTTATTAGTCCAATAATAGCTTATATTATAGGTCAGAATATTAATGATGAAACAGTAAAATTAAGTGAATACGATAATAAGGTTTTAAAAAGGTTAACTAGAAGGATTTGGGCATATTTTGAAGACTTTGTCACTGAGGATACTAACTATCTTGGCGGGGATAATTATCAGGAAGAACCATATAGAGGATTAGCTATGAGAACTTCTCCTACTAATATTGGTATGACTTTAATTTCCAATATTGTTGCTATAGATATGGGGTACATTGGGACGGTTAAAGGTATAGAAAACTTGGGTAAAACCATAGATACTTTGAAAAGGCTAGAAACCTGTAAAGGGCATTTTTATAATTGGTATGATGTGGAGACACTTAGTCCTCTATTACCTAAATATGTTTCTACAGTAGATAGTGGAAATCTAGTATCTTATTTATATACCATAGAAGAAGCACTAAAAGAATTAAGAAACACACCTTACTTTAATAATAGAGTTGAAGGCATAGAGGATACTGTTTATCTTGCCATGGAAGAGCTGGAAGATGAAAGAAAAAAATATATGTACCTTAATGTTATTGAAAGAATAAAAAGAGAAGGAAAAGATATATTAACTTTTTATAATATGTTAAATAACTTTGAAGATATTGTACAGGAAGATATAGAAAATATAGATAGTACTTATTGGAATAAAAAACTATTAGATAATATAAAAGACTATTTAAGTGAAATTAATTTTTTATTTCCATTCATAGATGATATAAAGCTATTACCTAGAAGCAAGTATGAAAATATAATTAGAATTATTAGTAGTGATAGTTTAGGGCATATATATGATATTATA
Source organism: Clostridium sp. UBA5712 (assembly GCF_002419845.1). Lineage (NCBI taxonomy): Bacteria > Bacillati > Bacillota > Clostridia > Eubacteriales > Clostridiaceae > Clostridium > Clostridium sp. UBA5712. Next base: position 145,429 of record NZ_DIGW01000017.1, on the reverse strand, counting down.
AAAGGGTTTAATTTTATATCTAATAATTTAAATGAATTTCAATTAGAAAGAATAAATAAGAATATAGATTTATGTAAAGAAAGAGTAGGAACACTATTAAAACAATTTACAAAAATTGAAGCCGAAATAAATAGAATTATAGATAATACAGATTTTAAATTTTTGTATAATGATGAAAGAAAGTTATTTCATATAGGCTATGATGTAGACAATGAATCATTAAGTAGTAATTACTATGACTTATTGGCATCAGAAGCTAGAACAACAAGTTTTATTGCAGTGGCTAAGGGAATAGTTCCAACATCTCATTGGTTTGCTTTAAATAGATCATTAACTTTAATGTATGGTAGAAAAGGATTGGCTAGCTGGAGTGGAACCATGTTTGAATACTTTATGCCAAGGATTTTAATGAAAAATTATAGGAATTCTATGTTAGATGAAACTTATAGGTCTGTAATGGAAGGTCAAATAAGATATGGAGATAAGAGGAAGGTTCCTTTTGGTATTTCAGAAAGTGCCTACTATAAATTTGATGTAGATTTAAATTATCAATATAAAGCCTTCGGTGTACCTAAAATTGGTATAAAAAGAGGATTAGAAGAAGAGTTAGTAGTATCACCATATTCTACTATCATGGGGCTTATGGAAAATATACCTAAGTCTATGGCAAATATAAGAAGTCTATTAAAACTTGAATGTTATGGAAAATATGGATTTTATGAAGCTATAGATTATACAGATAAAAGGATAAAAAATAAAAAGTTTGAAATAGTAAAATGCTATATGATACATCATTTAGGAATGAGTTTGTTGGCTTTAGATAATGTTATGAATAATAATATTATTCAAAGAAGATTTCATAGAATTCCCATGATCAGAGCTGTAGATATATTGCTTCAAGAGAAGATAAGTAAGAATGTGGTCTATGATAGAAAAGAAGATAATTTACAAGAAGTGAAAGAAGTGCAAAGGCAATATTCCATCCATAGAACATTTAAATTTGGAGAAAGTAAGTATCCCCAAACCATACTTCTGGGGAATAAAAATTATAACATCCTATTAAATACGGCAGGTGGTGGCTACTCTAAGTTTAAAAATGTAATGGTATATAGATGGAAAGAAGATTTGATTCGTAGTAGTTGGGGAAAGTTTTTTTATATTAAAGACACTAATTCTAATGAATATACATCTTCTACCTATGAACCTTGTAAAGAGCAAGGAGATAAATATGAAGTTAATTTCTATTTGTATAAGGCAGAATTCATAAAATACTGGAGAGATCTAGAAATAAATACTATAGTTCAAGTAATTCCTGAAGATAATTGTGAAATTAGGACTATTGATATAAAAAATAATGGTAGTGAAGAAAAAATCATAGAAGTTATTAGCTATAGTGAAGTAGTTTTACAAGGATACAGTGGAGATATATCACATCCTACTTTTGGGAATTTATTTATTACTACAGAATATATAGATGAATTAAGTGGAATACTTGCAAAACGCAGACCTCGTAGCGAAAAAGACAGGGACATATATACTCTTGAAAGTACACTAGGTGAAGAGGGATTTAAAACAGAGTATGATACGGCAAGGCTAAGTTTTATAGGAAGAAATCATTCAAAAGAAAATCCTATAGCTTTAGAAGAAAATGAACCTTTAAAAAATAATGTAGGCAATGTATTAGATCCTATAATTGCAATTAAGAGAATAATAAAAATTCCTAAAGGTGAAAGCAAATCTATAAAATATATAACAATTACAGGAAACTCTAGGGAGGATGTATTAAATAAGTCAAGAAATTATCAAGATAGTAATATTCTAGAGGAAAGTGTCCTAAGATCTGCTTTAAGTGTAGAAAAAAGTCTTATTAATAAAGGAATAAAACCAACACAAGAGATTATTTATGAGCGGTTTGCAAGTAGTATATTATTTAATAACTTTAGTTATACAAAGAGAATAAACAACCTAATTAATCTAAGTAGAAGTCAAAGAAATCTCTGGGCCTATGGAATTTCAGGAGATTTACCTATTGTATTGTTAACTATTAACAAGGAAAAGGAAAGTGATATCTTAAGACAGCTTATAAATTGCCATGGATATTTAGAAGAAAAGGGATTAAAGTTTGATATTGTAGTCATTAATGAAGAGGAAATAAGCTATGAAAAGCCTCTAGATAATGCACTAAAAAGAATAATATTGAATAGCTCTTTAAATGGACGAGAAAATACTTCAGGTGGCATATTTATAATTAATAATGAAAAAATGTCTAAAGAAGATTTGAATTTGCTTTATTCTATTGCAGCAATAATCGTAGACGGATCAGAAGGGCCTTTATTAAAACAAATTGAAAAAGCCATGAAAAATGAAGATTATCCATATGACTCAAGAAAGTATATCTGGGAAATGAGTGAACTAAAAGAAGCTAATTTAAGTTATAGTGATAGTAATATCCCTAAAGTAGAAACTTCAGAGTTAAGTTTTTTTAATGGATATGGAGGTTTTAATAATGAGGGAGAATATACAATTATACTAAAGGACGGAATGTCTACACCAGCTCCTTGGATAAATGTTATAGCCAATAATAATAGATTTGGATTTAATATAAGTGAGTCTGGTAGTAGCTATACTTGGTATAAAAATAGTAGAGAATTTAAAATTACTCCTTGGAATAATGATTTCATTGAAGATACCCCTAGTGAAGTTTTATACCTAGAAGAAGGGGATAAACTTTGGTCAATAACTCCTGAACCAATAAGAGATAAAGGAGAGTATGTAATAACTCATGGATTTGGATATTCCAAATTTACTCATTGTAAAAGTGGAATACTGGGGGAAATTACTGTATTTCCTTCAAAGGAGAGAAGTGCAAAGCTTATTAAGGTTAGCTTAAATAACTTAGTAGATAAGGAGAGAAATATAGCAATTACTTATATTGCAAGATTGTGTCTAGGAGATTTAAGAGAAAACAATTATAAGAAGATTTACACTGTAATAGATAAAGAAAACAAATACATATATGGAATCAATCCATATAGTAGTGATTTTTCATCTAGTCATGTTTATTTAAAAATAAGTGGAGGAAAAAATGAAAGTTTTAGTGGAGATGAAAGAGATTTTATTGTAAGTAAAGAATATATGGATTCTTTACCTGAACAGAACACTATAAGCTTATCAGGAAGGTGTGGTTCAGGATTAGAACCAGTACTTAGTGAGAAAGTTTACTTAAGATTAGGAGCTAATGAAGAAAAATCACTGGTAATTGTCTTAGGAGCAGAAGACAGTATTGAAGGAATTCAAAATTCCCTTGAAGAGTTTTCAGATATAACTAGAGTTGAGAAAGAGTTAGAAATGGTAAAAGGCTATTGGGAAAGGCTTTTAACTAAGATAAAGATAAAAACAGAGGATAAAGCTTTAGATTTCATGATTAATGGTTGGCTTCCTTATGAAACTATCAGTTGTAGATTATTTTCAAGAACAGCATTTTATCAATGTGGAGGAGCTTATGGATTTAGAGATCAATTACAAGACTCCATTCCAATGATTTATATACAGCCTGAAATTGCTAGAAATCAAATTCTTTATAGTGCTACTAGACAATTTGAAGAAGGAGATGTGCAACATTGGTGGCATCCAGTTGTAAATAGTGGAATAAGAACTAGATTTAGTGATGATTTATTATGGTTACCTTATGTTACTTGTATATATGTTAAAACCACTGGAGATTATAAGATTTTAGATGAAGAGATTGGATATTTAAAGGATGAGCCTTTAAGAGAAGGAGAAGATGAAAGGTATAATTTATCATCAAAATCAGATTTAAAAGAGTCCTTATACAATCACTGTATAAGAGCTATAAATAGAAGCTTAAAGTTTGGTTCCCATAATATTCCTCTCATGGGAAGTGGAGATTGGAATGATGGAATGAGCACTGTAGGAAATAAGGGTAAGGGAGAGAGTATCTGGCTTGGCTGGTTCCTATATGCTATATTAAAAGATTTTAAGGATCTATGCATATATAAAAGGGATGAGGATAATTATGAAAAATATATTAAGACTATGGATTTTATTAAAGAAAATCTAGAGATTCATGGATGGGATGGAAGTTGGTATAAACGTGCTTACTTTGATGATGGCACTCCACTAGGATCTCATGAAAATCAGGAATGTAAAATAGATGCCCTATCACAATGTTGGTCTGTAATATCAGAAGCAGGAGATAAGGAAAGAGCTAATATAGCTATGAGTTCTTTAGAAAAATATTTAGTAAAGCCTAAAGAAAAAATTATATTACTATTGAGCCCACCTTTTGATAAATCAGATTTAAAACCAGGATATATAAAAGGATATGTACCTGGAGTAAGGGAAAATGGAGGACAATATACCCATGGAGTTGCGTGGGTAGCTTTAGCTCTTGCAAAACTAGGAAGAGGAGAAGAAGCATATAACATATATTCCATGCTAAATCCTATAAATCATAGTTTAAACATAGAGGAAGCAAATGTATTTAAGACAGAGCCTTATGTTATGGCTGCAGATATATATTCGGTGGAACCTCATGAAGGAAGAGGCGGATGGAGTTGGTATACTGGAAGCTCAGGTTGGATGTATACTATCGCATTAGAACACATATTGGGTTTTAGATTAATAGAGGGAAAAGGGTTTAAAATTAAACCATGTGTACCTAAAGACTTTAAAGAATACTCTATAGACTATGTATATGGAAATGCTGTATATCATATCAAAGTAATTAGAAGTGGTAATTCTACCATAACTTTAGATGGAAATGTTATAGAAGGAGATATAATACCTGTTACCTCTGATGGAGAACATGAAGTAAAAATAAATATTTAATAAAAAATATAGGAATTGCCATTAAAGCAATTCCTATATTTTTTACTATTTAGTTGGAGTGTTTTTATTTATTGATGCTAAGGGTTGATCTTCAAAACCTAGAAGATCCGATTCCTCGTTATAGGTATAATCAAATTCTGCATTAGAGATGTTGTTTGCCACAATTGGATCTACAACATGATTTGGAAGCAGTACATAGTCTTCAAGAGAATGTGCTTTTACAGGTTTGGTACTAGCATCTAAAAAGTCTCTTTCATTAGGACCATAAGGTTTTGCACCATTAGACTTACTAGAATTGTTTTTTGAATCCATATAAAATACCTCCTTAAAGTAAGTGGTGATATATTTTAAAATTATATTAAAATACTGAAATGTATTTAATATGTTTAGTTTGCTTCAATACAGTAAATAAATACTAGAAATTTATGGGCTTTTATATAGTTCTAATTTAAATAAAAATAATCATATAGTAAGGTTAGAGATAGATAAACTAAAAAATAGAATAACAATTTCTAATATTGACATAATATAATATTAGAATTATAATAACTTTAATGTAATATTAAACAACTTTATTATTAATTGATCGGTGAGGCGAAGTAAGTAGTATTAAAAACAGATTTTCAGAGAGTGATAGATGGTGAGATTATCGCAATTATGCTTGATATGAATGGGTCGCTGAGATGTTGGGTGAATTTAAAGTAGTCTAGCACGGATGCTCACGTTATAGAGCTAGGATATGTTTGTATCTGAAAGAGGTGAGATTTTATTATCTCAAAATAGGTGGTACCGCGTGATTTATGCCCTATGGATTTATTCCATAGGGCTTTTATTTATAACTAAATGGAATAATTTTACGGATTGAAAGGAGAAAAAACATGGAAGATAAGAAAAAAGTTATGTTAAGTGGAATTAAGCCTTCTGGGGATTTAACACTAGGAAATTATTTAGGAGCTATAAAAAATTGGGTGAAACTACAAAATGAATATGAATGTTATTTCTTTATTGCAGATTTGCATGCAATTACAGTAAGACAGATACCAACTGAACTTAGAAAGAGAACTTTAGAAGTACTAGCAATTTATATTGCTGCAGGAATAGATACAGAAAAAAATACTCTATTCGTACAATCTCATGTACCAGCTCATTCTGAAGCTGCATGGCTTTTAACTTGCCATAGCTATATGGGAGAACTAAGTAGAATGACTCAGTATAAGGATAAATCTAAAAATAGTGGAGAAAGTATAGGGGCAGGATTATTTAGTTATCCAGTTATAATGGCTGCTGATGTATTATTATATCAAACAGATGTAGTGCCAGTTGGAATAGATCAAGTACAGCATTTAGAATTAGCTAGAGATATAGCTGACAGATTTAATAAATTATACAGTCCAACCTTTAAAATACCTGAACCATACGTAGGTAAGGCTGGAGCAAAAATAATGGACCTTCAAAATCCAGAAAAGAAGATGTCTAAGTCGGAAGAAAATCCTAATGGATATATCTTAATATTAGATCCACCAGAAGTCATAAGAAAAAAAATATCCAGAGCTGTAACTGATAGTGTAGGAGAAGTTAAATTCTGTGATGAACAACCAGGAGTTAAAAATTTAATGACAATTTTAAGCACTATTGAGGGCATATCTATGGAAGAAATAGAAGAAAGATATAAGGGGCAAGGTTATGCCCAATTTAAATTAGATGTAGCAGAGGCTGTAGTTAAGGAGCTTGAACCAGTTCAAAAGAGAGTTAAAGAGCTTTTAGATAATAAAGGTAAGCTAGAAGAAATCTTCAAAGCTGGGGCAGAAAAGGCAAATTATGTAGCTACAAAGACTTTAAGAAAGATGCAAAAGAAAATAGGATTAGTTCAGTATTAATATTATCAGTATTAATACTAAAGGTACTTTATATAAACTATTATTTATTAGTTTATATAAAGTATCTTTTAATTTTTTTGAAGTTAATATCTGTTACTACATCAGTATTTATGGTTAAGATAGTAGAAGCTTGTCTATGTATATCCTTTGTAAAATCTTAAGAAGCATCCTCTTTTTCAAAGGAACAAAAGATTGGATTATCATATATGGTTAAAATGAAATAAAGGAAAAATGTATAAATTGTAATAATTTCTTAATGAAATTGTAAGGTTTTTAAATTATAATATATCTATAGTATATTTTTTAAATATAGTATACTTATTAAATAATTTAATTTATAATGAATTAATACATTATTATAATAATAATTGGGGTGATTAAGTGGATAGAAAAATCTATGTTGTATTGACACAGACAGGAACTTTTTTTTCAAGAGCTATAAAGCTATATACTAGATATAATTATAATCATACATCTATAGCCTTAGATAAAGAATTAAAGCAATTATATAGCTTTGGAAGAAGAAAAATATATTTTCCACTTCATGCTGGTTTTGTTAGAGAACAAATTGATGGAGGAATATTTAAGCTATATAAAAGTACATCCTGTAGAGTTTATGAATTAAGTGTTACAGAAGATGAATATAATGAAGTTAAAGAGATTATAGATCGATTTGAAAGTGAACATGATAGATATAAATATAATTTTTTAGGCATTTTAGCTATAATGTTACACATACCTTATCAAAGAAGATATCATTTTTTATGCTCACAATTTGTGGCTTACGTACTAAAAGAAGGTAAAATCATAAACTTTGATAAAGATGTTTCTTTAGTGAAACCAGAGGATTTCGATGGAATAGAAAAGGGACAAGTAGTTTATAGTGGCTTATTAAGCCATTATGCATACTAAAATTATAATTATATATTTGTGGAATTATATTTTATTATTTTAATATTTATTACAATGGCAGTAAGATACAAATATCTTACTGCTTTATTTTGGTATAATTGAATTGAAAATGATAAATTTAGTATGATATTTAAACTAAAATTTTAGTGTTAATTTTAAATGTGATATACATAAAAACATTAATAATATTTGTGTTTATATTAATTAATATGGTATTATATAAAATGTGCTAAAAAGAGATACTATATAAATTGAAGATAATTTTAAATTTAAATAAAGGAGTTAAGGTAATGAGTGATTATATAAAGGAGATAGAGAAAAGAAGAACCTTTGCTATAATTTCCCACCCAGATGCAGGTAAAACTACACTTACTGAAAAATTACTTTTATATGGGGGAGCAATAAGACTAGCAGGATCTGTTAAAGCAAGAAAGACATCTAAGCATGCTGTTTCTGACTGGATGGAAATTGAGAAGAAGAGAGGAATTTCTGTTACATCTTCAGTAATGCAGTTTGGATATGAGGGATATTGTATAAACATATTAGATACTCCAGGACACCAGGACTTTAGTGAAGATACATATAGAACACTTATGGCTGCAGATAGTGCAGTAATGGTTATTGATGGAGCAAAAGGGGTAGAGGATCAAACTAGAAAGCTATTTCATGTTTGTAGTATGAGAGATATTCCAATATTTACTTTTGTAAATAAGATGGATAGAGAAACAAGAGACCCTTTTGAACTTATGGAAGAGATAGAAAATGAATTGGGTATAAAATCATATCCAATAAACTGGCCTATAGGTACAGGTATGCACTTTAAAGGTGTTTATGATAGAAATAATAAACAAATTCATATTTTTAAAGCTGGAGATCATGGACAGTTAGAAGTAAGTGAGACTGTTATAGATTTAGAGGATGAATCAGCAGCTAGAGAGGCTATAACCGATAGTCTATATGAAAAATTACTTGAGGACATAGAATTATTAGATATAGCTGGAGATGCCTTTGATGAAGAAAAGGTGAGAGTTGGAGAACTTACCCCTGTATTTTTCGGTAGTGCTTTAACTAATTTTGGTGTAGAACCATTTTTAGAGAACTTCTTAAAGTTAACTACAGCGCCATTAGGAAGAAATTCTGATATAGGAAAGATAGAGGCAACAGATGATAACTTTTCTGCTTTTGTATTTAAGATTCAAGCTAATATGAATAAGGCTCATAGAGATAGAATTGCTTTTATGAGAATATGTTCAGGTCAATTTGAAAAAGGTATGGAAGTTTATCATGTTCAAGGTGGAAATAAAATAAAGCTAGCACAACCTCAACAATTTTTAGCTCAAGATAGAGAAATTGTTGATAATGCTTATGCTGGAGATATTATAGGAGTATTTGACCCAGGTATATTTAGTATAGGTGATACCCTTTGTTCACCAAGCAAGAAGTTTAAGTTTGAAGGAATTCCAACCTTCGCACCAGAACACTTTGCAAGGGTTAGAACTGTAGATACTATGAAGAGAAAACAGTTTATAAAGGGTGTAACACAGATAGCTCAAGAGGGAGCAATTCAAGTATTTAAAGAGCTTCACATAGGAACAGAACAAATTATAGTAGGAGTTGTAGGAGTTCTTCAATTTGAAGTTTTAGAATTTAGATTAAAAAATGAATATAATGTAGATATAAAAATGGATATGCTTCCATATAGAAATATTAGATGGATTGAAGCTTTAGAAGGTAAAGTTGATGATTTAAGTTTAACAAGTGATTCTAAAGTTGTTAAGGATATTAAAGATAGAGACTTACTTATATTCCAAAATGATTGGGGGATTAGTTGGGCACTAGATCACAATAAGGGCTTAGTTTTATCTAATATTAGTAAAGGTGAATAATAGAAAAATTCCTCAAGTTTCTTTGAGGAATTTTTTTATTTAACTATTAAATTTATTTTTTACAGTTAGGTATTCTTCTATGTAGTCCATGGCAATAGTTAGAAGAGCTACTGCAATTATTAAATTAATTAAATTTCCTCCCATAACAAAAAATAAACCAATTAAAACTACCAATAGTAAAAAGCTACCAAACCAACGAAGATACATCATATATGTCAATCCTTTCTACATCCAAGTAAAGTAATAAGTTAGATCTTTTGACTATTTTCTCAAAAATATATAGGATTATAAGATCTGAAAATCATAGGTAAAATTATTTTGTGTAAAATATTTAATATTATTCTTTTATATTAAAAAATAAGGTTGAAATTCTATAGATTTAATGTATAATTTAATTGTATGGATACTGAATTTGTTGTATGGGTACAATATTGTATAATCATAAAGGGGGACTTTAAATGAAAGAAAAGGCATCAATAAAAGCATCGAGAAATAGTTTTAGAATCATTGAAATAGTTCAAATAGGACTTATGGCAGCGTTAACATATATAGCAACTGTAGTTATAGCTATACCAGTGGGAGATAATGCAGTTTTACATATAGGTGATGCAGTACTATTTTTATGTGCCATCTTACTAGGAAAAAAAAGAGGAGCTGTGGCTGCTGCTATAGGTATGACATTTTTTGATTTGTTTTCTCCATACTATATATGGGCGCCATTTACCTTTATTATAAAAGGAGTTATGGCATATATAGCAGGAGCTATAGCCTATAGAGGTGATTATCAAGGAGATAAATTTTGGAATAACTTATTTGCATTCATTGTAGCAGGAATAGTTATGATTTTTGGATATTTTCTTGCTGGAGGTTGCTTAAATCACTTTGTATATGGAATACCAACTATTGGACAAGGATTTATAGTGGCTTTAAAGGATATACCAGCTAATATACTTCAAGTATCAGGGGGAATTGCTATAGCATTACCACTTTCTATACCGTTAAAAAAATATTTAGCTAAATATTTATAATAGATAGAGCATCACTAAAGGTGGTGCTTTATTTTTTTATATTTTGGGGCAAACTAAATTAAAATAAAAAATTAACCTATTGACAATATATAAATGGAGTACTATTATGTAGATATACCCCCTGAGGGGGGAGGGGAGGTAAATGATGAGTGAAGAAAGAAAAAAAGCTTTGCAATTGTTAAAAACAGCAAGGGGTCAGATAGATGGGATTATCAAAATGATAGAAGAGGGGAGGTATTGTATCGATATTTCTAATCAAATCTTAGCATCACAAGCTTTATTAAAGAAATCAAACTTAGAAATTTTAAAAGGACACTTAAATCATTGTGTTAAGGATGCAGCAATAAATAATAATATGGATGAAAAGATTGTGGAAATAAATAATATATTAGAAAAGATAATTACAAAATAAAGAAGGTGAAAACATGGATAATAAATCATTTAAAATAGAAGGTATGACTTGTTCTGCTTGTGCAAATAGAGTAGAGAGAGCAATTAGTAAGTTAGAGGGGGTTGAAAAAGCAAATGTAAATTTTGCTACAGAAACTTTAACTGTAGATTTTAATAAGGAAAATTTAAATTCTCATAAGATTGAGGAAGCTGTAGTTAAAGCTGGGTATGGCGTAAAGAAAAATGTAAAAACCTACAATTTTAAAGTAGAAGGCATGACTTGTTCTGCCTGTGCTAATAGAGTAGAAAGAGTAACTAAAAAACTAGATGGAGTAGAAAATGCTACGGTAAATTTTGCCACAGAAAAGCTTACTATAAAAGTAAATGAAGATGAGATATCCTATGGTGATATAAAAGCAGCAGTAGATAAAGCTGGGTATAAGTTAATTAAAGAGGAAGTAAAAGATAAGGAAAAACAAGGAGAGGAAAAAAGTGAAGCTAGTAAATTACTTACAAGGTTCATATCTTCCCTAATTTTTACAGTTCCACTACTAATTATAACAATGGGTCACATGGTAGGGATGCATCTTCCATCTATAATAGATCCTATGACAAATCCGTTAAACTTTGCATTAATTCAGTTGATACTAACCTTACCAGTAATGATAGCTGGATATAAGTTTTATAAGGTAGGACTTAAAAATTTAGTTAAACTAAGTCCTAATATGGACTCACTAATATCCATAGGAACTTTGGCTGCTTTTATATACGGTATATTTGCTATATATAAAATAATGCAAGGGGATCATGAGTATGCAATGCATCTATATTTTGAATCTGCTGCAGTAATACTAACCTTAATAACCTTAGGTAAATATTTAGAAGCGGTATCTAAAGGTAAAACCTCTCAAGCTATAAAGGCTTTAATGGGTTTAGCTCCTAAAACAGCAACTATAATTAGAGATAACAAAGAAATTGTAGTACCTGTAGAAGAGGTTATAGTTGGGGATATAGTACTAGTAAAACCAGGTGAAAAGTTACCAGTAGATGGAGAAGTTATAGAAGGAAATACATCTATAGATGAATCAATGCTTACAGGAGAGAGCATACCCGTTGAAAAATCTATGGGAAGTAGTGTAATAGGGGCTAGTATTAATAAAACAGGATTTATTAAGTATAAGGCCACTAGAGTTGGTAGAGATACTGCTCTTGCACAAATAGTTAAGCTAGTAGAAGATGCTCAAGGTTCAAAAGCACCTATTGCTAAACTAGCAGATGTTATATCAGCCTACTTTGTACCTGTAGTTATAGGGCTTGCTGTAATTGCTTCAGTGGGTTGGTTGATTGCTGGTGAAACACCTATATTTTCTCTTACTATATTTATTGCAGTACTGGTTATTGCCTGCCCATGTGCTTTAGGTCTTGCTACTCCAACTGCCATTATGGTGGGAACAGGAAAGGGTGCTGAAAATGGTGTTTTAATTAAAGGTGGAGAACCATTAGAGACTACTTATAAATTAAAAACCATAGTATTTGATAAAACAGGAACTATAACAGAGGGAAAACCTAAGGTTACAGATATTATAACTAATGGTGAATCAGAGGAAGAAATTCTAATTTTAGCAGCTAGTGCAGAGAAGGGATCAGAGCATCCACTTGGTGAAGCCATTGTTAAAGATGCAGAGGAAAAAGGGTTGAGCCTTAAAGTAATCGATAAATTTAATGCTATTCCAGGACATGGTATAGAAGTAGAAATAGATAAAAAATCTATTCTTCTAGGAAACAAAAAACTTATGATGGAAAAAAACATTAATATTTCAAGTTTAGATGAAACTTCTGATAGATTAGCTTCAGAGGGAAAAACACCAATGTATATAGCTATAGATGGAAATGCTGCTGGAATTATAGCTGTAGCAGATACTGTTAAAGCAAGTAGTAAAAATGCTATAGAAAGTCTGCACAAAATGGGCATAAAAGTAGCTATGATAACTGGAGATAATAAGAGAACGGCGGATGCCATTGCAAAACAAGTTGGTATAGATATAGTATTATCAGAGGTTTTACCAGAGGATAAAGCAAATGAAGTGAAAAAGCTTCAAGTTGATGGAAATAGAGTAGGCATGGTTGGTGATGGTATTAATGATGCTCCAGCCCTTGCCCAGGCTGATATAGGAATAGCAATAGGATCTGGAACAGATGTAGCCATTGAATCAGCAGATATAGTTCTTATGAGAAGTGATTTAATGGATGTAATATCAGCCATAAAACTAAGCAAAGCAACTATTAAAAATATAAAGGAAAATTTATTCTGGGCCTTTGGTTATAACGTATTAGGAATACCGGTGGCTATGGGAGTATTACACATTTTTGGTGGCCCATTATTAAATCCTATGATAGCTGCAGGAGCTATGAGTCTAAGTTCAGTATCAGTATTATTAAATGCATTGAGACTTAGAAGATTTAAAGCTTAATATTCCTATTTATATAGGAAACTATATAAATATTAAGCTATATAAATAGGAAACTATATAAATAGTTAACTATTTGTTCTGTTTATCAGGGTTTAAAGGCATTTGATAATTTTAATGATAATATTAAATTATCATACTAATATATATTTTAGGAGGAGAAAGCGATGAAAAAGAAAATATTAATTGAAGGAATGAGCTGTAAAAACTGTGTAGCTCACGTAAAAAATGCTCTAGAAGAGTTAGCTGGAGTTTCAGAAGTAGAAGTTAATTTAGAGGGGAAATATGCTTTAGTAGAAGCTACTGAAAGTAATGATGTTTTAAAAGCTACTATAGAAGAAGAAGGATATGATGTAGTAGGCATAGAATAAAATTACCATAAATTATATAACAGAAAAATAATTAAATGTCTTAAAGGTTACTAGATTTTTATGAAAGTAAACTTTAAGGCATTTTTATTACCTATGGTTTTAAGAAGGTATATTTAAGAATAATCTATTATGTATATAAAATAATAATAATGTGATAATTATTCACATATAATTAAAATAACAGAAATATATAAGTTAATAGGAACTATTGATTAAATATTCTGAATATTATATAATATAACTATTAAAGTTAATGTATTTTATTAAAAAGTTTGGGGGCGTTTAAAATGATTCAAGTATTTTGTAAAGAAAAAGGCTCTGGGAAAACAAAAGCATTAATGAATTTAGCTAATTCAAAGGTAAGTAGCTCAAAAGGAAATCTAGTGTATATCGATGATGACACAAGAGGACTCCTACGTATTCATAAGAACATAAGGTTTATATGTTCTAAAGACTTTAATATTCATAATTACAAAGATTTTTACGGTTTTATATGTGGCATAATATCTAAAGACTATGATGTGGAAAGTATATTTATAGACGGTATTTTGAGTGACATATGTAATGATGCGGATGATTTTGGTTCAATACTAAATAAATTAGAATATTTATCAGAAAAATTTAAAGTTGACTTTTATGCCAACGTTAGTTGTGAAGAAAATAATATACCAGATACTATTAAAAAATATGTTGTTTAGAGAAAATTAGTATTTACTCTTGAAAAATGATAATAATAATAGTAATATGTATTTAAAATAGAATATAGTAAGAGACGATGAAGAAAAGAAGTAATTAAATGAATTTTAAAGAGAGCTGATGAGTGGTGTAAATCAGTAAAGGATTTTAATGAAATACATTTTAGAGTCTTAGGTCGAAGTAGTAGTAGGCTGTTACGGTTTCCTAACGTTATTAAGGAAGAGAATAATTTAAATGTTTTTAAAGATTTTAAATTATAAATTTGGGTGGTACCACGGAAATTTTCGTCCCTAGTATTTTTATACTAGGGACTTTTTTAGTTTCTTAATTATATTTGTTAAAATTGAAATCATAGCCGAAGATTAAAGTAAAAAAACTATAAGATGTTGGAGGAAGTTATGGAAAATTACAATGTATATGACGTTTTAAAGGAACGTGGATTTTTAAAGCAATTAACACATGAAGAAGAAATGAAAGAAATATTTGCAAAGGAAAAGGTAACTTTTTATATAGGATTTGATCCCACAGCAGATAGTCTTCATATAGGACATTTTATTGCTATGATGTTTATGTCTCATATGCAAAAGGCAGGGCATAGACCCATAGCTTTAGTTGGTGGTGGTACTGCAATGATAGGTGATCCATCAGGTAGAACAGATATGAGAAAAATGCTAACTAAAGAGGAAATTGATCACAATATATCTTGTATAAAAGGTCAACTTTCAAGGCTAATAGACTTTAGTGATGATAAAGCAATCCTAGAAAATAATGCAGACTGGCTTTTAGATTTAAATTATGTGGATTTTATAAGAAATATAGGTTCACACTTCTCAGTTAATAGAATGCTTACTGCTGAGTGCTTTAAACAAAGATTAGAAAAAGGATTATCCTTCTTAGAGTTTAACTACATGTTAATGCAAGGATATGATTTCTACGTATTGAATAAAAAGTATGATTGCACAATGGAATTAGGTGGAGATGATCAGTGGTCAAATATCTTAGCTGGAATGGAACTTATCAGAAGAAAAGAAGGTAAATCAGCTTATGGTATGACATGTTCACTACTTACAAATAGTGAAGGAAATAAGATGGGTAAAACAGCCAATGGGGCAGTATGGCTTGATCCTAATAAAACATCACCATTTGAATTCTACCAATACTGGAGAAACATTGATGATGCAGATGTAGAGAAGTGTCTATGCCTACTAACATTTGTTCCAATGGATGAAGTAAGAAGACTTTCAGCTTTAGAAGGAGCAGAAATTAACGAAGCTAAAAAGGTTCTTGCTTATGAGGTTACAAAACTTATCCATGGAGAAGAAGAAGCAGAAGGAGCTAAAAAGGCTGCAGAAGCTCTATTTAGTGGTGGAGTAGACATGAGCAATGTACCTACAGTAGAAATTGCTGAAGATATGAAATCTGCTTTAATTCTTGATATAATAGCACAAACAGGTATTGTTCCATCTAAGAAAGAAGGAAGAAGACTTATAGAGCAAGGTGGACTTACTATAAATGATATAAAAATAGAAGATGTTAATGAAATATTTAATGAAAGCTACCTAGAAAAGGATGGATATGCCTTAATAAAAAGAGGAAAGAAAAAATTCTATAAATTAGTGATAGCTTAGTAAAAAAAATTATGAGTATGCCTAATGGTATACTCATTGTTTTTGTAATATACTTCACTAAAATGAAAATGATACGATTAGTTTAATAGGGGGTGAAGTCTATGTCAAATGTATGGAAAATTAATATGGTACAAAACTATACAACAAGAGATGATTTTAACAAGCTCACCTTTAAAAAAGGAGATTCATTTTCTGCTAGAATTTTAAGGTTAGAGGGAAGTACAACTGATGTTATAATAAAGTTACTTGATGGAAGAGTATTTCCGGCAAGGGTAGATGGAGAAATACTTCAAGAAAATTTAGATGATTATATGTTTAAATTTCAACTAGATGGATTTGAAGGAGGAAAATTCCTTCTTAGAATATTAGAATCAAATGTTATAGATAGCCTTGGGAACAATGGTGACTCAGCTATTAAAGATCCATTAATGGAAGAACTACTTAAGAATTTAGATTTTCCAGTAGGCAAAGAGGATGTGCCTATATTAAAATCTATGCTTAAGAACAATATTCCAATTACAGAAGAAAATCTTTTAGAAATTAAGGGACTTAAGGAATTTATAGATCAAAGCAATAATTCTCCTAAGGAGTTAAATAAATTCATTGATAAATTTATAGAAGCTAAAGGAATACAAAATAATAGTTCTGAAGCTAAACAAATAAAAGAAACTTTAGGTAGAGTTTTAAATGAAATCAAGAATTTAAAGATAGATGATGTATTTGTTATGAAAGCTCTAGATATAAAGCTAAATGAACATAATATCAAAGCTTTTTCAAAGGTTATATCTAATGAATACAGTATTTTACCAGAGATAAAGGAAACTACCAATGTTATTAAAGAGCAGATTATTGGCAATATTAATAAAGATACACAGGGAGAAGCTATTGTTAATAGAAATTCAACTTTCATTGAAGGTGATAAATTAATATATTCTGAAAAAGATAGTTCTCAACCTATGGTATCAATAAAGGAAAGCTTAGAAAATAAAGAAGCTATATTATCTTCAGAAAAGATGGTAAACAAAGAAGGAAAGCATTCTAATGATATTATAAATGAAAGAACAATAGGAATAGTCAATGATGAAGATGATCTACTGGGGAAAATGGCATCTCACGGCAATGACGAAGTAGATAGCACTAATAAACTCTTTAAGCAGCTTAAATCAGATATCATGGTAGATAGAAGTATAACAAGCAATATGGTAAAGGATGAATTAAGAGAAAAAATATCCTTTATAAAAAATGATTTAATGGAATTAATTAAGTTATCCCAGAAAGAAACTAGTACTTTTAATAATGTGATTCAAAACTTAGAAACCAAGTTTCAAGAGTTTAAAATGTTTAATACAATAAATAATAATTATTATTTTCTTAATGTTCCACTGGATATGAAAGATAAGGAATATGATTGTAAGCTGATTATTAAGGATGAAAGAAGTAAAGGAAAAAAGTTAGATACTGAAAATATTAAAATAGCGGCTAGTGTAGCCACTGTAAATATGGAAAAGGTAGATGCTTATTTAACCGTTAATAAAAATTCAGCCACTATTGAAATAGAGAGTGAAGCCACATATGTAAAGATATTAGAAAGATTTAAGGGAAAGTTAATTAACGACTTAATGGATAGTAAGTATATGTTTAATATTTTTATAAAAGAGAAAAAACATGATTTTTCTTTTTCAAATTGCAGAAGTTTCTTTGAAGATGATGATTTCACTACAATTAATACTAGAGTTTAGCTAGGAGTGTGCTTATATGGAAGATAGAAAGAGAAAAAAAGCAGCAGCTTTAAAATATGAATATGGGCAGAATGCTCCAAAGGTTACAGCAGCAGGTATGGGTAATGTAGCTGATAAAATCCTTGAAGAAGCAGAAAAAAGTGATGTACCTATTGTATATAATGATGAACTTGCAGATATGCTTACTAAAGTGGATATAGATAGTGAAATTCCTTATGAGCTTTATGATGTAGTGGCAAAGGTTATAGCCTATGTTATGGAGATAGATAATAAGTACAAATAAATTTAAATAAAAAGATTATGAAATAGATAGTAGGTGGTTAAGTGGCATTATATGCAATTTCAGATCTTCATCTAGCCTCCACAGGAGAAAAGCCTATGGATATATTTGGGGAAAAATGGAGCAATCATGATGAAAAAATAAAAGAAAATTGGATTAGAATTGTGAAAGATGAAGATACAGTATTAGTAGCAGGGGATATTTCATGGTCTATGAATATGGAAAATGGCAAGGCTGATTTAGAATTTATAAATAATCTTCCGGGGAGAAAAATATTTGTTAGGGGAAACCATGACTATTGGTGGACTGGAATTACTAAGCTTAATTCTATGTTTCAGAGGATGGAGTTTATCCAAAATAATTTTTTCGTATATGAGGATTATGCTATATGTGGAAGTCGGGGATGGATTTTAAAGAATAATCCCAAATTTAATTCTCACGATAAAAAAATCTATGATAGAGAACTTATAAGATTAAGATTTTCCATAGATGCAGCAATAAAAAGTGGTTTTAAAAAAATAATATGTATGATTCATTATCCACCTATATTTCCTAATATGCAGGAAAATGAATTTTTAGAAATGTTTAAGGAATATAACGTGGATAAGGTAATCTATGGACATCTTCATGGTGGAGGACTTTTAAATGTCTTTGAAGGAGAAAAAGATGGGGTTGAGTATATTTTAACATCCTGTGATTATATAGATTTTGCTCCTATTAAGATTTTAGATTAATAAAAAATTCAATAAAAGTCATATAAAATACCATAAAAAATACCATTATATGATATAATTAAATACGGATTAATAGAATTGGTTAGTAAAGGAATGACATATATGGCAGTTATTGAGTGGAAGAGTTTTTTAATTCCATACGACCAAGCAGTAGAGGAATTAAAAGTAAAGTTTAGAAGTATAAGAAGAGAATTAAGAAAGAAAAATGAATACTCACCTATTGAATTTGTAACGGGTAGGGTTAAAGAGGTTTCCAGTATACTAGAGAAAGCTAATAAATTTGATATACCTTTAGATAGAATCCAGTATGAAATGGAAGACATTGCTGGACTGAGAATCATGTGCCAATTTGTAGATGATATAGATAAAGTAGTAAATATAATACGTGAAAGAAAAGACATGCATATAATTTATGAAAAAGATTATGTTACTAATGTAAAATCTAGTGGTTATAGAAGTTATCATATGATTATAAAGTATCCAGTAAATATGGCATCTGGAATGTGTGAAGTGCTTGCTGAATTTCAAATAAGAACTTTGGCAATGAACTTCTGGGCTACAGTGGAACATTCTTTAAATTATAAATATAAGCATGCTATACCAATAGACATTAAAGGAAAGCTTAAAAGTGCAGCAGATGCAGCCTTTAACTTAGATACAGAAATGTTAGCAATAAAAGATGAAATAAAGGATGCTCAAAAGCTATTTGAGGTAAAATCTTCTTTAGTAAGTAATATAGTGGAAAATATATTAACTATATCTTCCCTAGGGAAAACTGGAGAAGCATCAAGGTTTACAGAAGAGCTTAATAAGTTATTAGAAGTAGGAGATGTATTTGAACTTACAAGCCTATTAGAAGAAACTAAAAAGGTTCTTGAAAGGTACAAATAATTCATTGGTACAAAAGTTTTATATTCCTCATATGATGATATAAGCAATATTTCATGAGGTATAAAATGAGTGAGCAATTAATTAAATTTCAATCAACTACTTATGGAGATAAGTATGTAGATGCTAAGGTTGAAACTGGTGATGATAACAGAGGTGTTATCTATGGTAGAGTAATTGATAAAAATAATAAACCAATTAGTGATGCAGTAGTAAAGTTAATCATACTTGAAGATCCAAATGACCCATTAAGTATACTACCTATAACCCATACTTTTACAGATGAATATGGTCAATTTTTATTTGGTCCATTACCACCAAATAAGACCTATCTAATAAAAATATGGCATGATGATATTTATGTTAGGCCTGTTACCATAAAAGATAAAGAAGCAAGACATAGTTGCATAACCATAAGAGAAGGTAAATATTCTGATAATAGTGAAAGAAAATTACCAATAAATCATAGTGAAAAATAAAACAGAGGAGATTTTCCTCTGTTTTTTAACTTTATGTCCTAACTTATTCATAGAATACTCTTTTTGCTAAAACTTTTTAATGTTCTTTGTAAGAATATTAAAAAACAAAATAGATTTTATAGCATAAGTGAGAATTAATGCATTTATGTTATATAATTATATATAAATTAGTTACATACATATATATATATATATATATATAGTATTTTACAATTAGTTAAAAATATGTAAAGTATATTGTGAGAGATGAAATAAGGGAGGAAGCATATGAATAGAATATTACGAAACAGAAGTATTATGATTTTATGGATTCAAGAGCTTTATCTAGATTTGGTGATGCTATTGAAAGCTTAGCACTTATGTATTTAGTGTATGAATTAACAGGGTCTGGACTTGCTATGGGAACAGTTATGTTATTTAGTGGAATTCCTAATATATTTATAGGACCAATTGCAGGAGTAATTGTAGATAGATACAATAAAAAAGCAATAATGTTTATATGTGAATTAGTGAGGGCAGTAGCCTTAATATTGATTCCAGTATTTATGTATTTTAATATAATAAGTTTATGGCATATTTATATTCTAGCAAGTGTAGCATCAATAGCTGAGAGTTTTTATGAGCCATGCTATGGAGTAGCAAGTATTCAAATAACACCTAAAGAGGATTTACCTCTTGTAAATAGTTTAACTACCACCACTAATTCTATAATGAGGTCTATAGGTTATGCTCTAGCAGGGGTTATTATGGTAGCTTTAAACAAAGAAATATTATTTATTATAGATGCAGTAACATTTTTTATATCAGCTATTGCTGCACTAATTATATCCCTTCCTAAGGTTGAGAATAAAAATATTACAAATCCAAAAGAAATATTATTTGATTTAAGGTATGCTGGAAAGTATATAGCTTCAAATAAACACATAACTATAATGCTTATAGTTATATTTATAATAAATTGTGGAATAATTCCTTTAACATCATTTTTACCTATTTTTAGTGATGTTCATTTAAGTCTTGGAGAAGCTTGGTCTGGATATTTTATGACAACATTCTCCATTGGAACTATATTGGGGGCAGTAATATATCCTATGTTAGTGAAGAAAAATTTAAAGTTGAGAAGTGCATACTTATATAGTTTTACTATAATGGGAATTTGGGTATTATTAGTATGTCTATTTAATCATAGGTATATAGCATTAGCCATGTTTTTATTATTGGTTCTATAATAATGATGTGGGCATCTACAGACATCCAAAAGACTTGTGATGTTAGCTACTATGGTAGGGTAGGAGCACTTTCATCAACAGTTATATTAGCATCTTCACCTATAATGTCTTCAATTTATGGATGGGCTATAGATTCCATTTCAATAGTAAATGTATTTATAATAACAGGAGTAGTATTCCTTCTTTGTGGTTTAGTAATATACAAACTTTTTTCAAATAATGTTAATAGTAATAGCTATGAACAAAATATTAATAACGTAGGTTAAGGTTAAAAACTTTATACTTTATTTTATTAAGAATAAGGAATAGATTAGCAGGAGCAATCTATTCCTTATTTCTGTGATTAATTAGCTACTATATTTACAAGTCTACCTTTAATAACTATAACTTTTCTTACAGTTTTTCCTTCAAGGTTAGATTTTATCGTTTCATCATTTAAAGATGCTTCTTTTATTTCATCCTCAGAAGAAGAAGTTGCAACATTTATTTTTGCTTTAATTTTACCATTAATTTGAATAGCAATTTCTACTTCATCTTTAACTAAAGCAGCTGGATTAAATTCTGGCCATTTTTCATTAAATACTGAGTAACCCATTCCAAGGTTTTCCCATTGTTCTTCACTGAAGTGAGGAGCAAAAGGAGCTAAAAGCTTAATATAATCAACTAATACTTCTTTTAAGAAATCAGTATTTTTAACAGCTTCATTTAGATACTTATTAAGAGCATTGGTAAACTCCATAAGTCTTGCAATGGCAGTGTTGAATTGAAGCTTTTCAGCATCCTCACTAACACCTCTAATTGCAAAGTGTCTCCAATAGTTAAGCTCTTTTTCAGGTGCTTCTATTACATTTTTAGAAGACTTGTTACAGTTAATTTCTGAAATTGATGTTTCAAGAATTCTTTCTATTCTATCTACAAATCTACCAATAGATTTTAATCCATCATCACTCCAAGCTCCGCCATCAGTGTATCCAAATCCAAACATTAGGTACATTCTAAATACGTCAGAGCCATATTCTTTGATGTAGTCATCAGGAGATATTGTATTACCTTTAGACTTACTCATTTTCTGTCCATCTGGTCCTAGGATTAAGCCTTGGTGAGTTAATGATAGGAATGGTTCATCAAAGTTTAGAAGTCCCATATCTCTAAGAGCCTTAGTGATAAATCTTGCATATAGAAGGTGCATACAAGCATGTTCAGGACCACCTACATATTTATCTACTGGAAGCATCTTATTTATTATTTCACTATCAAATGCTTTTTCACTATTTTTATTATCTGCATATCTCAAATAATAGAAAGATGAACATACAAAGGTATCTAAAGTATCTTCATCACGGTGTGCAGCACCTCCACACTTAGGACAAGTTGCATTTATAAAGTCTTCAGATTTTGCAAGAGGAGATTTTCCATCTGGTGCAAACTCTACATTGTATGGAAGTTCTACAGGTAATTGAGCTTCTGGCACTGGAACAGTTCCACACTTGTCACAGTGAATCATTGGAATTGGAGCACCCCAATATCTTTGTCTAGATACTAGCCAGTCACGTAGTCTGTAGTTAATTTGTTTTTTACCAAGAACTAACTTTTCAAGCTCAGTAACCACTGCATCCTTAGCTTCTTCTCCCTTAAGACCATCAAATTTTCCACTATTTATCATTGGACCATATTCAGTGAATGGAAGAGCATCTCCACCTTCTATAACTCTTTCTATTGGAAGATTATATTTTTGTGCAAAAGTATAGTCACGGTCATCATGAGCTGGAACTGCCATTACTGCACCTGTACCATAAGTATTAAGTACATAGTCTCCAACCCATATTGGAATCTCACGGCTGTTTATAGGATTTATAGCATAGGAACCAGTGAATACTCCTGTTTTTTCTCTAGAGATAGACTGTCTTTCTATATCACTTTGCTTTGCAGATGTTTCTTTATAAGCTTCAATAGCAGCCTTATTTTCTTCTGTAGTAAGCTTTTCAACTAATTCATTTTCAGGAGCAAGAACAACGTAGCTAACTCCAAATAAAGTATCAACTCTTGTGGTAAATGTGTTGAATTCAATATTAGAATCCTTAACTTTAAAAGTTACTTCTGAACCAGTTGATCTTCCAATCCAGTGTTTTTGCATAGCTTTAGTTTTTTCTGGCCAATCAAGACCATCAAGTTTTTCTAAAAGCTCATCTGCATAGTCTGTGATTTTAAGGAACCATTGAGTTAAGTTTTTCTTTGTTACTTCACTTTCACATCTTTCACAATGACCTTCTACAACTTGCTCATTTGCAAGTACTGTGTTACAGCTAGGGCACCAGTTTACTGGAGCATTTTTTCTGTAAGCAAGACCTTTTTCATACAATTTTAGGAATAACCATTGGGTCCACTTATAATAATCTGGTCTACAAGTAACAACTTCATTTTCCCAGTTGAACATTGCACCCATTGCTTTAAGTTGTTTTTCCATAGTTTCAATATTTTTATCAGTAGAGTCTTTAGGATGTATCCCAGTTTTAATTGCAAAGTTTTCTGCTGGAAGACCAAAAGCATCAAATCCCATTGGTTGGAATACATTATATCCTTGCATTCTCTTCATTCTAGCCCATGAATCTACTGGTCCGTAGTTAAACCAGTGTCCTGCATGTAATTGGCTTCCTGAAGGGTATGAGAACATTTCAAGAACGTACAATTTTTTATCCATATTGTTTTCATCGAATTTATATAGGTTTGTTTCTTCCCATTTTTCCTGCCATTTTTTATCTGTAGCAGTTCCATATCTAGCCATAGTAATCCTCCTTGTTTGATAAATATCAAATATTATTTTAAATAAAAAAAAGCTTTCATCTCTTATGAAAGAGACGAAAACTATAATTCCGCGGTACCACTCTATTTAGACCATAAAGGTCTCCCTTGATAATATAACGGTTAAATCCGTACTTGCTTTTAACAAGTAAGCTCCCAGGCAAGTTCATATAAGCTTATTACTACATTACACCAAGCTGTAGCTCTCTTTAAATAAGTAATTATATTACTACTCCTCATCACTGCAATAAATAATTTAGTTTTTAAAAATTATACATTAAGAGTGAAGTAAATGTCAAGGGATTTGAATATTATATCCCTAAAATTTGAATTTTTTAGTTCTCACACTATTTATGAATACCGTAAGAACATAGTCAAATATAAAGAAGGCCACATTTCCACCTACAAACATAATTATTAAAGGATATCGTAGTTCAATAGTAGGCATAAATAATTGTTTATATAAAAGAAATGATATAAAGGTTATCACATTAAAATAAACTAGTTTTAATATGATTTCTATAGTTGTATTTCTTTTTTGCTCTATAAAAAATTTTACTATGCCATAGGGACCAAAGATTAGCACATAAAAAAGACAAAGAGTTTTGTCTGGGATTATGAAATAAGCTAATACAGAGGAGCCTATATATACTAATAAAGTAGTTTTCATATCAGCAATAAGTATTCCCAGGGGAATAAGTGCTGAAGCTAAGCCTAATAAAAATAAAGTGTTAAAGGTAATAAAATTAGCGGCATACAAGATAATAAGAGTGAAAGCAATAAGCATACCGCCCTTTGCCATATTCGAAGCCTTATTTTCTTTCATAGTAACCTCCTTTTAACAACAACTAATACAATCTCCACCCATACATTCACAACAAGTATCTAACATCCAAATATTTAAGCAAGTATTGCACATGTCATTAGAACTATTTCTTTGACCATAATAGGTACTTCTATAGTTATTTTGTGTATGATTTAATTGATTAAGCATTTGTCTATATTCAAAGTTATTAGGATCCATTCTACAAGCTGTATTTATTAAATTATTTGCGCTATCGTACCAACCTTTTCTAAGATGTACAACCCCCATTAAAAAGTTCCATTCAGCAGTTCTATTAGTCATAGCATTAAGTTTCGATTCTGCGCCGCCTATATTTCCTCTATTAATATCCATTCTAACAGATTGAAGATTAGGATCATTGTAGCTGTTAGAACCACCACCATAGGTTGAGGAAGGATTTCCATAGCTAGAAGATCCATTACTAGTATTACCTTTTTTACTTAATACGTCATAAGCTTCGTTTATCTCTCTAAGTTTTTCTTCTGCTAAATCTTTTAGCGGGTTATTAACATACTTGTCTGGATGATATTGTTTTACTAGCTCTCTATAAGCTTTTTTGATTTCATCTTGAGAGGCATTTTCTTTAACTCCAAGTACTTCATAAGGATTATTCATGTTTTTTGTCACTCCTTGATTTTATAGTTTCTATTTTATTCATAAGTCCTAATTGTAAAATATTAAATAGTAAGTCTTTATTTTTATTTATAGGAAGTTTATCTAAAGCTTCAGAAGTAGAATTCGCACTCATTATTAGGTTAAATTCTATTCTATTGCCCTCTTTAATAATTAAGTCTTCATAGGGTAGGTTTTCAACATTGAAGGCTTTGTTAATGGCGTTAAATTTATGTTTCTCCATATCTTCCTTTAAATCATCAAAGGCATCTATTATATAAATCCATCTCCCTAGATTATATCCTAAATTATATAAATCATTAAAAAAGTTTTCATTTTTATAATAGTAAGAGATTATAAAAGCTGTTAAAGAAGCAAAAGGGTCACTGAGTTCATCAATAGATATCACATTCTGAGATTTTTCAAGAGAACTTAATTTATTTATATTTTCTTCTATATTAACTAAAATTGGAGATAAGTCCTCTTTAGATTTATTTATAAATTTTTTTATGTACATAGAAATAAACTTTTTACTTAGAGAATTATCATCATTATAATCATCTAATAATTTGTAGTATACTAGGGACACGTTACAAAAGGCAGCATAATCTAAAGCTCTATTACCTATAACCTTAGGCTTTTTTTTCATAGGATGAGCTATACATTTAGTAACTACATACTTATGTTTACTGTATTCTAAACTATCCAAAAGTATACCTAAAAAAGTCATATCATAATTTAAAGTCATTCTGCATAAATTAGAAAAATTATTTTTTATAGATATACATAACCCACAATAGTAAGCTTTGAACATTTCATAGTCTTTAATTTTTAATTCCATTTTATAGGGTGTTACATAACCAAACATTATACTCCTTTTACTGATCCTTCACCATTTAATATTTCAAAGATTGTTTTAGAGGTGGTATCCTCCATAGTATATCCAAGTAAAGCTACAATTTCTTTTATTTCTTCCTCATCCGTTGATTCTATTTCTAAATAAGGAAAGGGACAAAAGCTCTTATCATTTATATCAATTTCAATAAGAGAATTCTTATATTTATAACTTTCTCTATGTTTTTTTATTGATGCTACTAGCTCAAGACCAAGGGAGGTGAAGATTTGACTTCCAATGGTGCTATTGTCTATAACAATTTCATTTTCTTCCATAACCTTATACTTTTCTTGGCTTAGAAGTTTTTTTGTAGTCATATAATTTATTATTACATTATTTAAATTATCTTCCACTATTCTAATTCTAGCATAACCTTTTTTACTTAGCAGTCTTCTATCTGGAAAATCATAGAGGTTATTAACTTGATTTTCATCCTTAACTTTTTCACAGCCTAGACTGTTAAGTTTAGATTTTATTTCATCTACATCTATCTTTAAGATTCTAGTTTCCATTTCTTCCAAGGATAGCACCCCTTTTTCTTTAATGATGACATTATACCTTATGTTTAAGATTATAACAAATTTTATTGATATTGTTAAAAAAAAATATATAATTATTCTTATACTGTTAAAAATCTATAGTAGATATACTAGAATAGTAAATATACATAAAGATATGTATACTAAAATTTATGGAGGTAAGTGATGGAGTATATAAATGAAATTAATATAAATGAAGCTATTATTCATATTTTAGATAACAATTCCGATGAGCCAGTTTTAAATGAGTATCCCTTAGAATTAGCAGAAGAGGTGTATACTTTTATTTTTAAACACATTCAAAGATGTTTAAAGGATGAGGAACTTAAATATGCTATTTTTAATAAGGAGAGAAATATTGTAAAGGAAGTATGTCAAGAATATTTGAATGGAGAAAATAATCTAACAAATGTATCTAAGGAGTTAGCTAGTCAGATGTTTATCTTGATGAGATCAAAGGGGAGCATACCTTCCTGTGATTTGCTTACTGTATCCTTTACTACAGAGTATGGAGCATTTATAGGTATATTTAAGATGGATTATATTAAAAATTATATGCACAATGTAGAGTTTGTAGATGGAAAGATTGGAATAGATATAATACCTCAATTTACAGGACTGCCTTCAAGTAGTTCAAGGATACAAAAGTGTGCATTTATCAAGGCTATGGCTAGTGATAATCCTTATGATTTATTAGTAATTGATAAGCAAAGTAAAAGCAATAAAGAAAATAAAGAATATGGAGCTAATTATTTTATAGATAATTATTTAGGCTGTACTATAGTAGAAAATGAAAGAGATAAGACAAAGCAGTTTTTGAAAGTAGCAGAAAAATGGACTCAAAATGCCCTTAGTGAAAATGCAGAAGGACAAGAAACAGTACGTAGAGAAGTTAAGAAGAGGCTCAGAGAAGAAGATTCTATAGACTTGAATAATTTTGCAGAAGAAGTTTTTAAAGAAAATCAGTCTCTAAAAGAGAACTTTAGAACCTTTGCAATTGAAAGTGGAGTAAGTGAAACTGTAGATTTAGATAAGCAATGGGTAGAAAAGAAATTGAAGAGAGTTAGGCTAAAAATAGATAAAGATATAGATTTATATATATCAGAAGAAGCTTATAATGATATTAATAGATTCGAAATTGAAA
This sequence comes from Clostridium sp. UBA5712, assembly GCF_002419845.1. Taxonomy (NCBI): domain Bacteria; kingdom Bacillati; phylum Bacillota; class Clostridia; order Eubacteriales; family Clostridiaceae; genus Clostridium; species Clostridium sp. UBA5712. The sequence goes on along the minus strand of NZ_DIGW01000017.1, from coordinate 117,140 downwards.
GAGTCGGGGATGGTAGTATTAATATGATAATAAAACATATTATCAATTATACTGAAAAGTAGATAAAATAAAAAAACATGGAATAAAAGTTCCATGTTTTTTTTATCTTATTTCATTGAGTCTATTGAACCTAAAACCGTTGTAATTTTATCTTCTACCAATTGTTGAAGATTAGTTCTTGCTACTCCAAGATATTTTCTTGGGTCAAACTCACTTGGTTTATCTGCAAATACTTTTCTACAAGAACCTGTAACACAAAGTCTTAGGTCTGTATCCATGTTAATTTTGCAAACAGCCATAGATGAAGCTTTTCTTAGCATTTCTACAGGTACTCCCTTAGCACCTTTTATGTCTCCACCATTTTCATTACACATTTCAACATATTTTGGATCTACAGCAGAAGCACCGTGAAGAACTATTGGATATTTTTCAAAACCAACTTCTTCTAATTTTCTTGTTATTGTTTCAAGTCTTTCAAAATCAAGTTTAGCTTCGCCTTTAAATTTGTATGCACCGTGGCTTGTTCCAATAGCTATTGCTAATGAATCAACACCAGTTCTCTTAACAAAGTCAACTGCTTGGTCTGGATCAGTGTAAGTAGCATCTTTAGCAGATACATTTACATCATCTTCAACTCCAGCAAGTTTACCTAGTTCAGCCTCTACCACAACTCCATGAGCATGAGCATATTCTACAACTTCTTTTGTAAGTCTTACGTTTTCTTCATAATCATAGTGAGAACCATCAAACATAACAGAGGTAAATCCATTGTCTATACACTCTTTACAAAGTTCAAAAGAATCGCCGTGGTCTAGGTGAAGAGCTACATCAACTCCACTTTCCTCAACAGCAGCAAGTACCATATGTCTTAAATAAGCTGGTCTCATATATTTTATAGCTCCACTAGAGCATTGAAGTATTACAGCAGAGTTTTGAGCTTTAGCTCCATCTACAATTCCCTGAATTATCTCCATATTGTTAATATTAAAAGCTCCTATAGCATATTTGCCTTCAAAAGCCTTTTTAAACATTTCTTTAGTAGTTACTAATGCCATAACATTATTCCACCCTTCTATTTATAAGATTAAGTCTATAATTTTATTATAGTTCAATCTTTAGTTAAATGCTATATAGAAAACCATATTTTGAAATCGTAACCAAAAACTTATCAAAAAATGTTTCCTATTGATATAGATTCTAATTCTTTTACTTGGTTAATTAAAGTTTTTACCACGTGAATAGATGAAAGAGCTTCATCTTTATTTTTGCATTTAGAATATTGACTAAGCTTTATAACTTCACTATAAATGTTATCAAAGTCTGTATGATTTAAAAATAAAGTTAAGTTTGCCACGTGTCCTTCATAGATGTTTAACAATTCAAAAGACAACATATAGCTTTCATCCCAATTATCATTTACTATGTTTTCTTCTATTTCTGATGAAACATCTAAAAGCTTATCACAAGTTAATACTATATATTTGCTTGCAAAAAAAAGAATGAATATCATTAGAAAGAAGATGATGCATGTTGCTATCATGTTTTTCATTGTATAGGAACTCCTCCTTAACTCTCTTTTTCATTAGCACTAGCATTAGTAGTTTGATTTTTAAGTTGAAAGTAGAACTTTTGGTTATTTGAATAAACTATTGCAATGAGCACATCTTTATAGCTTTTAATATTATTTTTAGCTAGTTTTTCTTCTAACCAATAATTATCTTTTTTAATAGACTTAAGATTGGCCTTGTTTATAACACCATCTAATATTACGGGAATGGGAAGAGGCTCATCTTCTATTTTTATATTAAAATCTTCCCTTGTAGGTGGTTCATAGTCTTTGTAAGGAACAATAGATAGAGAACCATCAGTTTCTAAAATTGCATAATGTATTTCTTGTAAATTAAAATAACCATTTTGTCTAAGCTCACCTAAAAGGTCATCAAGATTATATCTAACTTGCTTTAATTCCTTCACATTTACTAGTCCGTCTTTTATAAGTATACTAGGTTGACCGTTTAGAATAGAGCGAATGTGTTCACTTTTAAGTTCTAAAAAGGAAGTCATTACTTGAAGAAAAACTAAAGTAGTTATAGGAACTATAGCATATATTAGCGGAATTCGGTTATCACCCATAGGGAGAGTTGCAAGTTCAGAAATCATTAGTGCAACTACAAAATCTACAGGTTCTAACTGACCAAGCTGTCTTTTACCCATAACTCGCATAATGAAAATTAAATAAACATATAGTATAACTGTTCTAATTATAAGTATAAACATAAATATCACCTATATTTCTAATATAATGCTAAATATAGTATGCACAGAATATAATAAATTATTTGTGGTTTGTTGGTTTCATATTTACAATTATGTAATATAATAAGTAATACAAATATATAATATAATTTAAGTTTAAATTTTATTAGGATTATGATTTTATTAGTTAATTAAGGGATTAGGAAATAATATATGATAACTAAATAATTATAATAGAGGTGAGGGTATGGATAAAATCAAGATAAGAATAGAAGAAAGAATCATAGAAGTTCATAGAGGAATAACGTGTTATAATTTGATAAAAAGATATGGCCATGACAATAAAGTACCTATAGTTTTGGTTAAAGTGGACGGTAAACTTAGGGAGTTATCAACTGTTCTTGAGAAGGATTGTGATATAGAGTTTGTTGATATTACAGATAAACAAGGAATGATGTGCTATATAAGAAGTTTACAATTTGTTTTAATAAAAGCTACCAAGGATTTATTTCCAGATAGTAAAATAACCATAGAACATTCTTTAAGTAAAGGATTATTTGGTGAAATATATAAAGACATAAATCTAAGCATAGATGATGTATATGCCATAAAAAAGAGAATGCTTGAGATAGTAGATGCTAACATGGAAATTGAAAAGAAAAATTATAGTAAGGAAGATGCTATAGATTTATTTAGAGAAGCTGGCATGGATGATAAGGTTAGTGTTTTTAAAAATGTAAATGAGAGCAGTATAATAATTTATAAGTTGGGTGAAGAAATTGGTTATTTTTATGGACCAATGATACCTAATACAGATACACTAAAATGTTTTGATTTAATTTACTATGATCCAGGGTTTATTCTAAGATTTCCAACTCAAGAAGAGCCAACCCAAATTCCACGATTTGAAAAACATAGGAAGTTAGCAAAGATATTCTATGAAGCTGAGAAATGGGGAGATATACTAAATATAGCCCATGTAGGTGCTTTAAATGATGAGATAGAACATGGTGATATTGTGACTTTAGTACGAGTTGCAGAAGCTTTGCACGAAAAGAAAATAGCTAATATTGCTGATAAAATAAAGAAAAATCGTGATATAAAGTTAATATTAATAGCTGGACCATCATCTTCAGGAAAAACCACATTTTGTAAGAGGTTGGGAATTCAAATGAGAGTTAATGGATTAATTCCAGTACCAATATCACTAGATGACTATTTTATAGATAGAGAGCTTACTCCAAAGGATGAATTTGGAGAATATGATTTTGAAAGTATAACTGCATTGGATTTAGAGTTATTTAATGAACAACTAAAAATGCTTTTAAATGGAGAAGAAGTTGAGCTTCCAACCTTTAATTTTATAACAGGTAAAAGAGAGTGGTTAGGAAATAAAGTGAAGCTTCCAGATAGGGGAGTAATGGTAATTGAGGGAATACATGGCTTAAATGAAGTCCTAACAGCTTCAATTCCTCATAATCATAAATTTAAAGTATATATTAGTCCATTAACTCAAATAAATATGGATGCTCACAATAGAATAGCAACAACGGATGTAAGGATGATTAGAAGAATAGTTAGAGATTATTTGTCAAGAGGATATGATGTAGAATATACACTGAAAATGTGGTCTTCTATAAGACGAGGAGAAGATAAGAATATATTTCCGTATCAAGAAGATGCAGATGTAATGTTTAATTCAGCACTTATATATGAGTTAGCAGTTTTAAAGAAATATGCATTAGAAGAGCTATATAAAGTGAAACCAGAAAGTTCAGTCTACAATGAAGCAAGAAGACTTATAGAATTTTTACATTTTTTTAAAGAAGTAGATAAGGATGTTGTTCCAACAAATTCTTTAATTACAGAATTTATAGGGGGAAGTTGTTTTTATCAATATTAAATTTAAAATGAATATTAATTAAATAGAGCTAGGTAATAATGGTATACAAAAAAACACTATTACCGAGCTCTATTTATATCGAAAAAATATATATATTGTCAATAAGTTTTATGGTATAAATATTATAGATATATTTTTACATAATTCTTATTTAAAAGTTACATATTTTTAATCTTTAACTAATGGTATTATATAAAATGGATATACTAAGTAATAACTATTAATTCAGGAGTCAATGAAATAATAAATTTTAGTATATTCTATAGTGGTATTTTATAGGAGGAAATTATGAAAAGTTATAGCGTGTTTGACATTCTTGGTCCTATAATGATTGGACCTTCAAGCTCACATACAGCAGGAGCTGCAAGACTTGCAAAATTAGCTGCAAAGATTGCAGAAGATGATGTTAGGGAAGTTAAATTTTTACTTCATGGCTCCTTTGGAAAAACTTATAAAGGACATGGTACAGATAGGGCACTAGTAGCTGGAATTTTAGGAATGGATCCCTGGGATTATAGATTAAAAGAGTCTTTTACTATAGCAGAAGAAAGAGGAGTAAAATTTACCTTTGAAGAAACGGATCTAGGTGATGTACATCCTAATACAGTTAAATTTGTAATGAAGGATTCCAAAGGAATAGAAACCACTGTTACAGGTTCATCCATAGGCGGAGGAAATATTGTTATATTCGAATTAGATGGACAAAGCATCCATTTTACAGGAGAATATCCAACTATTATAATTACTCATCTCGATGTACCAGGAATGATATATAATGTTAGCAATCTTTTATTTAATGAAAATATAAATATAGCTTCAATGAATGTATATAGAAAAGCTAAGGGATTAGAAGCTTCAACGGTGGTTGAAACTGATGGGATAGTGAATCATCATGTGGTAGATAAAATAAGAAAGATAGAAAATGTGAAAAATGTAGAGGAAATATTACCACCAATGAAAGGAGAGTAGCTTTAATGTTTTTATCAAAGGCAACAGAAATAATTGAATTATGTAATAAAGAGAACATAACCATTGCAGAATATACTATAAGAGAGGAACTGGAATCTTCAGAAACTTCTAGGGAAAAATTAATTGAAATGATGAGAGAAAATCTAAAAGTTATGAAGTCTGCAACTCAAGAAGCTATGGATAAAGAGATTATATCTATAAGCGGTCTTATAGGTGGTGATGCAACTAAGATTAGAAAGTACTTCCAAGAAAAAGAAACCTTATGTGGTGATTTTATAGTTAAAGCTATGGCAAGAGCATTATCTTGTTCTGAGGTTAATGCAGCCATGGGAAGAATAGTAGCAGCACCTACTGCAGGGAGCTGTGGTATTATACCTGCAGCTATTATTACAGCAGGGGAGAAATTAAATAAAACTGATGATGAAATGATAACTGCTTTATTTACAGCTTCAGGGGTTGGGATTTTAATTGCTAAAAATGCAACTCTAGCAGGTGCTGAAGGTGGATGTCAAGCAGAATGTGGTAGTGCAGCTGCTATGGCGGCAGCTGCCATTGTAGAAATGATGGGAGGAACTCCCAAAATGGCCTTTGATGCAGGGGCTATGGTAATAAAAAATGTGGAAGGCTTAGTTTGTGATCCAATAGCGGGATTAGTTGAGATACCATGCGCTAAAAGAAATGTAGCAGGAGCGGTAAGTGCCCTTACCATGGCAGACGTGGCAATGGCAGGTGTTGAGAGTAAGATTCCTTTTGATGATACAGTCATATCTATGTACAAAATAGGAAGAGCCTTGCCTAGTGAATTAAGAGAAACTGCCTTAGGTGGTCTTGCAGTAACTCCATGTGGTCAAAAGTTAAAAGAAAAAGTATTTTCTAATAAATAAAAAACTAAAATAAAGTATTTCATTACAGTTACACCTTTAGTAAAAAATATAGGTGTAACTGTTTCTTTATGAAATGAATAGAGTAAATATATATCTATGTTATATTGTGGAGGAAAATATGAAAGACTTTAAGAAAAAAGATTTTATTGGAAAAGAAGAAGTAGTAACATTAACCATAGTATTAATCTCTATTGTACTGCTTTTTATAAATATAAATTCTAACATAATTAATGTTATAATGTATTCATTAGTAATGATCCCTTTAGCCATTTTATTAGGAAGAGGAACTTCAAAAATATCAGATTATATAGGTGAAAAAAGAGGCGGCCTTATTTCAGCTACAGCAGGTAATGTGCCAGAACTTATGATGGGACTTTGGTCTATAAAGTATGGTATGATTTCCATGGCAAAGGCAGGGCTCTTAGGTGCTGTTATTACAAATATGCTACTGGGGTTAGGAATTGCAGTGTTTTGTGGTGGTATAAAATATAGGGAACAAAAATTTAATAAAATAATTGCACGTACAAATTTAAATATGTTATTTTTAGTTATGTTTACTATAATAATTGTATCCGCTTTAAATAGATACTCTATTGTTGATAATGGTAGTTTTCAAAAAATAAGTTTAATCATAGGTGTTGTATTGATATGCGTATATATATTAGGACTAATATTTTCCTTATATACCCATAGTAATTTATTTATATTAGATGAAAAAAAAATGTTACCTAAGAATGGTGATAAGAACGACACTAGAAAAGTATTTGGGTTAATTATTATTGTAACTATACTTTTATATTTTATAAGTGAAAGATTAGTTGGTGGTGTAAATGCCATTGTTGAAGAATATAAAGTTTCACAAGAATTTTTAGGGATAATATTGATTCCACTTTTAGGCTCCTTTGGTGAAAATGCATCAAGCATAGTATGTGCTTTAGAAAATAAAATAGATGCTAGTCTAGAAACTGCCATAGGTTCTAGTATACAAATTACTATGTTTGTGATTCCTATATTAGTTATTTGCTCTTCCTTTATGGGGTTCCAAATAAACCTACTGTTTTCAACTTTTCAAATAGTAACCATGTCTATAGCTATGGGAATGTCTTATTTTGTGTTTCAAGATGGTAAGACCTATTGGTTTGAAGGGGCGTTACTTATAGCAGTATATTTAGTGGTTACTCTTTCATACTATTATGTGGTTTAGAATATATTCATGAGTAATATTAAAAGCGACTATTTTTAATAGTCGCTTTTAATATTACTATTTTATTTTTTCTTAATTTGAAAATGACTAACCATAAGGTATGAAAGCAATGTCATAAATACCATTGGAATGATTGATGGTATGGGTCTTACCGTAGAAAAAATCTCAAGTACAGCTAGTAAACTACCAGCTATAGTTATAGGTATGCCAGTAAAAACATTATTAAAATCTGTACAATTATATCTAGCTAAACGAAAAGCTCCTGCCACAGGGAATAATACTAATAAAATTTTACCTAAAAGTCCAAAATTACTAAATCCATATAGAGAAAAGGCTAAAATTGATGGAGCTACGCCAAAGGAAACTAAGTCCGCTAGAGAATCAAGTTCTTTTCCCAGTTCACTATGAGTGTTTAAAAAACGTGCTACAGTACCATCGTATCTATCAAGGATTCCTCCTAATAAGATTAAAATTCCAGCTGTAGTAAAATCATTATTTATAGTAAATTGTATTGATAAAACTCCACAAATTAAGTTACCCAAAGTCATAGAATTTGGGATAATAGATTTATTCACACTATCACCTCTATTTTATTATATACATTTTGGTTACCATTGTAAAATATATATGCAGTGAAAGTAAAAATTAATTGTTAAATATAAAAAAATATGAATAAATTTTAAATTTGAAAAAAGGTTTTTAAAATGGTAATATGATATAGATTAAGGTAAATAAAGTATTATATATAATTATAAATAATATTCATGGGCATAATTAAGTTATATTGTTTATAAATGATATAGGAGGAAATTATGAAAAGAGTTAAATTTATTTATAATCCTTACTCGGGAGAAAATTCAATAATAAACAACATAGATAAGGTAATCAAAATTCATCAACAGTATGGATATACTATAGAACCTTTTAGAATTAGTCATGATTCTGATATTAGAGATGCACTCATTGAAATAGATGAAAGCTATAAGTATATACTAATAGCAGGTGGAGATGGGACTATTGATTCAGTAATAAATAAAATGAAGCAAAATAACGTGGATATTCCTGTAGGTTTTTTACCAGTAGGTACAGCTAATGATTTTGCTAAATACTTAGGAGTTCCTAATGATATATCTGCTGCTTGTAAGCAAATTTTAGATGGGAAAGTCAAGCGTTTTGATCTTGGTAGAATAAATGATAAATACTTTGTAAATGTGGCTAGTGCAGGACTGTTTACAGATATATCTCAAAAAACTGATAATAGTCTTAAAAATACAATGGGCAAGTTAGCTTATTATGTAAAAGCTGCAGAAGAAGTTAAAAATCTAAAAAAAATAGATGTTAAGATTACTTCTCCAGTAGTAAATTTTGAAGGTAAAATATATACTATACTAGTATTTAATGGTCAAACAGCAGGAAATATTAAATTTGCAGATTACTCAGAAGCAGATGATGGATTATTAGATGTGGTTGTCATAAAAAAGGAAATTTTGAAAAATGCTTTTAATAATTTAATTATTATGATGAAAAAAGGTCAAGTTGCTGATATGGATGGAATACTTTATTTCAAATGTAAAGAGCTAACTATAGATTGTGATGAGAATATAGCTACAGATATTGATGGAGAAAAAGGCCCTGATTTTCCACTTGAAATCACCTGCGAACGTAGGTCTATTAAAATAATCGGATACAAAGAGGAGTAATGTTTTCATAAAACATATAAAAAAGTAATATATATATAAATATAATTATTATTTTGGAGTGTGGATATTGAATATTTATATATATTTGTTTTTAATTTTAGCCATAATATTTTTGAGTTATGAGTCTATAACCTCAAGCATAAGGTATTGCCCTGTTAAAATAAAAGAAGTACTTACCATATCTTTTATCCTAATTATGTTAAGAATAGTTAGCTTACTAGTGCTTCTTCTAGCAGATAACATGAAAAGTGTATACTTAATGAAGAATTTAGTGTTTTTAAACATTATATATATTCCTATAATTATATATACTTGTTTATATGTTTTTTATAGAAATACAAGGATGGATATAAAATGGTTTTATGGAATTTTTATTATGGGCATAGTTATTTATTTGATATGTATGTTTAAAGTGCCTATGGAGTATTATATATCATTATCCTATGGATATAATGTTATTCTAAGTAATCTGTTACCATATAAAATATTATTGTGTATTAATGGATTATCGTTTTTTATGGGAATAAAAAGCTTTAGGTATAAGCATAGTGTAAAGTGGGGGGCGGCATTAATTGGTATAGCTTCTCTAGTATTTGTAGGAACCACTGCAGTAACATTACAAAGCAGTGAGAATATAGGTTATTTGTTGTTAGGTGATTTATCATGGATGATAGTACTTTATGGAAGCATTAGAACTTTTAAACACAGAATAGTAAAAGGCATAAGATAGATATAAAATAAAAGGCTATTTGAGATTTATGTTTAATTAAAATCTTAAATAGCCTTTATCAGTTAGATGAATGATAATAAGTTATTTTCTATAAGAAGCTTTCTTAGTTCTTTTATTTGGGGTAGTATTTTTAGATGATTTTTTAAAATTAGTGTTCTTTACATTACTTTTTTCCTTATTATTAGGAGTTTGAGAAGACTTTCTTTTTATAATAGGATTAGTTGGAATTAGACAATTCTTACCGTTACCTATTAAATCTTCTCTATGACAACTAGTTAAAGCTGATTTAACTAGATTGTGATTTTCAGGGTTCCCAAATTGTAAAAGAGCTCTTTGCATATTTTTTTCCTTTTGACTTTTGGTTACATAAACTTTTTTATTAGTAAAAGGATTTATACCAGTATAATATATGGTAGTTGATAAACTACCTGGTGTAGGATAAAAGTCTTGAACTTGTTCTGGCATATGTCCCATGGATTTTATATATTGTCCTAGCTCTATGGCAGCATTTAAATCACTACCAGGATGACTAGACATAAGATAGGGTACCACAAACTGTTTCTTTCCTAATTTTTTATTAATGGCATGATATTTTGTTATAAACCTTTCGTAAACATCTTTAGAAGGTTTACCCATTTCACAAAGTACCTTATCACTTATATGTTCAGGAGCTACTTTTAGCTGACCACTTATATGGTGTTCACATAGTTCATTAAAAAATTTTGGATTTTTATCGTATATTAGATAATCATATCTGATACCAGAACGAATAAAAACTTTTTTTACATTAGGTAAGGTTCTAACTTTTTTTAGAAGACTTAAATATTCAGTATGATCTACTATTAAGTTTTTACAAGGTGTAGGAAACATACACTGCCTATCCTTACAAACTCCATGTTCAATTTGTTTTTTACAAGCCCTCTGTCTAAAATTAGCTGTTGGACCACCAATATCATGTATATATCCTTTAAAATCTTTATCTTCAGTTAAAAGTTTAGCTTCCGATACTATAGAATCTTGACTCCTATTTTGAATAACTCTACCTTGATGGTAAGTTAGAGCACAAAAGGAACAACTTCCATAACAACCTCTATGACTAGTTATAGAAAACTTAACTTCTTTAAGAGCAGGTATACCACCAGCTTCTTCATAAATAGGATGATAAGTTCTAGTATAAGGTAAATTATAAACCCTATCCATTTCCCTAGTACTTAAAGGTTTTTGAGGTGGATTCTGAACTACAAATCTATCACCATAAGGCTCTACTAAGGGCTTACCCCATACGGAGTCTTGTTCTCTAGAAGAAAGAAAATAGCTGTTAGCATAAGCTTTTTTATCAGAAGTAATTTCGTCAAATGAAGGCAACAATATATAGTCTTTAATGTCATCTAATTTATTGGTCACGTAAGAAGTTCCTCTAACTGAAGTAATATGATTAATTGGTTTTCCATATCTTAATAAATTGGCAATTTCAACTATAGGTTTTTCACCCATACCATATATTAAAAGATCGGCCTTGGAATCAAGAATTATACTTTTTCTAATTTTATCATCCCAATAGTCATAGTGGGCAAATCTTCTAAGACTAGCTTCTATACCACCAATAATTATAGGTGTATTTTTATATGCTTCTCTAGCTCTGTTTGAATACACTATAACAGCTCTATTTGGTCTATAACGACCCTTACCACCAGGAGAATAAAGATCATCATGTCTTTTCTTTTTAGCAACAGTATAGTGGTTTACCATAGAATCTATATTTCCGGAGTTTATAAGAAATCCATATTTAGGTTCACCAAGTTTTTTAAAGTCTTCACAAGAGTCCCAACTAGGTTGAGCTATAATTCCCACAGAAAAACCTTCGCTTTCTAAAAGCCTTCCAATTATCGCAGTTCCAAAGGATGGATGATCTATATATGCATCTCCAGTTATTATTATAAAATCAAGTTGAGAAATATGATTTTTTTTCATATCTTCTCTAGAAATAGGTAAAAATTGTGTATTACTTTTCATAGGTTTTCTTATATAAACTTACTTCGAGTAATTAAATTCTTAAAGAGAATACTAATGACAATAATAATTTCAATAATATCAGCAAGTTTATAATAAGATACCTCCTTTCTCGCACTAATTTGTACATTAAACTATATTATCATAATAAGAGACAAATATGAATAGGACTATCATAGGAAAATTTTATATAAAAGTTAGATTGACTTAGAATAAGATAGTAAATTGAATAAAAATAGAGAAAAGTCATGATATTAAATAAATATGAAGAAATTCAACCAAATTTGAATAATATAGTTACAAAATTAAAGATGTAGACTATAATAAGTAATATAAATATATTTAATTAGGTGGTGAGAAATTAATGGACGGTGGGCCTTTGTTGTGTAAGGACTGTGATGACATTTATAAATCGAATAGAAATAGAGGAGTACTGTTTATTAAGTTATAGACACTTATATACATATTCCTCTATTGAAGGAGGAATAACATGGATAGACTATCAGAATTTTATCTAAGTAGTATTTTAAACAGATGGGTTTATGATGAATTAAATTATTGTATAGGAAAGTTAGAAGATATTTATGTAACTACAGATTATGGATATCCAAGGGCTATTGGATACAAGATTAAAAATGGAAGAGAAATTGAAAACTTTGAATTTAGAAATATTGATGTGTATAAAGAAAATGGTAAATTCATTATAAAGGTTGTACAAGTTAAAGATATAATTCCAAGGAAATATTCATATCTTTTATCTCAACATTTATTAGATAAAGATATAGTAGATGTAAATGGTAAAAAAATAGTTAGAGTTGTTGATTTGAAAATGGTTAAAAGAAATGGCTATTTAACTGTGATTGGAGTAGAGTCGGGTACTTTAGCAATTGCTAGAAAAATGAAAATTGAGAATCCAATAAAGCATGTATATGCTCTATTTAATAAAGAGCCAAAAGAAAATTTAATAAGTTGGGAGAGCGTTCAATCTTTAGAGATGGTAGATTCTTCTTTAAAGCTAACAACTCCATACAATAAGTTAAGTAAGTTACATCCAGCAGATATTGCTAAAATTCTTGAAGATTTATCATTAGAAGACAGAGTTAAAGTAATAGATGGACTAGATATAGATTTAGCTTCAGATACCTTAGAAGAAGTTGACCATGATATGGTAAAGGATATTTTAAAAAATTTGAGTGAAGATAAGGCAAGGGAAATATTGGATATTATGCCCAATGATGAAATTGCTAATATGCTAGATGATATGGACGAAGAAACTACCAATCGTGTATTAGTGAATTTAGATGATGATGATGAAACTGAAATTAGAGATCTTATGAAATATGAGGATGAAGTAGTTGGTAATATAATGAATACTGATTTTATATCCTTTAATATAGATATAACTGTAAAAGAAACCATTAATATACTAAAAGAGCTTAGACCAGATGAAGAAATAGCTCATTATATATATATTGTTGACAAAGAAGAAAGGCTACAAGGAGCTGTTCCTCTAATTGATTTAGTGATATCTGATTCAGATGCTAAACTAAAGTCAATGATGAATACACAACCATTTAAAGTGGTGGACACAGATGAAATCGATGTTGCTATAGCTATAGCTGTAAAGTATGATTTATACTCTGTACCCGTTGTGGATGAAGAAGATAGGTTATGCGGGATTGCAGTTATGGGAGATATTATAGATGAAATTTTATCTCCAAGCTGGAAGCGAAGAATAAAAAGAATGTCATAGTACAATATAATATATCTTAAATAATTTTAATAGGCACTTGGATTAAGGATTTAATCTAAGTGCCTATTTTTGAAAATTTATAACTACATATTATAATGACTTACTTAGACTCATATATTTTATATATGGAGGTGAATGGTTTGAAAAAAAAGTTTATGGGAATAACTTTTCTATTACTAACAATATTGTTTATTGTTTGTTCTTTCATATTAATAAAGGTACAAATTATTATTAGAAATCATGAAAATTTTATATGTAAAGGAATTAGTATTAACAAAATAGATGTTTCATTATTAAGTAAAGAAGAAGCTATTTTTAAAGTAGATAAAGATATAACAGATATAAATTTAAATAGAAATGTAAAAGTTCAAATTGATGAAAAGAGTTATGAAATATCTTTTAGTGAACTAGGTGTTAGTGAGAATATAGAAGAGATTGTTGATATGGCATTACTTTGGGGAAAGGAAGGCAGTTTTATAGGTAAATATAAAAATATTAAGAAAGGTATAGACAGGGAGTTTTATACGGAAACAAGTCTAAAGGCTGATAGTTTTAACAAGTTTTTAAAGGTTATAGAAAAAGAACAAAATAAGTCACCGGTAAATGCAACAGTAGATCATGAATGGAGTGGATTTCTTATAACGCCTCACGAAATAGGTAGAAAGATAAATGGAGAAGCATTAAATAAAAGTATTATAGAAGCTATAAATAATAGTGTAGATGATGGTGATATTATCATAAATGCGGATTTTAATAAGGTGTTTCCTAAGATTATGGAAGATGACTTAAAAAGTATAAATACTAAGATAGCATCCTATACAACTAGTTTTATAAATTCTAGTTTTGGAAGGTGTAGGAATATTGAAATGGCAGCTAAGTATATAGATAATACTATAATTATGCCAGGAGATGAATTTAGTTTCAATAAGGTTGTAGGTGCAACCACCCCAGGAAAAGGTTTTGAATATGCAAAGGTAATTAAAAACGGAGCTTTTATAGATGAAATTGGAGGAGGGGTATGTCAAGTTTCTTCAACTTTATATAATGCCGTACTAAAAAGTAATTTATATATAACGGAAAGGAAAAATCATAGTAAGATAATATCATATGTGCCCATGGGACAGGATGCCATGATAGCTTATGGAGCTTCAGATTTTAAGTTTAAAAATAATTATAGCTATCCTATTTTACTTGAAGTTATTGTCAAAAACAAAGAAATAACTTTTAATATATTTTCTAATGAAGAAGAACGGGACCCCCATTATGAAATAAGAAGTGAAATTGCAAAGGAAATAAAGCCTAAAAAAGAAATTATTTATGATTATAGCTTAGAAGAGGGCAAAATAGTGATAGAAAAAAATGGTGTAAATGGATATATAGTAAATACCTATAGAATTAGATATGAAAATGGTGAAATAGTAGAAAAGATTTTAGTTGGTGAAAGTATATATGCTAGTAAAAATACTGTTGTTAGAATAGGAAAAGATTAAAATTATTACCCAGATATAGGCATAGAATGTCTATATCTGGGTAAAATTTTTAAAAAATTCAAAAAATTAAAAGGTTTTTTTGGTGATGTTACCGAAATAGTAAGAATAAAATAAGGGACAAAATTGGGAGGATTAAAATGAAAAACAATGTAGAACTTATTGAAAATATTGTTACTAATATAGAAAAAGTTATAGTTGGAAAACAAAAGGAGATTTATGATATCATGAAAGGTATGATTTCAGGAGGTCATATTTTAATAGAAGATGTACCAGGAGTTGGAAAGACAACTTTGATAAAAGCCATAAAAGAAAGTTTGAGCTTAACATATAGTAGAATTCAATTTACACCTGACTTACTTCCATCAGATATTACTGGTATCTCAATTTACAATGCTGGTACAGGGAAGTTTACGTTTAATAAGGGACCTATATTTTCAAATATAGTGTTAGCAGATGAGATTAATAGAACATCACCAAAAACACAGTCTGCACTATTAGAAGTCATGGAAGAAATGCAAGTTTCAGAAGGAGGCATAACCTATGAGGTAGAGAAGCCATTTTTTATAATGGCTACAGAAAATCCTATCGAATATGAGGGAACTTTTTCTTTACCTGAGGCTCAACTGGATAGATTTATGATAAAAGTACATCTTGGTTATCCAAGCAAAATGGATGAAGCTTATATTTTAAATTTGTATAGACAAGAAAATCCATTAGATAAATTAATGCCAGTGGCTTCAAAAGAAGATATAATAAATATTCAAAAACAGGTTAAGGAGATAAAGGTTAATGATGAGATTAACAAGTATATAGTAAATATTATTGATGCCACAAGAAACCATAAAGAGATAGTATTAGGTGGAAGTACAAGAGCTTCATTAGCATTACTTAGGGTTGCACAGGCTACAGCCTTAATAAAGAATAGAAATTATGTAATACCAGAAGATGTTAAAGAAAATGTTAAGTTAGTTCTTTCTCATAGGATAATATTAACCAATGGCTCCATTGCAAGGGGAATAAAGGCTGAAAATGTTTTAGAAGAAATTTTAAATGTGGTAATAGCTCCAAAGGTGAGAGTGTATGTTGAAGATTAAAAAGTCCTATTTTATATTAACTATTCTGTCTTATATATTTGCTCTGTTTTCAGGAGGGAATTTACCCTATTCTATTTTTTATTGCTTTCTCTTAGTGTTGATCATTACAAGTATATATATTTATTTTGTAAGTAAAAATTTAAATATTGATGTAGTTAGTGATAAAAAGGAAATAATTGCAGGTG
This sequence comes from Clostridium sp. UBA5712, assembly GCF_002419845.1. Classification (NCBI taxonomy): domain Bacteria; kingdom Bacillati; phylum Bacillota; class Clostridia; order Eubacteriales; family Clostridiaceae; genus Clostridium; species Clostridium sp. UBA5712. The sequence goes on along the minus strand of NZ_DIGW01000017.1, from coordinate 100,962 downwards.
AAAATAATAATATAATTATAAAGGTATACAATGATTCAATATTTCCAATATCATATATGGAAATTGAAAATTCTCTTTTAAAAAGAATTATGAATAAATATAGAGGAGATATTATTTCTATAAAAATAAATGGTAATAAATTTATAAAGAAAGATATAAAAATACCAATTAGAGGTGACTATAGGTTAGGTAGCACAACGAGTATAGTTAGTGATATATTTGGAGTTTTTACTTGGAAATGTTCCTATAGCCATAAAGAAACTATAAAGGTATATCCTAGCATATACACTTTGAAGAGCATTAAAATTAAAGGAGCTAATTTAAGAGAGTTTAATACTAAAACAATAATGCAGGAGCTAAACAAAGGACCAGAAAGCTTAGAAACTATCAAAAATATTAGAGAATATAGAATTGGAGATAGTTATAGAAGGGTAAACTGGAAGGTTACTGCAAAACATGGAAAATTATTTGTAAAGGAATATGAAAGTAGTGAAAGTCCTCGTATACATGTGTTTTTAGACTTAAGAAAAGATCCTCTTAGTATGGATAAAGATGGAGTAAGAGAGGAAGAACTTGTAGAGTTTTTCTTATCTCTAATAAAATATATGCAGGAGAAAAGCGCTAATTCACAAGCTATAATTATAGGAGAAAATACTGAAGTTTTTAATATTAGCAATAAAGAGCATTTAGAAGGATTAAAAACTCATATGGTAAGTAAGTACAGTGAGGGAAGAGGTAAGTTGCCTCTTTTTATGAAGAAGTTTATGTATAATGTGAATAAGAAAAGTGCTGTTGTCATAGTAACCTATGATATGAGTAAAGAAAATATAGATTACTTTATAAATTTATCTACAGAGGGATATGAGGTTACATTATTTTATTTAGATAAAATACCGAAGGTTAGTGATGATGCTATTTCACATATGTTAAATAAAGGTATAAATTGTTATAGCATAGAAGAAATAAGGTGATGCCATGAGAGTGATTGAAGAAAAAATATTAAAATCTTTTTTAGTTATTATAAATTTTACATTAGTAATAAAGCTTATAGTAGATTGTTTTAAAATAGAGGAACTAAATTTTGTATTTTTACTTCTACTATTTGCCATGGGTATACTAATTTACCTGTTTTTTTCTAAAGTACTTAATAGTATAAGGAAAAAAATAATCTTTTTTATTATTGTTTTTATTTTAATAGGGATAATTAGCTATAAAACTTCTGGAATATTTGTATTGAAGGAAATTGAAGTAATATCACTTAATTTAAAAAATATAAATAATGCAGCCCTCAAGGCTAAAAATATTAACTTTGAGGAGTTTATTCATATATTTTCAATAGGAATTCCTTTACTTATAGCTGTGCTTATATCTATAACTCAGAAATTCATATATACTCCTTTGTTTTTTTCAATAGGTGTTTTTGTGATTTTCTGGTACCAAATATTCTATAAAAATGTTATTCCTAACATTCCTTATTTTTTAGCAGCTGTTATTATAACATTAGGAACAGGAGAATATATTAAAAAATGCAGAGAATATAGAGGAAGAGAAGTTAAAATAGATATTAATATAACATATATGATTACGTTAATACTAATACTTGCTTTACTAATTCCTGGATTAGTATTTATGTTACCACAGGAATACAAAGGGAAAACTGTAGACAGTGTTACTACTTTTTTTAGAAATGAATTTGCAAGAAAAAAAGAAAAGGAAAAAAATCCTTCTTTAGAAGCTTTGAAGGGAAGCTTTTCAATGAAGCAAAGTGGGTATAGTGATTCATCTACAATTTTAGGAGGATCAATAGCATTAAATCGTAGAGAGGTGTTTAAAGTAATATCAGATAAGCCTTTTTATTTAAGAGGAAAGGCTATGGATTATTATACAGGAAGATCATGGATAAAATCTGAAGATAAAGTAATGAGAAAGGTTGAGATTAATGAAGCTTCCAATATGCCCATGCATAAACTTATGCAACCAACAAAAGATGAAAGTTTTCAGACTGAAGAAAAAACATTAACTATAATTCCAGGAAAAAACTTTAAAACTACTTCTTATTTTACTCCTAATAATAGTAATAATATTATTAATGATAGTAAGGATTTGTTTGTAGATTTAATTCCTATATTTATGAGTGATGTAGAGATAAAAGAACCTTACAAGGTTAGTTATATATCTTATGGTGATTTTGATAATTATCTTGAAGGAATTCAAAATTCTATGTATAAAAAAACTCCATTGAATGAAATTTATATAATGCCTCAAAGGGAGTTTGGAGTTGATGATTATTCTTATAGAGAAAATTTAATGTCATCAATAGATACATCTAAAGGTATGGAGTATGTAAACAAAGAAAGTTCCTTTTTAAATAACTTTATGCTACATTACATGAATTATCTTCAGCTTGATGCTCCGATTAATGATGAAGTATATAAAATAGTTGATGATATATTAATTGGTGAAGCACAAGCAAAAGAAAAGACTGTGGAGGGACTAACCACTCACGAAAAAGCCTTAGCTATAAGAAGTTATTTGATGAAAAATTATAAGTATGTTACTAATGTTGGAGATAATGATGAATATAACGATTTTGTAAGTAATTTTATACTGTTAGATAAGAAAGGATATTGTACTTATTTTGCGTCTGCAACAGTAATGATGTGTAGAATTGCAGGTGTTCCAGCTAGATATGTAGAAGGATTTAAGATGTCAGATGATAAAGGAGAGGATGGTAGCTATAAGGTAACTAATGCTGACGCTCATGCATGGGCAGAAATACTTATAAACCCTTATAGAAATCAATGGGCCATAGTAGATTCGGCACCAACTCCCACAGAATACGAAGAATCTCAAGAAGAAATTGAATTAGAAAATACAGCAACAGAAAGTAATTCCAATAATGAATCTAATAATAATAAAATTAATAAAAATAAGCCAGGATTTAATGAAGAGGAAAGTGAAATAGGAGAAGATGATAAATTAAATAGATATATAGGAATATATGTAACTACAGGAGCATTAGCTGTAATGATAGCTATATTTGCTGGACTGTATGAGATTAATAAGATGAGAATAGTTAATAATAAAAGCATGATACCTTTATATAATTATTATTTAAAAAGACTAAGAACTCAAGGTATAGTAAAAAGTAAAAGTAGTGGAGATTTAGAATTTGTAGAGTCTATAAGGGATAGAGAACTACAAAATAGATTAAGAGATATTGTAAATTTGGTCTATGATGAATTTTATGGAGAAATATTATCAAGTACATTTGAAAAAAAAGAATATTTCATGTATATTGAGAATTATATTAAGGAAAGAGAAAAATGGTATAAATACATTATTAATAAGTATTTTGTATTTAATCTATGGAGGGACTAATGAAATATAAATTAATTTGTGTTGATATGGATGGCACATTATTAAATAGTAAAAAGAAAATATCTGAAAGAAATTTAAATGCAATCAATGAAGCTCATAATAAAGGAGTTAAATTTGTAGTTGCCACAGGAAGAATATTTGTGTCAGCCAATTATTATGGGGATATAATAGGGGTGAAAACTCCTATTATAGCTTCAAATGGAGCTTATATTAGAGAAAAAGATTTAGATAAAGCTATATATGAAGAGTATCTAAATAAAGAAGAATGTAGAGTCATTTTAAAATTATTAAAAAAGTATGATATTATGCCTCAATTTTATAGTACTGACACAATATATACAGAAGAGATAAAGCATTCAGCATTAATATATAGTAAAGCAAATGCAACCTTACCTAAAAATAGACAGGTAGCCATAAGAATTATAAATGAATGGGAAAAGTTATTTGAAGAAAATGGAAATCTGATTAAGGTTATGGTAGTACATGAGGATAAAGAGAGAGTTATAGCTGCAAAGGAAGAATTTTTAAATCTAAAAAGCTTTGAAGTAGTAAGTTCTATGGAGAGTAGCTTTGAGATTATGAAAAAGGGGACATCCAAGGGAGAAGCAGTAAAGAAAATATGCGAGTATTATGGAATTCATAGAGAGGAAGTAATTTGTATGGGAGACAACGAAAACGACATTTCTATGATTAAATTTGCTGGGGTAGGTGTAGCTATGGGAAATGCTGAAGAATTTGTAAAAAAACAAGCAGATTATGTGGCTCTTAGTAATGAAGATGATGGAGTTGCTCATGTCATTGAAGAGTTTATATTAAAATAGAATGTTAAACAAAGTTTTTAAAGTTATAAACTTTACATAGAAATAGAAATGAAGTATTATATCTTTATCAAGCCTGAATAGGCTTATTTTTAGGAGGACGTAATAGTGAACTTAAACATAGTATTATTTCAACCAGAAATTCCTCAAAATACTGGGAATATAGGTAGAACTTGTGTACTTACTAACTGTAAGCTGCATTTAATAAAACCTTTAGGATTTAGCTTGGATGAAAAAGCAGTAAGAAGGGCTGGACTTGACTATTGGCCACAGTTAGAGTTAGAAATTCATGAAAGTTATGAAGCTTTAAGGGAAAAATATAAGAATGGAACATTTTATTTTTGTACTACTAAAGGAACTAAATATTATAATGAACCCAATTTTAAAGAAGGTGATTTTTTAGTATTTGGTAGAGAATCTAAAGGATTACCTGATTATATAAGAGAAGAAAATAAAGATAATCTTATAAAGGTGCCTATGGTAGATACTACAACTAGATCTCTTAACCTTTCCAACACAGTTGCTATAATTGCTTATGAGGGATTGAGACAAATCGGATTTAAAAATATGAAGTAGTGTATTAAAAAGGATATGATTTAAGGTTATATCCTTCCATATTATTATAAACAGAATAAAAATTTATAATTTAAATTATAATATACAAATAAATTTATTGTACATTGGGCGGTTCAAATATATTTTAATAACAATAAAGTACAGAAATTGATTTATAGAAAAAATAATAACCATATTTAAAAAGTTAAAAAAATATCAATGTATTTTTACGTTTATACGCATAGGCATTTGAATATATCATAAGTAAATTTATTTTAAAATTTTTTTGAAAATGAAAAAAATAGGTATATGAGTATGCTCTAGGGGTTGGTATGCAACGAATTTCTCCATATTAGTAGGGGATATATATGTAGGATATAATGATATATACAATTGACAGAATATTTTCATTAAAAAAACTTTATAGAAACTATAGAAAAATCAAATAACAAAACAATAAAAATATGTAGAATATTAGACAAATATATTATATACTGGTATTAAAGATAGCAAGTAAAGAAAATAATAATTTGGATGATATTTTCGGGAGAGGATCTATTAAATTAGGTAGCCGAAGAAGCAAGTATTTATTTTGCCAAATAAATATGAAACTCTCAGGCAAAAGGACCGAAAATGGACAAAACTCTGGAAAGCGTATATGCACCGAAGGAGCAAAACTCTCAGGTTAAAATACAGAGGCATAGGGCAAAATATATTAATATTTTGCGCTATGCTTTTTTATATGCACCTAATAGGAGGAATTTAAATGATAGAACCATTATTTATTGTAACTAACAATCCTATGTCAAAAGAAAAATTTGAAGAAAAGTTTAAAGTTGAGTTTATAGATGTGCCCCAGTTGGATATACTAAAAAAAGTAAGAAATTATATTCATAAAGGCAATAGAATACTTACTCATCCATTGATGGGAAGTGTAAAGCCCAATGAAACTCCTTACAGAACTGTTTGTGTTTCAACGGAGGTTGTCAATGGAGTTGATTTGCAGTCTTTAGAAATTATAGAAAATGCTATAGGTACAACAGAAAAATTTTTAAGAGATTTTAACACTCCAAAATGGAGTGAAAAAATATTAACAGATTTTCAAGTAATAGATTCAGACTTAATAGATCATGCTATTAACTAAGGGAGGTATATTGATATGTCACAAATTTATGACACTATAATAATTGGAGGAGGACCTGCAGGATTATCAGCAGGACTATATGCTTCAAGATCACGAATGAAAACGTTAATCATTGAGAGGGCGAAATATGGTGGTCAGGCAACAACAACTGACGAACTAGAGAATTATCCAGGTTCAATTGAAGAGTGTACTGGAACAACATTAAGTCAAAGAATGAGACAACAAGCAGAAGATTTTGGTACTGAGTTTGTTAAAGACGAAGTAGTTGAAACTGTTTTAGAAGGTGATATTAAAGTTATTAAATGTAGAAAAGGTGAATATCAAGCTAAAACAATAATAATTGCAACTGGAGCGACTCCAAGACTTGGTGGATTTAAAAATGAGATAGAGTTAAGAGGTAGAGGAGTTTCTTATTGTGCTACATGTGATGCAGATTTCTTTACTGATCTTGATATTGCTGTAATTGGCGGTGGTGACTCAGCTATTACTGAAGCTATATATCTTGCTAAATTTGGTGAAACTGTTACTGTAATTCATAGAAGAGATTCATTAAGAGCAGCTAAATCACTACAAGAAAAAGCTTTTGCAAATCCTAAAATCAAATTTATTTGGGACTCTGTTGTAGAAGAAGCTAACGGAGATGAAATTCTAGAAAGCTTAACTATAAAAAATAGAAAAACTGGTGAAGTTAGTACTTTAGAAGTTAATGGTTGCTTTGTATTTGTTGGATATTTACCAATTTCAGAACTGTTTAAAGGTAAAGTAAACATGACTGAAAGAGGAGATATAATAACTGATGAAGAAATGAGAACTAACATACCAGGAGTATTTGCAGCTGGAGATGTTAGAGAAAAATCATTAAGACAAGTTATTACAGCGGCAGCAGATGGAGCTATTGCGGCTACTAATGCAGAGCATTATATAGAAAATTTACATTAGAATATAATTTATTTACTTTAGGTAAATTATATATTAATAAATATTTATAATATGAAAGGTAGGTAAAATAAAATGATAGAATTAAACAAAGATAATTTTGAGTCAGAAGTTTTAAACAGTGATAAACCAGTTTTCGTAGATTTTTGGGGAGATAAATGTGAAATATGTATAGCTTTAATGCCAGGTGTTCACGATTTAGAACCTAAGTATGAAGATAAAATAAAATTTGCTAGCTTAAACATAGGTGGAGCAAGAAGAGTTGCTATAGGACAAAAAGTTCTAGGACTTCCAACTATGAAAATTTACAATGGTGGAGCTTGTGTAGCTACAATAACTCCAGATAAAATTGCTACACTAGATGATATCGAAGGATTCATTAAAGAATACTACGAAACATTATAATTTCAATTTTCAAGGTTTAAAAGGTTATTAGATGAGGAGGATTACCTCCCATCTTCTAATAAATAAAAAGTGACCTATATATTTTTAGGAGGTGAAGGTTTTGCGTCTAGAGATTGGAAAGATATTTATTAAGGATCTTCAATTTGGACCAGAAACAAAAGTTGAGAACGGAGTTCTTTATGTAAACAAAGAGGAGTTATTAAACGAGGTATCTGGTGACGAAAGAATTGCAAGTATCGATTTTGATATTGCAAGACCAGGTGAGGAAGTTAGAATAATACCTGTAAAAGACGTAGTTGAACCAAGAGTTAAAGTAGAAGGAAATGGTGGAATATTTCCAGGTTTTATTAGTAAGGTAGATACAGTAGGTTCTGGAAGAACACATGTTTTAAAAGGAGCTGCAGTTGTAACTACTGGTAAAATAGTTGGGTTCCAAGAAGGTATAGTTGATATGAGTGGAGAAGGTGCTAAATATACACCGTTCTCAAAAACAAATAACCTTGTGATTATATGTGAACCAAAAGAAGGAATTTTACAACATGATCATGAAGAAGCAGTAAGAACTATAGGATTTAAAGCAGCTACATACCTTGGAAAAGCAGGTAAGAATGTGGAACCTGATGAAGTGAAAACTTATGAGACACTACCACTTCTACAACAAGTTCAACAATATCCAGAGTTACCTAAGGTAGTATATGTATATATGCTTCAAACACAAGGATTATTACATGATACTTATGTATATGGTGTAGATGCTAAGAAAATAATTCCTACATTTATTTATCCAACAGAAGTATTTGACGGAGCTATCGTAAGTGGAAACTGTGTATCTGCTTGTGATAAGAACCCTTCTTATGTTCATATGAATCATCCAATAATAGAAGATTTATATGAGAGACATGGCAAGGACTTTAACTTCTTAGGTTGCGTTATAACAAATGAAAACGTATATCTAGCTGATAAAGAGAGATCATCAAATATGGTTGCTAAGTTAGTAGAATTCTTAGGAGCAGATGCTGCTATAATTTCTGAAGAAGGATTTGGAAATCCAGATGCGGACTTAGTTATGAACTGTAATAAGGTTACAGCTAAAGGCGTTAAAACTGTTCTAGTTACAGATGAGTATGCTGGTCAAGATGGTATGTCTCAATCATTAGCAGACTCAACTCCAAAGGGTGATGCTGTAGTAACTGGAGGTAATGCTAACGAAGTTGTTATTTTACCACCTATGAAAAGAGTAATTGGTCATGTAGATGCTGCAAATACTATTGCTGGTGGACACATGGGAAGCTTAAGAGAAGATGGATCAATTGAAGCTGAAATCCAAGTTATTACTGGAGCAACTAGCGAAGTAGGATTTAACTACTTAACAGCAAAAGGATATTAATTTTAAAATATAACTAAAAAGTTTAGTTTAATGATTATGAGTACATTGAAAAGGAGATAGATACTATGTTACAAGGAAAAAAAGCTATCTGTATAGGAGATAGAGACGGAATACCAGGACCAGCTATAGAGGCTTGTGTTAAATCAGCAGGAGCAGAAGTTGTTTTTGCATCAACAGAGTGCTTTGTCTGAACAGCTGCAGGTGCAATGGATCTGGAGATCCAACAAAGAGTTAAAGATTTAACTGAAAAATATGGTGCAGAGAACATGGTGGTAGTAATCGGAGGAGCAGAAGCGGAAGCATCTGGATTATCTGCTGAAACAGTTGCTGCTGGAGACCCAACATTTGCAGGTCCTTTAGCAGGAGTTGATCTTGGATTATCTGTTTTCCACGTTGTAGAGCCAGAAATGAAAGCAGAATGTGATGAAGCTATTTATGACGAACAATGCGGAATGATGGAAATGGTTCTTGATGTTGATGCTATTATAGAAGAAGTTAAAAATGTAAGAGACCAATTCTGTAAATATCTTTAATAAATAATTTTAATAGAAAATGTTAAATTAATTGACCTAAGAAATAGAATTTCTAGAGGGCAAGTCCCATGAAAGGGGGAACACCTATGTTAAAAGTTGTTCATTATATAAACCAATTCTACGCAGGAATAGGCGGAGAAGAAAAAGCTGATATTAAACCTGAGGTTCGTGAAGGGTTTGTAGGACCTGGACTTGGATTAAATGGGTTATTAAAGAAAGAAGACGTTGAGATAGTTGCTACAGTTATTTGTGGAGATTCTTATTATGCTGAGAATACAAAAGAAGCACAAGCTGAAATTATCGAAATGGTAAAAAAATATAATCCAGATTTATTTATAGCTGGACCTGCATTTAACGCTGGAAGATATGGTGTTGCATGTGGAGATGTATGTAAGGCAGTTAAAGAAGAGTTGAATATACCTGTATTATCTGGAATGTACATTGAAAATCCAGGTGCAGACATGTATAAAAAAGATTTATATCTTATCTCTACAAGAAATAGTGCTGTAGGTATGAGAGATGCATTACCTAAAATGGCTAAATTAGCTATTAAATTAGCTAAGGGAGAAGAAGTAGGTTCTCCAGTAGAAGAGAACTACATTGAAAGAGGAATAAGAAAGAACTATTTTGCAACTGAAAGAGGATCTAAGAGAGCAGTTGACATGCTTGTTAAAAAATTAAAAGGTGAAGAATTCGTTACAGAATTTAAAATGCCTGACTTTGATAGAGTTGATCCAATGCCAGCAATAAAAGATATAACTAAAGCTAAAATTGCTATAGTTACATCTGGTGGTATAGTTCCAAAAGGAAACCCAGATCACATAGAGTCATCTTCAGCTTCTAAAATTGGTAAATATGATATAGAAGGAATTAATGATTTAACTGGAGAAACTTTTGAAACAGCACACGGTGGTCATGATCCAGTGTATGCTAATGAAGATCCAGATAGAGTTATCCCAGTAGATGTTCTAAGAGATCTTGAAAAAGAAGGGAAAATAGGAGCATTACACAGATACTTCTATTCTACAGTTGGAAATGGTACAGCTGTTGCATCTTCTAAAAAATATGGTGAGTTTGCAGCTAAAGAATTAATAGCTGACGGCGTAGATGCAGTTGTATTAACTTCTACGTGAGGAACTTGTACACGTTGCGGTGCAACGCTTGTTAAAGAAATAGAAAGAGCTGGACTTCCAGTAGTTCACATGTGTACTATTACTCCAGTATCTTTAACTGTTGGAGCTAATAGAATAATTCCTACAGTAGCTATTCCTCATCCACTTGGAAATCCAAACTTAACAAAAGAGGATGAATATACATTAAGAAGAAAACTTGTTGAAAAGGCTTTAAAAGCTCTTGAAACAGAAGTTGATGGACAAAAAATATTTGAATAATTAAAATTAATGATTTAGTAATTAGGGGATTACCCCTAATTACTAAATATATTAATAAGAAGATGTCTAGTTTGCACAATGTACAATGAATAGTTTGTACCTATTTATTATAGATTGTGCAAATTACAAAATAAATTATTATAAACGCACATTATTAAGGGAGGTTGAATTAAAAATGAATTTTCCAGTTATAAAGAAAGCATCTTATATTTTAGTGAATACTCCAGATATGGTAATACATAATGGAACTACACAAACATTAGAAAAACAAACAAATCCAGATTCAGAATATTTAAAGGCTATAAAAAATAATTTAAGAAGTTTTGAGGATGTTGTAGCTTATGCACCAAATCAAACTTATATAGGAAACATTACACCAGAAGAGTTAGGCGAAATGCCAAGACCATGGGTTGGAAAGAATGTAGAAAATGCTAATAGATTTGGTAAATACGGCGAAATAATGCCACAAGATGAATTCTATGGATTAATGAAGATATCTGATGTATTTGACTTAGTTTTATTAGAAGAGTCTTTTGTTGAGACTATAAAAGAAAAATTAGCTAATCATCCATTACTAAAAGAAAAAGCAGGAAAAATTACTGGGGATGAAATGGCTAAAATTGAAGAGTTAGTTAATAATGCTGGAGCAGAAGGATTATATGTAGATGGAAACCTTGTTGGTTGTGTAAGAAGAGCACATGAGTTTGATCCAAACCTTTCAGCTCACTATATGCTTGAAAATTTAGCAGTTAAATCATCAGGAGTACTTGCTGGAATGCATCTAGTTGACAATTTAGATATTCCTGTAGAAGAAATAGGTTATATAATAGAATGTTCAGAAGAAGCAATAGGAGATATGAACCAAAGAGGCGGCGGAAACGTAGCTAAATCTATAGGTGAAGTTGTAGGTCTTTCTGGAGCTACTGGTTCAGATATGAGAGGATTCTGTGCAGGACCTACTCATGCATTAATAAATGCAGCGTCACTTGTTAAGAGTGGAATATTTAAAAATGTATTAGTAATTGCAGGTGGAGCTACTGCGAAGCTTGGAATGAATGGTAAGGATCACATAAAAAAAGAATTACCAGTACTTGAAGATTGTTTAGGAGGATTTGCTATTCTTGTTTCAGAAAATGATGGAGTAAGTCCAATTTTAAGAACTGACATAATTGGAAAACATACAATTGGCCATGGTGCTTCTCCACAAGCTGTACTTGAAGCATTAGTACTTGATCCATTAACAGCAGCTGGATTAAAAGTAACAGATGTAGATAAGTATGCACCAGAAATGCAAACTCCAGATATAACTGAACCTGCAGGAGCTGGAGATGTTCCAACTCAAAACTATAAAATGATTGGTGCTTTAGCTGTTAAGAAGGGTCAATTAGATAGAAAAGAATTACCAGGATTTATAAAAGAACATGGATATCAAGGTTACGCTCCAACTCAAGGACATATACCATCTGGAGTGCCAATAGTGGGACATGGAATAGATCACATAAAAGATGGCATTTTAAATAACTTTATGATCGTAGGAAAAGGAAGTTTATTCTTAGGAAGAATGACTAACTTATTTGATGGAGTTTCTATACTAGTTGAAAAGAATACTGGAAAACTAGACAATGAGTCAGGTGTTAGTAAAGAAGAAGTTAAATCAATGGTAGCAGATGCCATGAAGGATTTTGCAAGCTTTTTAATGAACTCTGATAAATAGAGCCTTAAAACTCAGAAGGATAATTGCTCCTACTGAATCTTAACAATTACTAATTTATCTCTTTAAATATAAGAGGTTATTAAAGAAACGGGGTGTAGAAATGAGTCAAAATGCTACTAAAGCAATGATTGCTGAAGTATTTAATGATATAGCAACAGGAATAAAAAGCGGACAATTCAAGAAAAAAGTTAGAATAGGTTTAACTATACTAGGTTCTGAACATGGAGTCGAAGAGATGGTTAAAGCTGCTGAACTTGCAAAAGTAAAATATGGCGATTTTGATATAGTTTTAATTGGACCTAAAGTAGATGCTGATTTTGAAGTAATAGAAGTAGAATCAGCTGAGGAAGGTCATAAAAAAATGACATCTATGTTAGAGTGTGGAGAATTAGATGGTTGTGTTACACAACACTTTGATTTTCCAATAGGAGTTTCTACAGTAGGTAAAGTAATGACTCCTGGAAAAGGAAAAGAAATGATAATTGCTACAACTACAGGAACTACTTCTACAAATAGAGTTGAGGGTATGGTTAAAAATGCTATATCTGGGATATCTGTAGCTAAAGCTAGTGGTATTAAAAATCCAAAAGTTGGAATACTAAATCTTGATGGTGCTAGACAAGTAGAAAGAATTCTAAGAGAAACTCAAGAAGGTGGATATGACATATCCTTTACTGAATCATTAAGAGCTGATGGTGGAGCTGTAATGAGAGGAAATGACCTTTTAGCAGGAACACCGGACGTTATGGTTTGTGATTCATTAACAGGAAATCTTTTAATTAAGATATTCTCTTCATTTACTACAGGTGGGAATTATGAAACTGTAGGAGCTGGATATGGTCCTGGAATTGGAGAAAACTATGATAAGTTAGTTAATATAGTTTCTAGAGCTTCAGGAGCACCGCTTATTGCAGAAGCATTAAGATTCTGTGCAACTTGTGCAGAAAACAAGGTTTTGGATATAGCTAGGGATGAGTTTAAGTCAGCTAATGTAGCTGGATTAAAAGAATTTATAGATAAGACTACAAAAAAAGCTAACAAATCTCAAGAAGAGGAAGAGGTAAAAATGCCACCTAAAAAGGTAGTAACTTTCTCTATAGCAGGTATAGATATACTAGAGCTTGAAAATGCATGTAAAGCGCTTTGGAAAGAGGGTATATACTCAGAGAGTGGAATGGGTTGTACTGGGCCAATAGTACTTGTAGCTGATGAAGACGGTGAAAAAGCTCAACAGGTATTAAAGAATGCAGAGTTTGTATCTTAAAATATAGATAATAAAAATAAAATTGACTGTAAGACTACAGTCAATTTTATTTGATTTTTACGGATAATTATGGTATATTCAGCATATAAATATATGAAATTAAATAATACTGAATATATTTATTTACATGATAAAAATTTTTTATTAGGTTATAATACATACTATAATAAAAATTTTTATATATTTATATTACTTATTTATTTCAGGAGGGTTTAAGATGAAAATGAAAAAAATAGTTGCTCTTATGGCAACGGTTGCTATGACTGCATCCCTACTTGTAGGTTGCGCTGGTAACGGAAACGATGACAAAGGCACAGCAAGTGAAGGCAAAGATACTCCTAAATCAGAAGTATCAGTAGGTCTTTCAACAGATGAAGGTGGATTAAATGACAAATCATTTAACCAATCAGCTGATGAAGGAGTTAAAAAAGCAGTAGAAGAGTTTGGAGTTAAATACACTTCAGTTGAAGCTCAAAAGAAAGAAGATTATGAACCAAACCTACAAGCATTAATAGATGGTGGTTCTGATCTAACTTTTGCAATTGGATATCAATTATATGATGCAGTTGCTAATGTAGCTAAAAACAACCAAGATTCAAAACTTTGTATCATAGACTCTGTAGTTGAAGCTGATAACGTAATGTCAGTAACATTTAAAGAAGAAGAGGGTTCTTTTTTAATGGGAGTTATAGCTGGTTTAACTACTAAAACTAACAAAGTTGGATTTATAGGTGGAAAAGATACTGAAACAATACAAAAGTTTGAAACAGGATTTGCAGCTGGAGTTAAAGCTGTTAATCCAGAAGCGGCTGCTGGACTTATAAGTGCAGATGGCAAGAACCCAGGAATAACAGTTAAATACGCAGATTCTTTTGCTGATGGAAACAAAGGTAAAGAGTTAGCTATATCACTATACGGAGCTGGATGTGATGTAATATATCATGCAGCTGGAGGAGCTGGTACAGGGATGTTCCAAGCTGCTAAAGAATTAAGAGATTCGGGTAAAGAAGTTTGGGCTATTGGTGTTGATAAAGATCAAGCAGTTTCTCTTCCAGAATTTAAAGATGTTATTCTTTCTTCGATGATGAAAAGAGTTGATAATGCTACTTATGATGTAACAAAATCAATTGTTGAAGGAACATTCAAAGCCAAGCATATTGAATTAGGAATTGCTGAAGGTGGAGTAGGAATGTCTTCAACAACTAAAGACAATACTGCTGCTGATGTAATTAAGAAAGCAGAAGAGTTTGAAACTCAAATTAAAGAAGGTAAAATTAAAGTGCCTGCTACAAGACAAGATGTTATTGATTTTAAATAATCAATGAAAAAGAGATAAAAAGCTAGATTTTACATCTAGCTTTTTTTTATACCTTTTGATAGTATATTTTTATGAAAGTAAAATAGTATGAAAAATAAAAATAATATTCAATGAAATATTTTTATGGTATAATGGGAGATGGATTCTATAAAGTGCATATCGTATTTTAACTAATGTTAAGTATTTTAATGTAATATGTAAACGTAGGTAATATTATAAGGAGGAAGGGAAATGGAAAAAGTAATTGAAATGAAAGGTATAACTAAAGTTTTCCCTGGTACCATTGCAAACGACAGTGTAGACTTTGATTTATTACAAGGAGAAACTCACGTATTGCTAGGTGAAAATGGTGCAGGAAAAACTACCTTAATGAATATACTTTATGGCTTGTATCAGCAAGAAAAAGGTGATATTTATGTTAATGGAAATTTGGTTAAAATTAACAATCCTAGTGAAGCGATAAAGCTTGGAATAGGGATGGTTCACCAACACTTTATGTTAGTTCACAACTTTACAGTAGCTGAAAATATTGTACTTGGATGTGAACCCAATAAAGGATTATGTATGGATAGAAAAAAATCATATAAAGATGTAAAGGAATTATCAGATAAATATGGATTTTCTATAGATCCTAATGCTATTATTGAAGATATATCTGTAGGACAACAGCAAAAGGTGGAAATTCTTAAGGCTCTTTATAGAGGAGCAAAGATTCTAATTCTTGATGAACCAACAGCGGTTCTAACACCACAAGAAATTAAGGAACTAGGCAAAATATTAGATAATTTAAAAAATGAAGGAAAATCTGTCATTCTTATAACTCATAAATTAAAAGAAGTTATGAGTATGAGTGATAGAGTTACTATAATTAGAAGAGGTAAGGTTACCGGTATTGTTAATACTACTGATACTAGTATTGATGAATTAGCAGAGTTAATGGTTGGAAGAAAGGTAAACTTAGTGGTAGAAAAAAGAGAATCTGAATTAACAGGAGAAATTCTTAAGGTTGAAAATCTATATGCCAATGATCAAAGAGGTATTCCTGCTGTGAAAAATGTTTCCTTTACTGTTAATGGGGGCGAAATTTTAGGAATTGCAGGAGTAGATGGGAATGGACAAACAGAACTATTAGAAGTACTTACAGGTCTTAGAAAAGGTCACAATGGAAAAATATTATTAAATGGAAAAGATTTATATGGAAAATCTCCTAGAGAAATTATTGACTCAGGTATTGGACATATTCCTGAAGATAGACATAAAAGAGGACTTATACTAAAATATTCATTATTTGAAAACTCTATTCTTGGAATTCATAAAAACAAAGAATTTAATAAAGGTATTATGATGGACTATAAGGCTATCAAAAAACATTGTGACACACTTATAGAAGAGTTTGATGTAAGAACACCTAGTAATGAAGTAAATGCATCTGCTTTATCTGGAGGTAACCAACAAAAGTTAATTGCAGCTAGAGAAATTTCTAAAGACCCAACATTATTAATTGCTGCTCAGCCTACAAGAGGTATAGATGTAGGTGCTATTGAATATATTCATAGTAGACTTGTAGATGAGAGAGATAAAGGGAAAGCGGTACTTTTGGTATCTTTAGAATTAGACGAAATTTTAGCTCTTTCAGATAGAATTGCTGTTATGTATGACGGTGAAATAGTAGATATTTTAGATAGAAAAGATGCAGATGAGCAAAAGCTAGGAATATTAATGGCTGGTGGAAGCTTAGATAAGAAAGGGGAAGAGAAATAAAATGAGTAGTAAAGTTAAGGATACAATTAAAGCTATACTCTTTCCTGTAGTAGCAGTTATACTTTCTTTGTTTATATCAGTATTTTTTGTTATGTGGGCAAAAGGATATTCAATAACTCAGTACTTTACAGCATTAACTGATTTAGTTTCGGTTATATGGAAGGGGAGCTTTGGAACATCAAGAAATGCAATGACTACATTAGCAGAAGTGACACCTTTGATTTTTACAGGTGTAGCTAATGCTGTAGCTTTTAGATGTGGACTATTTAATATTGGTGTAGGTGGGCAATTTGTATTAGGTATGGTTGCAGCTGCTATAGTAGGAACCATACCAGGATTAAGTCCTATAGTACACATTCCATTAATAATTGTAAGTGGTATAGTTGCAGGAGGAATTTGGGGAGGAATACCGGGATTTCTTAAGGCTAAGTTTGGAACTAATGAAGTTATAAATACAATTATGATGAATTATATTTCTATAGCTTTAGCTAACTATATTATACTTAGAACCTCTTTCGGAGTTTATGGAAAATCAGCAACTCCAATGATAGAAGACAGTGCAAAACTTGCAAGATTTGTTCAAGGAAGTTCAGCTAATATAAGTTTATTTATAGGTATTATAACAGCTATTATTATGGCGTTTATATTATGGAAAACTACCATTGGATATGAGATAAGAGCCGTTGGTATAAATCCTCATGGTGCAGAATATGGTGGAGTAAATGTTGCTAAGAATGCAGTTTTAGCTATGGTTTTATCAGGAGCTATAGCTGGACTTGGTGGAGCTACACATGTAGCTGGTGTGAAACATTTAATTCAAGATTTTATGGTGGTTCCTAGCTATGGGTTTGATGGTATAGCAGTAGCACTGTTAGCTAAGAAAAATCCAGTAGCATGTATTTTATCAGCCATATTGTTCGGAGCTTTAAATAGTAGTTCAAGAGCTCTTCAAATTAGTGGAATACCAAAAGAAATAGTATTTTTAATTCAATCAGTAATTATTATATTTGTAGCAACAGATTACATTGTGACTTACTTTGGAAATAAGAAAAAGAAAGGGGAGATAATGAATGGATAATATAATTGTTGTTAGTATCATTTCATTAATAACAGCTACTTTAAGAATAGCTACACCTCTTATTTTCACATCCTTAGGAGGAGTGTTTTCTGAGCGTTCAGGAGTAGTAAATATAGGTCTTGAAGGTATGATGACCATAGGAGCATTTTTTGCTGTATATGGAACATATATAACAGGTAGTCCTGTAGTAGGAATAGTGTTTGCTTTAGTATCGGGTGGATTACTTGCATTAATTCATGCAGTTCTTAGTATCCACTTAAAATCAGACCAGGTTATTTCTGGTACAGCTATTAACTTGTTTGCTACAGCTCTAGCTAGTTTCTTGATATATATATTATTCAATGGAAAGGGAGGTCAAACAGACTTGGTAACCCTTCTTCCTTACAACTTACCAGAATTCATTGTGAATATTCCTATTATTGGTGATATTTTATCTGGGTTAAACTGGTTTGTAATAATGGCAATAGTATTGGTATTTGTAGCCCATTTTGTACTTTACAAAACTTCTATTGGACTTAGAATTAGATCTGTAGGAGAACATCCAAAAGCTGCAGATACACTAGGAATAAATGTATACCTAGTAAGATACATTTGTGTAATATTATCAGGAATGTTAGCTGGTCTTGGTGGAGCTGCTTTATCAATTGGTGTTACACCGATATATAGAGAAGGAATGATAGCAGGTAGAGGATTCATTGCTTTAGCAGCTGTAATCTTTGGTAACTGGACACCTATCGGTTCCTTTGGAGCATGTTTGTTGTTTGCCTTTGGTGAATCATTCCAGATATTTGCCCAAGGGCTTGGATGGTCATTACCATCTGAAGTGTTTACAATTATACCATATCTATTAACTATGTTAGCACTTGCTGGCTTTGTAGGAAAAACAAATGCTCCAGCTGCTTCAGGAGAAGCATATGAAAAGAATGGTAGATAATATTTAAATTAATTTAAATTGTAATATAGTTTAGAGAGTTAGTTTGTTATAGGCTAACTCTCTTTTTATAAATTATTGTCGGGGAAATATGGATTGTCTCTATTTAGTTAGAAATATCATATAATTTATGATATGATTAGTTAATATGAGTAGGAGGGATATTTATGAATTTAGGCTTTGATTTAAGGCTATCACAGGAACAAAAATTGATTATGACAATGGAGATGCAACAATCAAT
Source organism: Clostridium sp. UBA5712 (assembly GCF_002419845.1). Lineage (NCBI taxonomy): Bacteria > Bacillati > Bacillota > Clostridia > Eubacteriales > Clostridiaceae > Clostridium > Clostridium sp. UBA5712. The sequence continues at coordinate 82,105 of NZ_DIGW01000017.1, read as the reverse complement.
AAAGTTATTACAAATGTCATCCTATGAACTTTTACAACATATTGATAAGGAATTACAAGAAAATGTAGTTTTGGAAGTAGAAAACAATTTAGAAACAACTAAAGAAGAAATAGTTGATAATGAGTTGAGAGAGTATAGAGAATTAATTAGAGACATGGCCATGGATAATTATAATGATAGATCATACTACAAACATGAAGAAGATGATTTGGTATCACCTTTTAATTTTATAAGTAGCAAGCCTACTATTAAGGATTATTTAAGAGAACAAGTTATGCATAGTAATTTAGATAGACAAGATGAGTGTATTTGTAGATATATTGTAGATAATATTGATCATAGAGGATATTTAGATGAAAAGATTATAGATAATTTAATGGAAGAACTGAGTATTTCAAGGGATTCTGCGATGAGATGTGTAGATATAGTTCAGGGACTTGAACCGCCTGGAATATGTGCTAGGTCACTGAGTGAATGTTTAATACTTCAACTGCATAGGAAAAATATAATGAATAATTATGTTGAGGAAGTAATAAATAATTATTTATATGAGTTATCAAAAGGAAAATATCAATTAATAGGTAAAAAACTTGGAGTTTCGGCTAAAATAGTTCAAGAATGTGAAGATATAATAAAAAAATTGGAACCTAAACCTACCAGGGGGTTTTTTACTGGTGAAGAGATTGGATATTTGATTCCAGATGTTTATGTAAAAAAAATAAGTGATGAATATGTAGTTTTAATGAATGATAATTTATTACCTAAATTAATAATTAATAATACATATAAAGATGTAATTAATAGCAGTAATGATTCGGAAGCTATAGATTATGTAAAAGACAAAATAAGTAGTGCTATGTTTTTGATTAAAAGTATACAAAATAGAAAAAATACTTTGTGTAAAGTCATGGAGGAAATAGTTAAAAATCAAGAGGAGTATCTAGATAAGGGGAATAATTATATAAAACCTATGACTATTAAATATATAGCTAATAGTCTAAATATGCATGAATCTACGGTTGGTAGAGCTATTAGAGATAAATATGTAGCTCTTCATACAGGGGAAATTAAGAGAATAAAGGATTTATTTACTAATAGTGTAAACATTTTAAGTCAAGATATATCATCTGTTAGTGTAAAAGATATGATAAAGAATATAATAGAATCTGAAGACAAGTCAAAACCACTATCTGATTCAGTTATATGTAAACTAGTTAATGAAAAAGGCATAGATATATCTAGACGTACTATAGCCAAATATCGAGAGGAGTTAGGAATAAAATCCTCATCTCAACGAAAAAGATTAATATAGATTTTGATATTCCATATGAAACATTAATTTATTATTATGATTTATATGGAATTATTTTTTTGTATAAATTGTAGATGAATGTAGAAATATAACTTATATAAAACTAAAATTAACATAAGTACTTCACAAACAATGAATATTGGCATATAATATAAATAGAGGTTTAAAATGTTGATGGGACAAATAGTGTCCATAGGGACATATTTTGTCAATGAGGTGAAGGATGGAGAAGTTATTGAAATTACAACAGAAAGTAGTGCCGGAATTGCTAGAAGTTTTAGATATGCGATATACCATATTAAAAAATATAAAGTATAGAGAACCCATAGGCAGAAGGCTGCTGTCAACCATAGTGAATTTAAGTGAAAGGGTTGTAAGAAGCGAAACAAATCTATTGAAAACTCAAGGATTAATTGATATTAAGTCCTCTGGTATGTATATTACTGAAGAAGGTGATGAAGTTTTTATTGGACTTAAGGCTTTTATGAAGGAATTAAGTGGGTTAAATCACTTAGAAGAGGAATTGAAGAAAATTCTTAAAGTTAGAGAAGTAATAGTTATTAACGGAAATGTAACAGAAGATAATTCATTATATACTGAACTTGGTAGGGTAGCGGGTAATTATTTAAAAAGTATTATTAAAGATGATATTACAATATCCCTTACAGGAGGACGAACAATTAAGGAGGTAGTTTACAATTTCCTTCCAATGACTAAATATAAAAATATAAAGGTTTTACCTGGAAGAGGTGGTATAGGAAAGGAAACAGAAATACAATCTAATACCTTAGTAGAGATTTTAGCAAATAAGTTAGATGCTACTTATGAATTGTTACATATTCCAGATAACATAAGTAGTGATTCTTTTAAAGCGTTGATTAAGGAATCAGATATTAAGGAAACTTTTGAACATATAGAGAAATCAAATATTCTTATCCATGGTATAGGACTGGCTAAAGATATGTGTGATAAGAGAAGTCTAGGTAAGGACATAAAGGAAAGAATATTAGAATTAGGAGCTATAGGAGAAGCTTATGGACATTATTTTAATAGCAAAGGTGAGGTTGTATATTCTATGCCTTCAATTGGAATAACTAAAGATAGAATTAAAAATATCCCTAATGTAATAGCTGTAGCAGCTGGTGTTGAAAAGGCAGAAGCTATCATGGTTATACAAATGGATAAATTAAATTCAACATTAGTTACTGATGAAGCTACGGCAAAAGAAATTTTAAAACTATTTTTAAATAAAGTTGGTTGTTAATACTTAATGATTTTATCCTAGAGTTACTTATTAAAGTACTTATATGTTTTTAAAATTAATATATTATGATTTTTAGGATTCTATGCTTTAAAATCAATATGTATATAAGGAAATGTATCTCTAGATAAGGATTTTTAGGATTAAATCTCCTAAAAATCTGTTTATATCAATTAAGTTTAATATAAAAATTATTAAATTAAATGTTGGAGGTATTTTATAATGGTTAAAGTTGGAATTAATGGATTCGGTAGAATTGGAAGAAATGTATTTAAGGTTTTGGTAGATAAATATGGAAATGACATAGAAGTTGTAGCAATTAATGATTTAACAGATCCTGAGACACTAGCACATCTTTTGAAGTATGATACCCTTTATGGAAAATTCAATGGAACAGTTGAAGCTACTGAGAATTCAATTATAGTTAATGAAAAGGAAATAAGAATATTTGCAGAAAGAGATCCTAAAAACATACCATGGGGACTTCAAGGTGCAGATATTGTAATAGAATCTACAGGATTATTTACAGATGCTACAAAAGCAAAGACTCATATAGAAGCTGGAGCTAAAAAGGTGTTAATTTCCGCACCAGCAAAAAATGAAGATATAACAATTGTACTGGGAGTAAATGAAGATAAATATGATGCTAAAAATCATAATATTATTTCAAATGCTTCATGTACAACTAACTGTTTAGCTCCTTTTGCAAAAGTTTTGGATGAAAAGTTTGGTATAGTACAAGGGCTTATGACTACAATACACTCATATACTAATGATCAAAAAATATTGGATGCTCCACATAAAGATTTAAGAAGAGCTAGAGCTGCAGGAGAATCAATGATTCCAACAACTACAGGAGCGGCAAAAGCGGTCGCATTAGTTTTACCACAGCTTAAAGGAAAATTAAATGGTATGGCAGTAAGGGTTCCAACACCAACAGTTTCAATGACTGATTTAGTATGTGAACTTGGTAAGTCTGTGAGCGTAGAGGAGGTTAACGGGGCTTTAAGAGAAGCGGCAGAAGGAAAACTTAATGGGATTTTAGGCTTCTCTGAGGAACCATTAATTTCAATGGACTTTAGAGGTGATGAGAGATCTTCAATTGTAGATGCATTATCAACTATGGTTATGGGAGATAATCTAGTTAAAGTAGTAGCTTGGTATGATAATGAGTGGGGTTACTCAAATAGGCTAGCAGATTTAACAAAATATGTTGCAGATAGATTATAATCTTCAAAATGTGTTAAAATAGGTATGTAATAAAAATCTAGTTCTATGATTTATGATTGAACTAGATTTTTATTACAATAAGTTTAAAAAAGGAGATTTTAATATGTCATTTAACAAGAAATCATTAGAAGACATCAATGTGAAAGGTAAAAAGGTTTTAGTAAGGTGTGATTTTAATGTACCTATAGTAGAGGGTAAAATTACTGATGAAAATAGACTTCTAGGAGCAATACCTACTATAGAGTACTTAGTTAACAATAATGCAAAGGTTATATTATGTTCACATTTAGGAAAACCAAAGGGGGAGCCTAAACCAGAGCTTTCGCTATCACCAGTAGCAGCAAGATTAAGTGAACTATTAAATAAGAAGATAATTTTTGCAGCGGATGATAATGTAGTGGGAGATAAAGCAAAGTCAGCTATTTTAGATATGAATGATGGAGATATAGTACTATTACAAAATACTAGATTTAGAAAAGAAGAAACTAAAAATGAAGAAAATTATTCTAAGGAATTAGCTTCTCTTTGTGATTTATTCGTAAATGATGCTTTTGGAACAGCACATAGAGCACATTGTTCTACAGTAGGAGTAACTGAATTTGTAAAAGAGTCAGTTTGCGGATATTTAATTCAGAAAGAGCTTAAGTTTTTAGGAGAAGCTATAGAAAATGCTGAGAAACCATTTACTGCTATTTTAGGAGGCTCTAAAGTATCAGATAAAATTAATGTAATAAATAATCTTTTAGAGAAAGTAGACAATCTTCTTATAGGAGGAGCCATGGCATATACTTTCCTGAAAGCTAAAGATTATAAAATGGGTATATCAAGGGTAGAAGAAGATAAAATTGATTATGCACTAGAGATGATGGATAAGGCTAAAGAAAAAGGAGTAAAATTATATTTACCGATAGACCACGTAGTAGCTACGGAATTCGATAAAAATGCAAATCCAGTAATAACAGAAGATGAAAATATTCAAGATGGATATATGGCTTTAGATATAGGACCCAAAACAAGAGAATTATATGCAGAAGTGATAGCAAAATCTAAAACTATTATTTGGAATGGTCCAATGGGAGTTTTTGAATTTGAAAACTTTAATAAGGGAACAATAGCAGTAGGCGAAGCTATGGCTAATTGTGATGGAATCACAATAATTGGTGGAGGGGATAGTGCTGCGGCTGTTAATATATTTGGTCTAGGAGATAAAATGACACATATTTCAACAGGTGGCGGAGCTTCCTTAGAATTTTTAGAAGGAAAAGAACTTCCAGGAATTGTTGCTTTAAATGATAAATAAATGTAAAATCTATAAAGAAAGTAATAAACAAGATAAAATCTTGTTTATTTACTTTCCTTTTCGAGAGTAATATATTATATTTGATTTAGAGAAAAAAATGTAATATGTCTCTTAAGGAAAAAACTTGGATATATTAGCATCATTAAAGATGTGTTGCAAAGTTATTAATAGGAGGATTAATCATGAGAAAAGCAATAATAGCAGGAAACTGGAAGATGAATAATACAATAGAAGAAGCAGTAAATTTAGTTAAGGAATTAAAGCCTTTAGTAAATGATGCTAGCTGTGATGTAGTAGTTTGTCCCACTTTTTTAAGTTTACCAGCAATAGTTGAAGAATGTAAGGGAAGCAATATTATGGTTGGGGCTCAAAACATGCATTTTGAAGAGTCAGGTGCTTTTACAGGAGAAGTTTCTCCATTAATGCTTAAAGAACTAGGAGTAAAATTTGTTATAATTGGACATAGTGAAAGAAGACAGTATTTTAATGAAACTGATGAAGCTATTAATAAAAAATTAAAGACTGCTTTTCATCACAAGATTACACCTATATTATGTATAGGTGAAAGTTTACAGCAAAGAGAATTAGGAATAACTGAAGAAGTATTAGGTGCTCAAATAAAGCAAGATTTAATAGGAATAAAAAAAGAGCAAGTTGAAAATATGGTTATAGCCTATGAACCTATTTGGGCAATAGGGACAGGGAAAACTGCAACTGCAGATGATGCTAATAATACAATAGGATTTATTAGAGGAGTTATATGCAAGTTATACGGAGAAGAAGTTGCATATAAAGTTAGAATTCAATATGGCGGATCAGTTAAGCCATCAACTATAAAAGAGCAAATGTCAAAGGAACACATAGATGGAGGATTAATAGGTGGAGCTAGTCTTAAAGCTTCAGATTTCGCAGCTATTGTAAATTACTAATAAAAGGATGGTCAAATATTATGAATAAAAAACCAGTAATGCTAATGATATTGGATGGTTTTGGAATAAGCGATAATGTGGATGGAAATGCAGTTAGAGAGTCTAATAAGCCTAACTACGATGGATTAAAGGCTAAATATCCTCACACCGCATTATCAGCTTCTGGTCTAGATGTAGGGCTTCCTGAGGGGCAGATGGGTAACTCAGAAGTTGGACACTTAAATATAGGTGCGGGAAGAATAATATATCAAGAATTGACTAGAATAACAAAATCAATTAAAGATGGCGATTTCTTTGAAAATAAAGCTTTTAATACTGCTATTGATGATGCGTTAAAAAATAACTCAGCTGTTCACTTAATAGGATTATTATCAGATGGAGGAGTTCATTCTCATATAAATCATGTAAAAGCTCTTATAACTCTTTGTAAGAGAAGGGCTGTAAAAAAAGTTTTTGTTCATTGCTTTTTAGATGGAAGAGATGTATCACCAACATCTTCAAAAATATTTATAGAAGAGTTACAAAACCATATGGATAGTGAGGGAATAGGAGAAATTGCAACTATTTCTGGTAGATATTATGCTATGGATAGAGATAATAGATGGGAAAGAGTACAATTGGCCTATAATGCAATGGTAAAAGGTGAAGGAAATACTAGTACTTCTCCATTTGCAGTTATAGACGATGCTTATCATGATAATAAAACAGATGAGTTTGTAATTCCTAGTGTAATTGTGAAGGATGGTAAACCGGTAGCTACTATAAAAAATAAAGATTCCATAATATTTTTTAACTTTAGACCAGATAGGGCAAGAGAGATAACTAGAGCTTTAAAAGATAAGGATTTTAAAGGTTTTGAAAGAGAAAGTTTAGATGTAACCTATGTATGTATGACTCAATATGATAAAACTATTGAGGATGTACAAATAGCTTATAAACCTGAGAGTTATGAGAATACATTAGGTGAATATGTTAGTAGCAAAGGATTAAAGCAGCTTAGAATTGCGGAAACAGAAAAATATGCTCATGTAACTTTCTTCTTTAATGGTGGAGTAGAGGAACCTAATAAGGGTGAAGATAGGGTATTGATTCCATCACCTAAAGTAGCAACCTATGACTTAAAACCAGAAATGAGTGCCTATGAAGTTACTGATGCAGTATTAAAAAGTATTGAAAAGGATGAATATGATTTAATTATATTAAATTATGCTAACCCAGACATGGTTGGACACACTGGAGTTATTGAAGCAGCAGTAAAGGCTATTGAAGTTGTAGATTATTGCTTAGGCAAGGTTGTAAATAAAGTACTAGATCATAATGGTACAGTGTTTATTACAGCAGACCATGGTAATGTTGAGTCTATGATTGATTACTCTACAGGCAAACCAATGACTGCACATACTACTAATCTGGTTCCATTTACATACGTAAGTAAAGAAGTAGGAACACTTAGAAGTGGAGGAATACTTGCAGATATTGCTCCAACTATCTTAACAAAGATGGAATTAGATATTCCAAGTGAAATGAGTGGAAAATCATTAATTTAAGTTGTTAAGTTAAAATATTTAGCCATGCTAAATTTATTATAAACATAATATGAAGGAGGAAAAAAAATGAAACAATATGTTGAAATTATTGATGTCTATGCAAGACAAATATTAGATTCAAGAGCGTTCCCAACAGTAGAGGTTGAAGTTGTTCTAGAAGATGGTACAGTAGGGGTAGCGGCAGTACCTTCAGGAGCATCAACAGGTCAATTTGAAGCTGTTGAATTAAGAGATGGAGATAAATCTCTATACAATGGAAAAGGTGTATTAAAAGCTGTTGATAATGTAAACAACATAATAGCAGAAGAATTAATTGGAATGAATATATTCGATCAAGTTGCTATAGATAAGACTATGATAGAATTAGATGGAACTCATAATAAAGAAAAATTAGGTGCTAATGCTACTTTAGGAGTGTCCCTTGCTTGTGCAAAAGCTGCAGCTAATTACTTAGGACTTGGTTTATACCAATATATTGGTGGAGTTAATGCTAAAGTTTTACCAGTACCTATGATGAATATCTTAAATGGTGGAAAACATGCTGATAATAATGTGGACTTACAAGAGTTTATGGTTATGCCAGCAGGAGCTACATCTTTTAGCGAAGCTTTACGAATGGGAGCAGAAGTTTATCATGCATTAAAAGGAATCTTAAAAGCTAAAGGACTTGGAACAGGTGTAGGTGATGAAGGTGGATTTGCTCCAGATTTATCATCAAATGAAGAAGCAATAAAAGTTATAATCGAAGCAATAGAAAAAGCTGGATATGTTCCAGGAAAAGATGCTTTCATAGCACTTGACCCAGCATCTTCTGAATTCTTTGAAGATGGAAAATATAATCTTGCTGGAGAAGGAAGAATGTTAACTCCTCATGAGATGGCAGATTACTATGTAGAATTATGTGAAAAATATCCAATAATATCTATTGAAGATGGTATGGCTGAAGAAGATTGGGAAGGATGGAAGTACTTAACTGATAAAATAGGTAAAAAAATTCAATTAGTTGGAGATGACTTATTTGTAACTAATACGTCTAGACTTGGAATGGGAATTGAAAGAGAAACTGCAAACTCAATTCTTATAAAATTAAACCAAATAGGAACTTTAACTGAAACTTTAAATGCTATAGAAATGGCTGCAAGAGCTGGTTATACTGCAGTGGTTTCTCACAGATCTGGAGAAACAGAGGATACTACAATAGCTGACTTAGTAGTAGCTACAAATGCAGGTCAAATTAAAACTGGAGCTCCTGCAAGAAGTGAGAGAGTTGCTAAATACAACCAGTTATTAAGAATCGAAGAAGAACTTGGTGACATGGCTGAATTTAGAGGATTAAAATCTTTCTTTAACATAAAAAGATAACTAATTTCTATAATAAAAACAT
>NZ_DIGW01000017.1:0-73125 GCF_002419845.1 Clostridium sp. UBA5712 | reverse complement strand
ATGTTTTTATTATAGAAATTAGAAGTATATATTAATTTAATATATATATTTACATTTATTACTCTTTCCATTGTAAAAATATTTTTACTGTGATAAAATATATTACATGTATAAGGATAAAGAATTAAGGGGGCATAATAATGATAACAGCATTAAAGGTTGTAATAATTATTTCCGCATTAACAGTTATATTGGCAATATCTCTTCAAGAAAGTAAATCATCAGGCTTAGGTGGATTAGTAGCTGGAAGTTCAGAAACTTTTTATAGCAAAAATAAAACTAAAACAAAGGAATCATTCTTAACTAAACTTACTATAGTATCAGCAGTTGTTTTTGCAGGGTCAATTATAGGAATAAACATATTTATACTTTAACTAAAAGCTATCCAGGGGGATAGCTTTTGTATTTAATGTCTGATAAAATTATATTAAAGATTAAATGTTTACACTTTAATATGATAACTTTATAATGTATATAGATGAATTTTTTAGTGATAGGGGAGAAAATAATGAGTGGATATGTTTCAAAACTTGAAACTTCAGAAATGGATTATCTTGTTGATGCAATTAGATCTCTTAAAACCAGAGAGGAAGTATATAGGTTCCTTGAAGATGTTTGTACAATAAATGAAATAAAAGCTATGGAGCAAAGACTTCAAGTTGCAAGAATGCTTAAAGAAAGAAGAACTTATTTAGATATCGCTAGTAGTACTGGAGCTAGCACTGCTACCATAAGTAGAGTTAATCGTTCTTTAAATTATGGAAATAATGGATATAAGGTAGTATTTGAAAGAGTTGATTGGAATGAATATGAAGATAAATAGAAAGTTGTAAGTAATCATAGATTAATTATAAGAAAAAGCTTTACTTTGAAGAGAGTAAGGCTTTTTCTATTTAATCAACTTATTAGAAATTAAAATAATTACAATATAAGGTTATGGTGTAGTAACCATATTGAGTAATTATTTATATGTCGTTTATAAATTCATAGTATATGGTATAATAAAGAATAGGTTAAATATTCATAGTATAGTATTATATTATAGGATAAAGAAGATTAATAAATTACATTAGATAACTATAAATTTAGGAGTGATTAGATGGATTTAAAAAAGCTATTAAACAAGGAGCAATACGAAGCAGCTGTTACCGTAGAAGGCCCCTTGTTAATTTTAGCAGGTGCAGGATCAGGAAAGACTAGGGTTCTTACTTATAGAATGGCACATATGATAAATGATTTAAATATATATCCCTCACAGATTTTAGCTTTGACTTTTACAAATAAAGCAGCAGGAGAGATGAAGGAAAGAGTTAAATCATTAGTAGGAGATATAGTTGATACAATGTGGGTTTCAACTTTTCACTCTAGCTGTGTAAGAATTTTAAGAAGAGAAATTGATAAGTTAGGATACAATAAAAATTTTACTATATATGATAGTTACGATGCTAAATCACTAGTAAAGCAGTGCATGAAAGAACTTAATATCAATGATAAAGACATAACTGATGGAGAAATTATCTCAAAAATTTCCGATGCTAAAAATAAATTAATATCTGCTAAGAAGTTTAAAAAAGAAAATGAAGGAAACTTTCGAATGAATAAGATAGCAGATGTTTATCTAACATATGAAAAGAAATTAAAGACTACAAATTCTTTGGATTTTGATGATCTAATTTATTTAGTTGTTAAACTGCTTAAAGAAAATGATGAGGTTAGAGAGTTTTATAGAAGAAAATTTAAATATATTCTTGTAGATGAGTATCAAGATACTAATAAATGTCAATATGAATTGATAAAGCTTTTAGTTAATGAAAATGAAAATATATGTGTAGTTGGAGATGACGATCAATGTATTTATGCATGGAGAGGTGCAGATATAAATAATATATTGGACTTTGAAAAGGATTTTCCAAGAGCAAAGGTTATTAAGTTGGAGCAAAACTATAGGTCGAAATCAAACATATTAGAGGCTGCTAATAAGGTTATAAGAAATAATGCGCAAAGAAAAGATAAACTGTTAAGAACTGAAAGTGAATCTGGAGAAAAGCTAAAAGTATACAGAGCCTATAGCGACATAGATGAAGGAAACTTTGTAGCAACTCAAATTAAAAGGATGATAAGAGAAGAAAATAGAAGCTTAAAGGATTTTGCTATACTTTATAGAATGAACTCCCAATCGCGTATATTTGAGGAAGCCTTTAGAAGGAATGAGATAACCTATAAAATAGTAGGGGGACTCAGATTCTATGAAAGAAAAGAAATTAAGGATGTTATGGCTTACTTGAAAGTGATAAATAATCCTCTTGATGATATAAGTTTAAAAAGAATTATAAATGAGCCTAAAAGAAGTATTGGAGACACAACCATAGCTAAGGTACAGGAATTTGCAGCAGAAAATAATATATGCATGTATGATGCACTTTTAGATGCAGAATTTATACCAAATCTTTCTGCAAGAGCTATAACATCTATAAATAAATTTGTGAGCTTAATGAATACTCTTATAGTGGATGCAGAGAATATAAGTGTACCTGAACTAATTGAGGATATTTTAGATAGAAGTGGATACATGAAAATGCTTAAGGGGTCTAGTAGTGCCGAGGATGAAAGTAGAATAGAAAACTTAAAGGAACTTGTATCTGATGCTGTAGTCTTTGAAAATTCTTCAGAAGATAAATCCTTAAGTGCCTTTTTAGAAAAGGTAACTTTAGTTTCTGATATAGATAATTTAGATGAAGAGAATAATGCAGTAGTAATGATGACTGTTCATAGTTCAAAAGGACTTGAATTTCCAGTAGTTTTCTTAGTTGGAATGGAAAATGGAATATTTCCAGGAATGGCTTCTTTGAATAATTTTAATGAGATGGAAGAATCAAGAAGACTTTGCTATGTTGCTATTACAAGAGCTGAAGAGATGCTATATATATCATCGGCAGAACAGAGAATGGTATTTGGTAGAACTGTGGGATATCCTATATCAGACTTCATAAGTGAAATACCTAAGGAATTAAAATATGATTTGAATGATGATGGAGGAACTCAATCCAAAGGAAGTTTTGATAATATTAACAATAAGGTAAATAATAAGGTTAATAATAATCCTCACTCCTTTAGAAGTGGTTTTTATAATTCAAAGAAACCTATGGCTTCAAGTGAAATTAGTGGCATTGAATGTGGAGTTGACAAATGTGCAGTTAAAGAAGAACTTACTATAGGGGTAAAAGTAAGACATGGTAAATTTGGAGTGGGAACTGTAGTATCTATATCCTCAGACAATGGAGAAACTATAGTTACTATAGCTTTTAACAATATGGGAATCAAAAAGCTTATGCTTAATAAGGCAGGTCTGGAACTAGCTTAATATAGTGTAAGAAAGTCACGAAGACAGCAGAATAAGTTTATTATAGGCTATGTTTTAGATGTTAATAAAACATAGCCTATAATTAAATTTTAAATATATAAGAGCTATTTTTAAGTTAATAGGAGGAAGCGTTATAATGAGTGATGATAAGCGTAGTAAAATGCTGAAGTTAGTAGAGGAGTTAAATAAATACTCCTATGAATACTATGTACTAGATAATCCTATCATATCTGATAAGGAATATGATAAAAAATATGATGAACTTAAAGTATTAGAAAGTGAACTTGAAGAGGTTTTACCTTATTCACCAACGTTAAGAGTAGGAGATATAGTTTTAGATGAATTTAGAAAATATAAACATAGAGCTCCTCTTTGGAGTTTAGATAAGGCTCAATCCATAGAACAAATTAAGAATTGGCATAATAGAAATATTAAAGCTATAAACGAGTATAATAATAATAATGAAGAAAAACTGCCAAGTGTTAAATATATTGTTACTAAAAAGTTTGATGGACTTTCTATAAATTTGACCTATAACCAGGAGGGGATTTTAATAGTTGGATCCTCTAGAGGGACTGGAGAAATTGGAGAAGACATTACTAGTCAAGTAAAGACTATAAAATCTATTCCACTCATAATAGATAATCACAGTATAATCGAAGTTCATGGTGAAGCTATTATGACAAAGGAAGCTTTTGAAAACTATAATAAAAATGCTTCTATCCCATTAAAGAACTTAAGGAATGGAGCAGCTGGAGCTCTTAGAAATTTAAATGTAAAGGAGACTGCCAGAAGAAATTTATCTGCTTTTTTCTATGATGTTGGATATAATGAAGGAAATCCATTTAATACATATACTGAAATGATGAATTTTATAAAAAAAATGGGACTCCCTATGGATAATTATATGGAAACATGCACTAATATTGATGAGATAGAAAAACAAGTTGAATATATTAATAGTATTAGAAACAACTTGAATTATGACATAGATGGGGTAGTTATAGCAATTGATGATATAAAAACTAGAGAGGTATTAGGATATACAATTAAGTTTCCTAAGTGGGCAATAGCTTATAAGTTTGAAGCAGAAGAAACAACTACTAAGCTTTTGGATGTAGAATGGAATGTAGGTAGAAGTGGAAGAGTTAGTCCTACTGCAATTCTTGAGCCAGTAGAGTTAGGTGGTGTAACAGTTAAAAGAGCTACTTTGAATAACTTAGATGATATTCAGCGTAAGGGAGTGAAAATTGGAGCTACAGTATTTGTTAGAAGATCTAATGATGTAATTCCAGAAATAATGGGAGTAGTAGAGGAGTCATTAGAAAGAAGTATTTCTATTGAAGAGCCTAAGGTATGTCCTAGTTGTGGGGAAGAATTATTTAGAGATGGAGTGCATTTGTTTTGTGAAAACACCTTGGCATGTAAGCCTCAAATGGTAAAAACTATAGTTCACTACGCTGGCAGAGAAGCTATGAATATAGCTGGATTTAGTGAAAAAACTGCTGAACAGTTATTTGAAAAACTTGGAATAAAGTCCATAGCAGATTTATATAGAATAAAAAAAGATGAATTAGTTGGATTAGAAAAGTTTGGAGATAAGAAAGCTACAAATCTTTTAACAGCATTAGAGAATAGTAAAGAATGTGAATTATCTTCATTTATATATGGACTAGGTATTCCTAATGTGGGTAAAAAGACAGCTAAGGATCTATCAAAGAAATTTAAAACTTTAAAAAATATTGAGAAAGCATCCTTTGAAGAATTAATATCAGTTCCTGATATAGGAGATATAGTTGCAAAAACTATAGTTGAATTCTTCTCATTAGATAAATCTAGAGAAACCATAAATGAGCTATTAAATTTGGGTGTAACTCCAAGGGAGGAACAAGTTCAGCAAATAGATGAAAATCCTTTTAAAGATAAAACTATTGTAGTTACAGGAAGTTTAAAAGAATTTTCAAGAAATGAAATTAAAGATAAATTAGAAAGTTTCGGTGCAAAGGTAGCAGGTTCTGTAAGTAAAAAAACAGACTTTGTTATAGTTGGAGAAGACCCAGGTTCTAAGTATAATAAAGCTATAGAATTAGGAATTAGAGTAATTTCTGAAGAAGAGTTTAAGGGAATGATTTAAAGTAGAAAGCATTAGCCCCATGGAGTTTTTATCCATGGGGCTAATTGCTATAGTAAATAATCTGTATTGTACTATACATCTAATCAATATAAATTTTTCTGTTGATTAGGAGTATCATCCATAACTAAATAATTATTATTCTAGATAGTAGAGTCAGAAGTGCTATCTAAAAGCTCTGAATTAGAGTTTTCATCAATTATTTCAGATTTTTTTTGTTGTTCCTTTTCCTTAGCTTGCATATCTATACATGAAATATTTAATATATGTGAGATTTTTTCAAGTATATAATTACTATATCTCAGCTGGCTATATATAGAATTGAAAACAACAAATCCCCAAATGATTATTATCATAAAAGTTATTAAAGATAAGATTCCTAATATTTTCAATATAATATCTAAGTAAACCATAAGATACCTCCAATTTATTTACACATTATTATAAATATTATATCACATGTTTACAATTGGAAAAGAAGAATTTTGTGTTAACTTGCTCAGAATTGTTTATTTTAAAATAAATGAGTAAATAATTTTAAATATAGGAGGTGTTGTGGTGAAGAAAATAATATTTACAGTACTTTGCATTATAATAATTTTAGCAGGAATATCTATTGAGAAAGATAAATTAAATTCTGTAAAATATAGTAAAGTGAATTATATAACTTACAATATGAATGTAAATCCTGAAGATTTACAGTTAACAAGAGAAAATACTGTAAGAGATAAAGATTTGCTAATAACACTTTTTGAAGGTTTAGTAAAAGAAGATAACAATGGAGAAATAGTACCAGCACTTGCAAAGGAGATAATAACTTCAGAAGATGGCTTAGAATACACTTTTATATTAAGAGAGGATATATATTATAGTACAGGAGAAAAAATTACTGCAGAGGCAATTAAGAGTTTTTTTAAAGGATTTTTAAGTGATAGAAATAATGTATATGCTAGTAGTTTAGATTGTATATATGGAGCTAAGGAGTTTAGAGAAGGAATTGGTGATTTTTCAAATGTGGCAATAAACGTAAAAGATGATAGTACCATAGCTATTAGACTAAATTATAAAAATCCTTATTTTATTAATATCATAGCTAACCCAGTATTTAACATTAGAGATTACGGAACCCTGGATAAGTATAAGGAAAATTTTACTTCAATAAGGTATACAGGTCCCTTTGTAATTAAAGATGTAAAGAATGATGGGATCTACATAGAAAAAAATCAAAAGCATTATGAAAGAATTAAAATTACTGATGAAACTATTAGAATTACATTTTTAAACAGCGAAGAAAATACTTTAGCTATTTTTGAAAAGTCGACGGATACCAATACAGATTATTTTTCAGGTGGTATTGATATAATGATGGATGCTCCAATAAATGAACTTTTAAGATTATCTCAAAATTCAATGGTGAAAAGTTTTAATGGTTCAGCTGTATATTATTTAAGTTTTAACCCGGATAAAGAAACTGTTGGTGGAGATGTAAATTTTAGAATAGCTATAAACTCACTTTTATCAAAGGAATACTACTCTCAACTTATATGCAAAGAATTACTTACTCCAGCTACATCCTATGTGATGGAAACAGATGAAACAGAACAAGTATTCTCGATTTTTGGAGATACTGAAAAAGCTAAAGAATTCTTTAACAAGGTCAATATCAATGAAAATCATGAAATAAGAGTAATTTTTGAAAAAAATAACTTAAATAGGAGAATTGTTGAAGATTTAAGTATTGATATTAAAGAGTGTACTGATTCAGAAATAGTTTTAAAAGAATATTCTAAAGAAGAGTTGAAAAATGCTGTTGATAAAGGAGATTATGATATAGTATTGCAGAGGTTTGATTTCAGCTATAGAAATCCTGGAGAGTATTTTGAGAGTTTCCATAAGATTTCTAATAATAATCTTATTTCATATGAAAATGAAGAATATTACAATCTTATTAATTCTGCAAAATATGAAATGAATGACGAAAAAAGAAAAATTATTTATGAGGAATGTGAAAAAATACTAAGAAATCAGTTAATATCTATACCTATATATAATATTAACAATGTTATTTGCGTTAAAGAAGGTATAAACCAAGTGTATGTAACTACCACTGGAAATATAAGATTAGAAAAAGTTAAAGAAGTACCTTAAATTTAAGGTACTTCTTTATTAGAAATCTAAAATTGTATTTAAATAAATAATTGTAAAAAAGTTAAACATGTTTTTACAAGAATCAAAACTATGTTTATAATGTTTATAACTTTCTTTCTTTCTATTTAAAGAAATATTTTTAACAAAAATAGGTGCTAAATCATTAGTATCATTATTTACATAAGAAGAAAATCTAAAATAATTATCATCTAATAGGTCTTCTGCCTTACATGAAAAATTCCTATATCTTTCAGGGTTATCAAGACTAGGAGCTTCCGGCCACCTAAGTATAATTCCAGAGCTTACTACCTGTTTTTTATAAAGACCATGAATTTTAGAAGCTAGCTCGGTTTTTTCATTGTCACTTAATAAAGACTCTTGAATCATAAATACATAAAGATATAGAATTATTTCATCTGAAGAAAATTTGTTTTCTTTTTCAGAAATGTCTTTTATAAAAATACCATCATCATTATTATATAATTTTTCTAGGTTATTAAAGATTTTAAAGGCTGCATCTTTAAAATGAGATAAATTGGTATTTTTATAAGTTAATATAGAGTTTATATAGCATAAACAAGAAATATCTATATTATCTCTAATTACAGAAGGTGGCATATGATTGATGTTTTCAATCATTAATTCAGAAAAATCTACTAGTAATTCCTTAGCTTTCTCCAGTTTTGAACATTCATAAAGAATATTGAAGGCTAAACATATTTTAACTAACTCATCGTGAGAAGTATTATATATTTCTTGTTTTAGACTTGAGAATAGATTCATTATATCTAGAGCAAAGGATTGAAAGTTTTCATTATTGTCTTCTGAAAGTGTAGCACATTTATAATATGCTGCCATAAGAAGAGCTTGTGTTGAAAATTTAAACTTCATATTCTTGTCTGTAAGAAAATATTCTTTTTGAAGAGGATCAGTAGAATCATATTTATCAACAAATACCCCCTCACTATTACGGCAATAAAGAGCAAAAAATTCTAATTGCTCAATGGATAGGTCAACATAGTATTTGCTAAGTTTATATTTATCCTCATCAATATCTTTAAATTTTCTATAATAGTCAGATAAGTACAGCAAACCAAGGGTCATATACCCATTAGCACATATGTTTATTTCTCTTTTAAACTTGCGATGATTCCAAAGTAATTTATCTTTTTCTTTCAAAAGTTTTCCGTCAGCTTTTCTATATACACATAATAGTGGAGAAATAACGCTATTTGTGATATCATCATCATTAGGTAAAGGTTTAATTTTTAAGTTTGCATTTCTAGATATAATTCCACATCCAGAGTGTAGAACTATATGTCTAAGGGACTCTTTAGAAAAATGAAACAATTGACTTTTTATATTGTCATTGTTTAGTATGTTAATTCTTAAAAAAGGTCCTATATATCTCAAAATAACACCACCAGAATATTAGTTATATTTAATAATATGATATGAGAAGTGAAAATGTGCTAAAAACACAATAGTTTTTTTAGGTTAGGAGAATTTATATGAGGGTAGGAAAATTAAATTGGAATGAACTAAAGTACATAATAGATAACCATAAAGGGAAAGAGCGGAAGGAAGTAGAAGTATCTAACGGCATAGGAGAAGATTGTGCCATTATAAATTTTGGCAGTAATCAATGCGTAATTTCTACAGACCCTGTAACTGGTGCAGATGAAAATATAGGTAAAATTGCAGTTAACATTAACTGTAATGATATAGCTTCCTGTGGAGTCGAGCCATTAGGAATCTTGGTTACCATATTAGCACCACCAAAGACTACTATACAAGAATTACATGATCTTATGAAAGAAATTCATGAAGAAGCATGTAAAGTAAATGTTCAAATTATAGGTGGCCATACTGAAATAACAGAAGCTGTTAATAAGATAGTGGTTTCGTGTACGGCTATTGGAAAAAGTAATGTTAATAGTGCTATTAGCACATCAGGAGCAAAAGTAGGGGATAGCATAATAGTTACTAAACAACTATGCCTTGAAGGAACTTCAATATTGGTTAATGATTATGAAGAGAGATGCAGGAGTATATTAACAGATGAAGAGATTGGAGAAGCAAGAGGCTATGTGGAGAGCATAAGTGTAGTGAAAGAAGGAAAAATAGGTGGAATAGCTAAAGTAACATCTATGCATGATATAACAGAGGGTGGAGTTTTAGGAGCATTATGGGAAGTTGCTAATGCAAGTAATGTAGGATTTAAGGTTAATAAATCTAAAATGCCAATTACAGAAATTACAAGGAAAGTATGTAAAGAATTTAATATAGATCCATTAAGACTAATATCATCAGGTAGTATGCTTATAACTACTGATAATCCAGAAAAGTTGTTAAAATCTTTTGATGATAATGGAATTAAGGCTACTGAAATAGGAGAAATAACTAAGAGTAAAGGTATAGTAATAGATGATAAAGAAATCAATGAAGTGACTCCGCCAGAAGCAGATGAGTTATTTAACATATAGTAGACATTTAAGAAGGAGAATTTGTAATGAAAAGAGTAATAGTTGCTAGTAATAATCATCATAAAATTGTAGAAATAAAGGAGATTCTTAAAGAGTTTGATTTAGAGGTAGTATCTTTAAAAGAAGCTGATATAGATATAGATGTAGAAGAAACAGGCACTACATTTATGGAAAATGCATACATAAAGGCTAAGGCAATTCATGAAATTTGTAAAGATGTACTTGTTTTATCTGATGATTCAGGATTATCAGTAGAAGTATTAAATGGAGCTCCGGGAATATATTCTGCTAGATATAGTGGTGAACATGGAAATTCAGTGGAAAATAATAAAAAGTTAATAAGAGAGTTAGAAGGTGTGCCTTTTAATGAACGAAAAGCAAAATTTATATGTGCTATGGTTTTAATAGTTAATGATAAAGATATTATCAAAGTTCAAGGTGAAGTAGAAGGTTTAATATTAGAGAAATACAAAGAGTGTGAAGGATTTGGATATGATCCTTTATTCTACGTGCCAGAACTAAAGGCTACATTTAATGATGTACCTTCTAAAGTGAAAAATGCTATAAGTCATAGAGGAAATGCATTATCTAAGTTAACAGAAGAGATGAAAAAATATTTATAGTCTACATATAATAATTTTACTTGTTATATATTTAAATAGTTCCATGTATAAATATATTTATTTTTACATAGTGAACTATTTAAATTTATTCCGTGTGTTGAGTATTAAGTTACATAATTTGTTAATTGCATTTAAGTTTATTTTGATATAGACAGAGAATTTAGTAGTAACAATATAAGTCATTAGTATTTATAAGGTATATAAGAGAAAAGAAGGTAAAATAAGGACTTGAAGAGAATTTACAATAAAAACTGTCAAAATTTAATTAAAAACTTCAAAAAAGGTGTTGACTAATTAAAGGGAAGTCTGTATAATAAATTTTGTCGTTAAGGTTATTAATCAAACGGCACTGATTAAGATATATCGGGGTGTGGCGCAGATGGGAGCGCGCGTGGTTTGGGACCATGAGGTCGCAGGTTCAATCCCTGTCACCCCGACCATTTTAAATTAAATATATGCGGGTGTAACTCAATGGTAGAGTGCTAGCCTTCCAAGCTAGTTACGAGGGTTCGATTCCCTTCACCCGCTCCAAAATATGCGTTTTTAGCTCAGCTGGATAGAGCAACGCCCTTCTAAGGCGTGGGCCAGGGGTTCGAATCCCTTAAGACGCACCATATATGGTGAACGTAGTTCAGTTGGTAGAGCGCCAGATTGTGGTTCTGGTTGTCGTGGGTTCGAGTCCCATCGTTCACCCCATTAAATTTTGGGATATCGCCAAGCGGTAAGGCACCAGACTTTGACTCTGGCATTCGTAGGTTCAAATCCTGCTATCCCAGCCAGATGGTTCACTAGCTCAGTCGGTAGAGCACATGACTTTTAATCATGGTGTCCGGGGTTCGATCCCCCGGTGAGCCACCAAAAATGAAACATGCAGGTGTGGCGGAATTGGCAGACGCACTAGACTTAGGATCTAGCGCCTTAGGCGTGGGGGTTCGACTCCCTTCACCTGCACCAATCATAAAAATAAAAAAATGCGGGAGTGGCTCAGTGGTAGAGCGTCACCTTGCCAAGGTGAACGTCGCGAGTTCGAATCTCGTCTTCCGCTCCAAATGCGGGTGTAACTCAATGGTAGAGTGCTAGCCTTCCAAGCTAGTTACGAGGGTTCGATTCCCTTCACCCGCTCCAAAATATGCGTCTTTAGCTCAGCTGGATAGAGCAACGCCCTTCTAAGGCGTGGGCCAGGGGTTCGAATCCCTTAAGACGCACCATATATCGGGGTGTGGCGCAGATGGGAGCGCGCGTGGTTTGGGACCATGAGGTCGCAGGTTCAATCCCTGTCACCCCGACCACTTTAAATTAAATATGTGCGGGTGTAACTCAATGGTAGAGTGCTAGCCTTCCAAGCTAGTTACGAGGGTTCGATTCCCTTCACCCGCTCCATTTTTTATTTTTTGAGAAGGTGTTTTATAAGGAATTCATATTTTATTTTTGCACCCATAGCTCAGCTGGATAGAGCGCTGGACTTCGAATCCATCGGTGGCAGGTTCAAATCCTGTTGGGTGTACCATGAATGTAGTGATATCGACGATTTCAGTAGATGAAATCGTTGGTATTTTTTTATTTTATTATTAATTTATGATTAATGATGAAATTTACTCAGGAACAACAATATTAGAGGAAATGATAGAGTAAAAAAGTAAAAAATAAGCACTAATGAGTTAAATCAATAGTGCTTATTTTAATATTGAAAGTTATTTTTCAACTGTAATTTCCGTATTATGTTTATTTATCAAATAACAATATAAATTCTTAACAAGAATTTTAACAATGTTATATATAGGAACTGCAAGGAAGGCTGCGAAGAAACCTCCAAAGTATACACTTATGGTAACTACTAAAATAGTTGTCAGTGGATGCATATTCAGTTGGTTACCAGTGATATTAGGGGTTATAACATTGCCTTCTAACTGCTGAACAATAACTGTAAGAATTATTATTTTAAGTACCATACCAAAGCCCATACTTAAGGATATAAGGATAGCTGGAATAATTCCCAGTATTACACCTAAGAAAGGAATAAAGGCAGTTATAAGAGAAAATAGAGATAGAACAAGAGCATTAGGCATTCCGATGATTACATAACCTATAAACATAAGAACTCCGATGACACAAGCAACCATAATCTGTGAAGTAATGTATTGTTTTAATACTGTATCAATTTCATGGAGTATTTTCAATATAATACTTTTAAATTTTCTTGGAAGAAAGGAAGTGAAAGTATTATATATTTTTTTGTCATCTTTAAGTATATAAAACATTATTATTGGTATTAAAATCATCTGAGCTACAAAATTACCTATAGAACTAGCAAATACATATATGTTTTTACTTATGTCTGTAAAAGAATTTACTAAATAGTTAGCGGCTTTTTGAAGTAATTCACCAATATTTAAAAATTCATTAATTTGTGGAAATAAGTAGCTATATTTATCTGCTAAGTTCTGTACGGATTCAATAATAGCTATGGTTAAACTTTCACCTTGAGTAGCTATTATCGATGAAGAATATATAAGCATATATACAATTAATACAATTATCAATAGTATTGAAAGGGCTGTAGCTATTCCACTTGATAATTTCCTGTTTTGAAGAAACCTTTTCACGGGTCTCACTAGATAGTAAAGAAAAATTGCTAAAACTATAGGTATAAACATAGCATTAAGAATTGTAGTTATAGGAGATAGTACAAAATTCATTTTACTGAAGAGTCCTATAGCCAATAGAATTAAATTTATTATTAAAAGAATTTGTATTATTTTAGTAAAATTTTTATTTTTATTCATTTTTTCCTCCTCTAATTTAAAATTTAGAATAATGAAGACTTTGAGATTTATTTAACTATAATTAAGCTAATGTCATTATATACCATAACATAAATGATTAAAAAAATACATGCTAGAAAATTAAAACTAGCATGTTAGTTTTCTAGATTATTTAGTTGTGCAAGGTAGAAAGAATTTTAGGGTATTCTTCATCTACAGCTCTAAATATTATAGAAAGCATTTGGAAAACTAAATCTGCATCAAAGTTATCATTAAATGGTAGGGATACTTTTGCACTTATAATTTCATTATCCTCATAAAAGGATACATATTTATATGTAGAGTTTAATTCATTGAATAAAGCATATAACTTATATTTATCTTGAGCTTTAGATATAGAGGCTATATTAAAGCAGAAGATGTCAGCTAATGTATCATCATCTCTTAATGATATAACAGCTCTTCTATCTTGGCCACCTCCCAGAACTGGTTTAGTAACTCCGTTTATAGTGATCTTTTCAGGAAATGAAAAGATGGTAAATTCATCTACATTGAGTCCTTTGTTTAATGGAAGTCTATGTTCTTCTATATATTTTTCAAATTCTATAGCATTATTTCTCATACTATTTCCCCCTTGAATAAAATTTATATAAATATATTTTTTGAATATTATACATATTATAATGTATTAGTAATTATCTCATAAAAGAGATGGTTAGTAAATAGAATTGTATAACTTATAAGTATATGATTTAAATTATAATTTATTACTAACCTGTGGATAAACTTGGGGATTATGTGGAAAAAAATGTAAAAGCATTAACAGGTTAAGAAATTTTACTCCTTTTAATCTGTTGAACTTTAGATATTAAATAATCTTGAAGTTGACTACAAGTTTCTTTATCCATTTGATTTACACCATCTAGCCTATAGTCTATACTTAAACTCTCATACTTATTTACACCTAAAAGATGATAAGGTAATAATTCTATTTTATCTACATTAGGAATTTCTTCATTTATTATACTAGCTATTTTATCCATATGCTCTAAAGTATCTGTATAACCAGGAACTACCACATGCCTAACCCATACACGAGCTTTAGATTTTCTAAGAGCTGACAAGAATAAGTTAACATCTCGTGTATCCCTACCAGTAAGAGTTACATATCCATCACTATTAATATGTTTTACATCTAATAAAACTAGATCAGTATACTTTAATATTTCATCATAGTCACCATGTCCATAGCCAGCAGTATCAATAGCTGTATGAATACCTAATTCTTTGCATTTTTTTAATAATTCTAATAAAAATTCAGGTTGAACAAGAGGGTCTCCACCAGAGAATGTTATACCACCTCCAGAAGGTTGAAAATATGGTTTAAATCTTATGATTTTATTTATAATTTCTTCAGAAGTGACTTCCTTACCATCTTTTAAGTTCCAAGTATCTGGATTGTGGCAATAAGCACACCTTAATTTGCATCCTTGAAAAAATACTACAGTTCTTATACCAGGACCATCAACTAGGCCCATGCTTTCTATTGAGTGAATTCTACCAGTTTTCATTATAAAGCCTCCTTGCAATTTAAACTAAATAACATAATTAACTTTATACAAAAAATAAATTCTATAATTTCTCTATAAAATTAATTTAAGTTTCTTTAAAAATACTAAATATAGTAGAGATATCTAACTAAGACATCTCTACTATGTTGTTATAATCAATTCTTTTTATTCAGATTACATTGATGCGTGGAAAGTTCTGTTAACAACATCTAATTGTTGTTCTCTTGTTAGTTTAATAAAGTTAACAGCATATCCAGAAACTCTTACAGTCAACTGAGGATATTTTTCTGGATGATCCATAGCATCTAATAAAGTTTCTCTATTAAATACATTTACATTTAAGTGATGAGCATTTTGTCCGAAGTATCCATCTAATAAGTTACTTAAGTTTGATATTCTGTTTTCAGAGCATTTTCCTAAAGCATCTGGAATAATTGAGAAAGTATTAGAAATACCATCTTGAGAATATTCATATGGTAATTTAGCTACAGAGTTTAGAGATGCTAAAGAACCGCTACTATCTCTTCCGTGCATAGGATTAGCACCAGGAGCAAATGGCTCACCAGCTTTTCGTCCGCAAGGTGTTGAACCAGTTTTTTTACCATAAACTACGTTTGAAGTTATAGTAAGCACTGATTGAGTGTGATATGCATTTCTGTATGTTTTGTTCTTTTTAACCTTATTCATCATAGTTTCAACTAAGTATACTGCGATATCATCAACTCTATCATCATCATTTCCGTATTTAGGGAAGTCACCTTGGATTTCGAAGTCTACTGCTATTCCTTGTTCATTTCTAATAGGCTTAACTTTAGCATATTTAATTGCAGATAAAGAGTCTGCACATACTGAAAGTCCAGCTATACCACATGCCATTGTTCTAAATACATCTCTATCATGTAAAGCCATTTGTAAAGATTCATAAGAGTATTTATCATGCATATAGTGAATAACATTCAATGTGTTAACATAAAGTTTAGCTAACCATTCTACCATAACATCGAATTTTTCTATAACTTCATCATAGCTTAAGTATTCAGAAGTGATTTTTTCCATCTTAGGAGCAACTTGTACTCCAGATTTTTCATCTACACCACCATTTATAGTGTATAATAAAGTCTTAGCTAAGTTTACTCTAGCTCCAAAGAATTGCATTTGTTTACCAACTTTCATAGCTGATACACAACAAGCTATAGCGTAGTCATCACCCCAATAAGTTGTCATTAAATCGTCATTTTCATACTGAACAGAGCTTGTATCAATAGATACTTTTGAACAGAAATCTTTAAATCCTTGAGGTAATCTTGTTGACCATAGTACAGTTAAGTTTGGCTCAGGTGATGCTCCTAATGTATATAATGTATTAAGCATTCTGAAAGAGTTTTTAGTTACTAATGTTCTTCCATCTAATCCCATACCACCTATTACTTCAGTAACCCAAGTTGGATCTCCGGAGAATAGGTTGTTATAATCAGAAGTTCTTAAAAACTTTACTAATCTTAACTTCATTACAAAGTGATCTACCATTTCTTGAGCATCTTCTTCAGTAAGAATGCCATTATCGATATCTCTTTGAATATATATATCAATGAAAGTAGAAGTTCTACCAAGAGACATAGCAGCACCATTTTGTTGTTTTATTGCACCAAGATACCCAAAATATAACCATTGAATAGCTTCTTGAGCATTTTTAGCAGGAACTGATATATCAAATCCATAACTAGCTGCCATTGTTTTTAACTCGTTAAGAGCCACTATCTGATCAGATAATTCTTCTCTTAATTGAATAACATCAGCATCTATAGTGCTAACTTCTAAACTTTTCTTTTGTTGAATTTTATCTTCTATTAATCTATCTATACCATATAAAGCAACTCTTCTATAGTCACCTATGATTCTACCTCTTCCATAAGCATCTGGTAAACCTGTTACTATACCATACTTTCTAGCTAATTTCATTTCATCTGTATAAGCATCAAAAACTCCTTGATTATGAGTTTTACGATGTTTTGAGAATATTTCAGAAATCAAAGGGTCAATTTCGTATCCATAAGATTTAGCTGCGGTTTCAGCCATTCTTATTCCACCTTGAGGCATAACAGCTCTTTTAAGTGGAGCGTCAGTTTGAACACCAACAATTTTTTCAAGATTCTTATCTATATACCCTGGGTTATATGCATCTATCTTAGATATGGTTTTAGTATCAACATCTAAAACGCCACCGTTTTCTATTTCTTTTTTAAATAATTCGCTTACTTCATTCCACAATTTGTTTGTAGCTTCTGTAGCATCTGTTAAAAATGATGCATCACCTTCATATGGAGTATAGTTAGTTTGAATGAAGTCTCTTACATTAACTTCCTTTTTCCAAGTTTTGCCCTTAAAGCCATTCCATTGAGTAAACATATATAATCCTCCTAAAAAATAATTTTTAATAAAATTAAAGTATAAAACATTTGTTTTATGTACTAAAATTATTAAATAATAATTTAAATTTAAATTTAATTTTATCTCCATCTGTTATAATTGTACAACTATAACAGATGAAAAACAACAGTTTTTTTAATAGGGATAAAAGATTAAAAATTCAGAAAATTCAAACAAGTAAAGGATTAAATTTGCGAAATTTAGTAAAAAAAATAATTGCAAGAAGACATTTAACAATTTTCATTAAAGGTTAATTTGAAGATGAATATAACAGTTTAAATGAAATTTTGAAACAGAGAGAAGTTAATTTGTTGTAAAATGCAATTTCATATATTAAAGTAATAAAGCAATAATAAATGGAAACATAAAACAAAAAATAAAGTTGGTTAATATAATTAAATAAATTAATTGTAAATTTAAATTGATTTGGTATAAAAAAATGTTAATTTATAATAAGTTGAGTTATAATAAGTTATGAGAATATAATTATTAATCAAAATGTATAGTGAAATAATAAAGTTAACTATGGAGGTAAAAGCTGTGAGGAAAAAGCCAAGTATGTTTAGTAAGGATTATCGCAGACAGTTAAAGCTGAGGCGTATAAAATATATGATTATATTTTTAATTATAATAATGGTTATTGGGATAACTGGATTAGTTTTTACTAATAGAGAAGGAATAGTGACTATAAAAAATTTTTTTATTAAAGAAAGTACAGAGGAAAATAACTATAAATCAGAAGAAAATAAGAATAAAACTGAAGAAAATTTTGAAGAGGAAAGTGTTGTAGAGGAAAAGTCTACTAAAACCTATTCAGATGTAGTTCTTAAATCAGGAAAAAAAGTTACTATTAATTATGAAGAAAAAGATCAAGTTAAGAAAATCAACACAATTGATTCAGATTCACAAGTTAAATGTAGTATAGCCCCATCACAAGAAATGATTTTAATTTTAGACAAAGAAGCTCAAGATATGTATATTTTAAATAGTAACGAGAAACTAATAAATATTACCAATGAACAGTACGTATCAACTACTAATGAAGTATTTAACAAGGAAAACGTATTAAAATATAATCCTTCTTATAAATGGGTTGAAAGTGCACAATTTATTGACAATACACATATTGCATATTCTAGTAGCTTGCCTTGGATAAATAACAGTGATGATAAGTATTTGTGGATATATAATATGGAGAGTAATACCCATAGAGGATTTTATAATGTAAAAGGAAAAACTTTTGAAGTGGGACAAATAACAGATAAGGGTCTTACTATATCTTTAGACAATAAGGAAATAGTTGTGGATAAAGATGGTAAAATAGTTGAATAAATATATCATGGGAAAAAGTATTGTACATAATAATAGTATTATTGTATAATTTATTAGGTAATATTTAATTTATTATCATAAATTTAGAGAATGATGATGTATCTGACTAACAGTTAAATAATTAAATGTACTATTTACTTTACTAAATTTATGTTATAATTTTAAGAAATACAGAGTTGGGAATATTAGGAGGAAGAAATAATGAACGTTAAAATGGAGAAGCTAGAAAAAAACGTTGTTAAATTTGAAGTAACAATAGGAGCAGATAAATTTGCAGAAGCTGTTAAAAAATCTTATGCAAAAAATGCGAAAAAATTCAATGTGCCTGGATTTAGAAAAGGTAAGGCTCCAATGAATATAATTAAACAATACTATGGTGAAGGTGCATTATATGAGGATGCTATAAACTACATATATGAAACTACTTATCCAGAAGTATTAGCAGAAAATAATATAAATCCAGTAGATTATCCATCAATTGATATTGTTCAAATTGGTGAAGGTAAGGAATTTATATATACTGCATCAGTACCAGTAGTACCAGAAGTTGAATTAGGTGCTTATAAAGGAATAGAAGCAAAGAAAGAAGTAGTAGAAGTTACAGATGAGGATGTAGAAAATAAATTAAAAGAATTACAAGCTCAAAATACAAGAGTAGAAGTTAAAGAGGGAGCTGTTGAAAAAGGTGATATAGCTGTTATAGACTTCAAAGGTTATGTAGATGAAGTTGCTTTTGAAGGCGGAGAAGCTAAAGATTACGAATTAGAAATTGGTTCAGGTAGCTTTATTGATAACTTTGAAGATCAATTAGTTGGATTAACAGCTGGAGAGTCTAAAGACGTAAAGGTTAATTTCCCAGAACAATATGGAAAAGAAGATTTAAATGGAAAACCAGCTAAATTTGAGGTAACAGTTAAATCAGTTAAGAAAAAAGAATTACCAGAAATAACTGATGAATTTGCTAGTGAGGTTTCAGAATTTGAAACTTTAGAGGAACTTAGAAATAATATAAGAGAAGAATTAGTAAAAGCTAACGAGTTGAAAGCAATAAATGAATATGAAATGGCTGTTATAGAAACTGTAGTAGCTAATGCTAATGTGGAAATTCCAGATGCTATGGTAAATAGAGAATTAGATGGAATGCTACAAGATTTAGAAAATAGATTAAAGTATCAAGGTTTAGATATAGAAAGTTACTTCAAGTTTACAAATACTTCAGAAGCTGACTTTAGAGAACAAATGAAAGATATAGCAACTAAAAATGTTAAAAATGAATTAGTATTAGGTGAAATTGCTAAAGCTGAGAAAATTGAAGCATCAGAAGATGAGATAAGAGAAAAAGCTACAGAGATTGCTAGTAAGTATGGTGAAGCTGAGAAAATGGAAGAAACTGTTGATAGATTAGTTCAAGTTCAAAGAGAATACCTTGGAACTCAAATAGTAAATGAAAAAATTAAGAACATGATAATGGAAAATAGCAAAACTATTTAAGTTAATTAATAATTGCCAGTATATACTGGCAATTATTTTAAATAAAATAGGTTAAAATAATTTTAATGAGGATATAATAGTAAATATTCTAATATATTTACAATAGTAAGGAGGTTGTAATTATGAGTTATATACCAATGGTTGTAGAGCAAACTGGTAAGGGCGAGCGATCTTATGATATATATTCTAGATTATTAAAAGAAAGAATTATTTTTTTATCTGATGAAGTAAATGATGTTACTGCTAGTTTAATTGTAGCACAACTTTTATTTTTAGAGTCAGAGGATCCAGATAAGGATATATATCTATATATAAATAGCCCTGGTGGTTCAATAACTTCTGGAATGGCAATTTATGATACGATGAACTATATAAAGCCAGAGGTTTCTACAATTTGTGTAGGAATGGCTGCATCTATGGGAGCTTTTCTACTTGCAGCAGGACAAAAGGGAAAAAGATATGCGCTTCCTAACAGTGAGATAATGATACATCAGCCGTTAGGTGGATTTAAAGGTCAAGCAACTGACATTGATATTCATGCTAAAAGAATATTAAAGATAAAAGAAACTCTTAATGAAATATTAAGTGAAAGAACAGGCAAGCCTTTAGATAAAATAAAACAAGATGTTGAAAGAGATTATTTTATGTCCGCGGATGAAGCTAAGGAATATGGATTAGTAGATGAAGTAATTGTTAAAAAGAAATAGCTTTAAAGGGGTGTCAACATGCCAAGAAATGAAGAAAAGAAAAAATTTAAATGTTCTTTTTGTGGAAAAAGTGAAGAGCAAGTAAGAAGACTTATTGCAGGTCCAGGTGTATATATTTGTGATGAATGCATCGAGCTTTGTTCTGAAATCATAGTAGACGAAAGAGAAGAGGATGTCCAAATTGACATGGGCACATTACCTAAACCTAAAGAAATTAGAAAGTATTTAGATCAATATGTGGTAGGGCAAGATGATGCTAAAAAGGCTTTGTCTGTAGCAGTGTATAATCATTATAAAAGAATAAATTCTAATGTTATGGATAATGATATAGAACTACAAAAAAGTAATATACTTCTTTTAGGACCAACTGGTTCAGGTAAAACTTTATTAGCTCAAACACTAGCAAAAATGTTAAATGTACCTTTTGCAATAGCAGATGCTACAACACTTACAGAAGCTGGATATGTAGGTGAGGACGTAGAAAATATATTATTAAAATTAATTCAAAACTCTGATTATGATATAGAAAGAGCTGAAAGAGGCATTATATATATCGACGAAATTGATAAGATTGCACGTAAGTCCGAAAATCCATCTATAACTAGAGATGTTTCTGGTGAAGGGGTTCAGCAAGCTTTACTTAAAATTCTTGAGGGAACTGTATCTTCAGTACCACCACAAGGAGGAAGAAAACATCCACATCAAGAGTTTATCCAAATAAATACATCTAATATATTATTTATTTGTGGTGGAGCTTTTGATGGGTTAGAAAAAATTATAACAAAGAGAACTCAAAAATCAGCCATGGGATTTGGTGCAGAAGTGGTTTCTAAGGAAAAACAAGACTTAGGAGAATTATTTAAGCAAATAATGCCTGGTGATTTACTGAAGTTTGGATTAATTCCAGAGTTTGTAGGAAGAATTCCTGTAATAGTAACTTTAGATAATTTAGATGAAGATGCTCTTGTAAAAATATTAAGTGAACCTAAAAATGCATTAGTGAAGCAGTATCAAAAGTTATTAGAAATTGATGATGTTAGACTTGAATTCGATGAAAATGCTCTTATAGCTATAGCTAAAGAAGCAATAAAGAGAAGCACAGGAGCAAGGGGATTAAGAGCAATAATAGAAGATATAATGCAGGAAATAATGTATGAGATTCCTTCACGTGAAGAAATAGAAAAAGTTATAATTCATGAAGAAACTTTAAATACAAAGATTCCTGAATATATCATTGCAGACAATGGAAAGAGAGAACCTTTAAAAATAGATAGTAAAAAGGGTGTAAAGAGAACACCTGAACTTGCATAATATAAAAACTGCTGAAATTCAGCAGTTTTTTCTTGTTATAGAATATTAATCCAATATATTGTGAATAATACTATTGTGACTTAAATAATTAGTAAAGGGAGGGAAGATTAGTTTGCTTATAAAGTAGGCTAATATTGATATGGAACCAGTAGCGATTTTGATTATGCTAATACAACTATTAGTTACAATAGTAATGGGAATTTACTTCTTTAATGCATTAAAGGGACAAAAATCATCTAAGATTACAATTAATAAAGAGAACACTAAAGAAATTGAAAAGCTGAGAAAGTTAAAAAGTATATGTTTGACTGAGCCTTTAACAGAAAAGAGTAGACCTAGAAATTTTGAAAATATAATTGGTCAAGAAAAGGGTATTAAGGCTTTAAAAGCAGCCATATGTGGTCCAAATCCTCAACATGTTATAATATATGGACCTCCAGGAATAGGAAAAACAGCAGCAGCAAGACTTGTATTAGAAGAGGCAAAACTAATTCCAGCTTCACCATTTAAGGCAGCTTCTTCTTTTGTAGAAATTGATGCTACAACTATAAGATTTGATGAAAGAGGAATAGCGGATCCATTAATAGGATCAGTTCATGATCCAATATATCAGGGGGCGGGTCCATTAGGTGTTATAGGAGTACCACAACCAAAACCTGGAGCAGTTACAAAAGCACATGGAGGAGTCCTATTTATTGATGAGATAGGTGAATTACATCCTATAGAAATGAATAAGTTATTGAAAGTTTTAGAAGATAGAAAAGTATTTTTAGATAGTGCATATTATAATAGTGAAGATCCTAATATGCCATCTTATATTAAAGAGATATTTGAAGAAGGATTGCCTGCTGACTTTAGATTAATAGGTGCAACAACTAGAAGTCCAGAAGAAATTGTTCCAGCTATTAGGTCTAGATGTGTAGAAATATTTTTTAGAGCTCTAGATGGAGATGAAATAGAAATAATTGCAAAGAATGCAGCAGAAAAAATTGGAATATCAATAGACGAAGAAGCAGCAAAACTGGTTGGGATATTTGCTAATAATGGCCGTGATGCTGTAAATTTGGTTCAATTAGCTTGTGGAATTGTAATTAATGAAAATAGAAATACTGTTAGTATAAATGAAATACAATGGGTTATTGAGAACGGACAATACTCACCAAAGCCTAATAAAAAGATATGTGCGAAACCAAAGGTTGGTTATGTAAATGGCCTTGCGGTATATGGTTCAAATGTTGGATCTGTAATGGAAATAGAGGCGACAGCAACAAAGGCAAGAGATAGAGAAGGAATAGTAAAAATAACAGGTATTGTTGAGGAAGAGGAATTAGGAGATAAGGGTAGAAAATTAAAACGAAAAAGCACAGCAAGAAATTCTATTGATAATGTAATTACAGTGTTGGAGAGAATGTACAACATAGATACAAAAAAATACGATATACATGTTAATTTTCCTGGGGGAATACCTGTAGATGGTCCTTCTGCTGGAATAAGTATGACTACTGCAATTTATAGTGCAATAACAGGTAGGAGTGTAGATAATAATATAGCTATGACAGGAGAAATATCTATTCATGGTGAAGTAAAGCCAGTTGGTGGTGTTACAGCTAAGATTACTGGTGCTATAAAAGCTGGTGCAAAAAAGGTTTTAATTCCAAAAGAAAATTGGCAAGAGGTATATAAAGATTATAAAGATATAAAAGTAATACCGGTAAATACTATAAAGGAAGTAATAGATGAAGCAATAATAAAAGAACAAATTCTTCATATAAGCGTAGAAAAAAAAGATCAAGGGTTTGAATTGAATATGTTACCACAATTAGATGCTTAAAGCTAATCCCTATAGAAGTTCAATGGATAAAACTTTTATAGGGATTATTTAATTGAAAAATTATATTTTTATAGGTATAATATACTAGTCTAATTATAATTAATACAATAAACACATATCATTTAGATGTTTTATTAAAGTAGGATTTTCTTTTAAATGTTATACTTTACAATAAAAAAGAAAATACTGCTCTGCCCTGAAAGATTCCTGTATAAATACTTTAGGTTGAATTATTAGTTTGAGTAAACTAGATAAGATTTTATAATATGAAATTAAGTAAGATTAAATAATAGATTAGATAGAAATGAGGAGATGTTATGGAGAATCAAATAATGAAACTTCCATTAATTCCCCTTAGGGGATTAAGTATCTTTCCACATATGGCTTTAAACTTTGATATAGGTAGAAAGAAATCTATAGAAGCAATTAATAGAGCCATGGATGAAGATCAGAAGATATTTATAATAAGTCAAAGAGAAGCAACTACTGAAAATCCAACTGAAAAAGATATATATAATGTTGGATGTGTATGTACAATAAAGCAATTTATGAAGTTGCCGGGGAATCACTTGCGAGTATTAGTAGAGGGAGAATATAGGGCTAAGCTTGTAAAATATTTAGATGAAGATGATTGTATAAGTGCAGAGGTTGAAGCTGTTGAAGAGTTGGATATAGAAGATAAAACAGAATCTGAAGGATATAAAAACTCACTAAATGATATGTTTATTAATTACTTAGAATTAGCAGGTGAAGAATTTAAAGATTTAATAGTGGAATTAGAAGCAGAAGAAGATAATAGTGTATACTGCGATGTAATAAGTGCATTTCTACCGGTAAAGGCTGATGTAAAGCAGGAGTTATTAGAAATTATTTCAATAAAAGAAAGAATGGAAAAATTATTAGTTATTCTTAAAAAAGAGATTGAAGTTGTAAAAGTAGAGAAGCTTATAAGTAATAAGGTTAAAGCTAGAGTAAGTGCATCTCAAAAGGAGTATTATCTTAGAGAACAACTTAAGGTAATTCAAGAAGAGCTAGGAGAAGAAGATGAGTTTGGAAGAGAAATAGCTAATTATGAAAAAAAATTAGGGCAAATTAAATTACCTAAAGATGTTAAAACTAAGATAGAATTTGAAATTAATAGACTTAAAAATATTGGGCCTTCATCCCAAGAGGGATCAGTTATAAAAACTTATTTAGACACTATTTTAGGTATGCCATGGAATAAGCTAACAAAAGATAATTTAGACTTAACTAATGCTAGAAAAGTTTTAGATGAGGAACATTACGGACTAGAAGACGTAAAAGAAAGAATTATAGAATATTTAGCAGTTAGAAAAATGAGTAAATCATTAAAGTCACCTATAGTATGCTTAGTTGGACCTCCAGGGGTTGGTAAAACATCTATTGCAAAATCAGTGGCTAATTCACTAGGACGAAAATTTGTAAGAATGAGTTTAGGTGGAGTAAAAGATGAGGCTGAAATTCGAGGCCACAGAAAAACGTATGTAGGAGCAATTCCAGGACGAATTGTATCTGCATTAAAGGAAGTTGGTTACAAAAATCCAGTATGCCTTTTAGATGAAATAGATAAAGTATCAAAGGATTATAAAGGAAATGTAGAAGATGCTCTTCTTGAGGTGCTAGATTCAGAACAGAATAAGACCTTTAGGGATCATTATATAGATGTAGAGTTTGATTTGTCAAAGGTATTATTTATAACTACAGCAAATACTTTAGATACTATATCTAGACCACTATTAGATAGAATGGAAGTAATAGAGGTTTCAGGCTATACTACAGAGGAAAAATATGAAATAGCAAAGAAATATTTAGTACCTAAAGTTATGAAGGAATATTCTGTGGAAGATGGTCAGATTATAGTTAATGAAAGTGCTTTAAGAACTATAATAGATAGATATACAAGAGAATCAGGAGTTAGAAATCTAGAAAGAAAGATAGCTTCAGTAATAAGAAAATCTATAACAGAAATAATGGAAAGTAATAAGAAAAAAATAACTATAAATTCTTTAACTGTTAAGAAGTATCTAGGTTCTGAATTATATAGCTATGATGATTTAGATAAAGAAGATAAAATTGGAGTAGTCACAGGTCTTGCATGGACTGGATATGGTGGTGATACGCTTCCCGTTGAAGTAGCAGTAATGGATGGTGATGGTAAGCTTCAACTTACAGGTCAACTAGGAGATGTAATGAAGGAATCAGCTAAGGCAGGGTACAGTTATGTAAGGGCTCATTGTGACATGCATGTTATAGATAAAGAATTTTATAAAAATAAAGATATACACATTCATATACCAGAAGGAGCTATTCCAAAGGATGGTCCATCAGCTGGAGTTACTATGGTTACAGCTATGGTTTCTGCTTTAAGTAACAGAAAAATAAAATATTCAGTAGCTATGACAGGAGAAGTTACTTTAACTGGTAGAGTATTACCTATAGGGGGACTAAAAGAAAAAAGTCTAGCTGCTTACAGAATGGGAATAAAAACTATAATTATTCCTAAAGCTAATGAAAAAGACTTAAAGGATATACCAAAAGTTATAAAAAATAAAATAAAGTTTATACCAGTAGAAAAAATTGAAGATGTATTGAAGAATGCACTAGTTGGAGAAGATAAAAATGGAAATTAAACAAGCGGAATTTAAAACTTCGGCTGTAAAGCCCACCCAATATCCAGAAGATGGAATGTGTGAAATTGCCTTTGTTGGTAGATCTAATGTAGGAAAGTCTTCACTTATTAATACTTTAACAAACAGAAGAAAGTTAGTAAAGGTAAGTGGTACACCTGGCAAAACAAGACTTATAAATTTCTTTACTATAAATAATAAGCTATACTTTGTGGATTTACCTGGATATGGATATGCTAAAGTGTCAAAAAGCGAGAAGGCTACTTGGGGAAAAATGATGGAACAATATTTAATAAATAGGCCAGAATTGAAAAAAGTAGTTATTTTAGTGGACTGTAGGCATAAACCAACTGGTGATGATATAATGATGTATGAGTGGATTAAGCATTATGGTTATGAAGTTATAGTTGTAGCAACTAAAAAAGATAAGTTAACTAAAAGTGAATTACAGAGGAGTGCTAAGGTAATAAAAGAAACCTTAAAGCTTGGAAAAGAAGATAAATTATTGTTCTTCTCTTCTTTAAAAAAGGAAGGAAAAGAAGAATTACTTGAGGAAATATTTAAAGACTTAGGACTTGAATAAAATAAAGGGTTATTGATTAGAGAAATCAATGACCCTTTATTTATGATATAATAATATTGATTTACTTTTAAACATATAAGTATATATGTGATTAAAGAGGGGTGTTTATTTGAAGATATTAGGAAATTTATTTATTATATTTATGCTTTATATTTTACCACTAATATTTTATCTAAGAATAGTGGTAATAAAAAGAAATTCTAAGTTAATTAAAACTATGGTGAGTATAGGATATATATCATTGTATTTCTTATTACCGGAACTTTATAATAATATATTACCTTTTGTTTTAATAATTTTTATTTTAGTTAATTGGGTTAGTTCAAAATGTAAGAATGATGATTATATAAAATACAGGTTTTCTTTAGGTGATTTTAAAATAGGTAAAGCATTGATATATGTGTTATTAGTTTATGGATTTATAATAATGTGTGGTTTGTTTTGGCTTTTATTACTATTATTGTTTAAAATACCTATTGAACGACAACAAGTTATAACTATGCTAAGTAATTATGATTTAGTTTCTTTTATAATAACTATTCCGTTTACAGTTATTTTTGCACCAGTGGTTGAAGAATTCGTTTTTAGGTACTTATTTTATGGTAAGTTTTTAAGAAGTAGACTTAAGGGTGAGTTTGGATTTATAATATCTGCATCTATTGTTAGTATATTATTTGCATCTATTCACTTTAGTATTAGTGCTTTTGCTTCGTTATTTGTAGTAAGTTTTTTCAACTGTTATCTAATTGAAAAGGAAGGATTTTGGTATTCAGTATTTACCCACTTATTTGTTAATGGAGTTTCTACTGTTATATTACTTCTAAGCAAGATAATTTTATAGTAATAACATAATAAGAAGTCATCTTATAATTTTCTTTATTGAAAATTATGAGATGACTTTTTTATCACCGATTTTATGGAAAAACATATATTGTAGTAAAGAGGCTTAGGAAAAACACACTAAAAATACTATAGATTAAATATATAAAAAAACTTCAAAAATATAATTATCAGTGTCAAAACTTAAGCAAAATCATATAGTGTATTATACAAATGATGATATAAAAATGTAAATATAATAGGAGGATAAAAACTATGAGTGACTATTCAAATCTATATCAGATGTTTGGCGGAGCATGTACAGATGGAAACCCTTCTCAAAACTTTGGATTTGGAAGTGGAAAAATACTAATTTGGATAATAATAATACTAATTTTCTGTAGAGGTGGATTCGGCGGAAACCGTGGATGCGGCGGATTCGGAGAAAACTGTGGATGTGGTGGATTCGGAGGAAACTGTGGATGCGGTGGATTCGGCGGAAACTGTGGATGCGGTGGAAATAATTGCTGTTGCGATCCATGTGATTGCTCATGCTGTTGCTGTGAGCCGTGCTGTTGCAAATGCAAAGAATATTGCTGCTGCTGTGGTGGAGTAAGAAAAGATCGTAAAAAACAAAAGCATTATATTATAGAAACTGCTTCATGCAACCCATGCCAATGTTGTAACCCATGTTGTGACCCATGTTGCAATCAAAATCAATGTAGTGGCAATACTGGTTGTTTTGGAAATAGTGGTTTTGGTGGCTTTGGCGGATGTAATATATGCCAAATAATTCTTATAATAGCAATTTTTCTTATAAGAAGAACACCTCAACAAGTATGTAAACCATGCTAAAGAATAAAGAGTAGATAAGCCTATAGATAAGAAAACGATAAATAAAGATTGGAGGAATGAATAAATGTGTGGAAATTCAAATAATAGATGTAACTCACAAGCATGTACAATTCTTTTAATAATAGTTATTCTTGCAAATCAAGGATTACTAGATGGCTCATCAAAGTCTAAAAATGCATTAACATTACTTTTCTTATATTGGTTATGTGGATTCAATGGTGGATGTGGAAGTAATAATATGTTAGGAAACTGCAACTTTGGATCAATGTGTGGAAACCAATGTTCATGTAGATGTGGATGTCAATGCAAGTGTAAATGCTGTAAATGTAAATGCAAAGAAAGAAAATGTAAATGTAAAAGAATAAAAGTTTGTTGTGCATAATACAATAAATATCAAACTAACTAATGGATTATTAATTATCAAGAGAAAAAGTTAATAAGTATC
The DNA here is from genome assembly GCF_002419845.1 of Clostridium sp. UBA5712. Classification (NCBI taxonomy): domain Bacteria; kingdom Bacillati; phylum Bacillota; class Clostridia; order Eubacteriales; family Clostridiaceae; genus Clostridium; species Clostridium sp. UBA5712. The sequence continues at coordinate 43,594 of NZ_DIGW01000017.1, read as the reverse complement.
AACAAATGGTTTTAAGTGATTAATCTATGATAATTAGAAAGTACACTTCACAAGAAGGAGGAATTTATGATGTGTGGATGCGGAAATATAGGAAATTCAGGTTGTGGCTTTCAACCATGTACAATTCTACTATTAATCGTAATTCTAAAAAATCAGTGCTTGCTAGACACAGAATGTAATTCAAGTGCTAGAAATGCATTAACTTTAATATTCTTATATTGGTTATGTTGCTCTGGTGGATTTGGTGGATTTGGATTTAATAGAGGAAATGCTGGATTTGGCCATAATAATTTTAATAATGGATGTTGCTGCAGAAAACAATGCTGCTGTAAATGTTGCTAAACTATAAGATGTTTAAACAAAAGTAAGGACTGCTTATAAAAGTAGAAATAACAATGGATAAAGAATGATGTAAACCATGGCCCAGTATAGGGGGGTTTCTAGAAAAGTAAGAAAATTAGCAGTCCATGTTATTCATGGATTGCTTTTTTAAAATTTTATAATAAGTAAAGAGGTGAGTAGATGGGAAAGCATAAGCATAGAAAAAGAGATAGAGAAGAAAACTATGTGCAAGAGCAAAATAATAATGGATACTTTGGAGGATATAATGGTAATAATCCAATGAATAATAATATGGGCATGAATGCAATGAATATGGCTGCTAACTTAGGTGCAATGGGAATGAATAATCCAGCTGGAATGAACAATCCAATGGGAATGAATAATCCTATGGAAATGAATCCTATGGGCATGATGAATCCAATGGGAATGAATAATCCTATGAATAATATGGGAGGAAATAATCCGTTGGCTAGCATGTTAGGAGGTATGGGCGGAAACTTTAATGGTATTCTGGACTTGCTTAGCAATTTAGGCATAGGCGGGGGAGGTAACACAGGAGATAGTGGTGATTTAATTAGCATGATATCTTCTTTATTAGGGGGAGGAAATACACAAGCACCTTCTAATAATGTAAACAATGGTAATAGTTCAGTAAATAATCATAGTTCTATAGAACAAATTTTATCTCAGATTAAACCAGAGGATATAGAACAATTAAAAACATTGCTACAGAATATGAATTCTAATAATTATAGTGATGGTAATAATGTCAATAATGAAAATGTTGAAGAGTATACAGAGATAAAAAAAAAAGATAAAGAATCAGTAGATGAAATATTAGCTAATCTTGACTTTAATGCCATATTGAATAACATGAATAACTTGGAGTTTTCACGAATAGATTTTTCCAATGTAGATTTAAATAATTTAGACATAAATGACATTATAAAAAGTGATGAGTTTTCAGAAGAAAATATTACTACAGTAGATGAAGCAGATATAATTGAAGAGAACATATTTAGAGATGAAAAAGGGTTAACGGAGGAAGAGTATAATAAGATTATAAATATATTGATTAGACTCATTGATCCAAATAAGATTAAATTATTACAAAAAATTTTTGAATATAATAATTTAGAAAAAGATTAAAATATTTAAAAAAGATGTATATAAAATATAATTTAGTCAATAATAAAAATGTAATGGAAGTTAAAATCTCCATAAACCTCTAGAAGTAATTTTAGAGGCCCCCCCCATCCCCCTGGGACCATTAGGTCCCATTTTTATTTTTTGAATATAATAATTCTAATAATGGGAGGCGAAGATTAAAAAGGTAAAATAACTTAATATATATTAACAGAGGTAATTTTAAATGGAAAATCATTATCATTATATTTATTTATCATTAAATTTATAGTTAAATTACTTACTTTTTTACTATCAGATGCGCTTATTACTCTAAAGTTTAATATCCAATTTTCACAGGTTATATTTCCTGTATTATCCCAAGCTAAATCTGTAAAATAACCATCTTGAAATTTATAATAATTTGATCCATTAGCAAGTCTAAAAATACTCTCTAAATCTGAACCGCTTATTTGAGAGTAAAAATAGTTGGGAACAGACAAGTAAGGGTCAGGCAAACTTTCTATTAGGCATATAAAGTTAGTTATAGTATCCTTGCCTGGTAAAGATGTAGTCAGATTATCATTAAATTCTTTAAGGGAGCCTTTATTATATAAATATCCCTTTAAATTAATATTATTATCTTGAAAATTACCTGATATAATTTTAGGAGTTCTACTATTAGCACTATCTATAAATCCTAATAAATTATTAGTAGAACAAAATATGTCATCATATCCATTTCCATTCCAAGAAAAAATATGTTGAACAGCTTTATTATGAAAAGAGCTTTGAATAAATATTTCTTTAGAATTATCTCTAGAAATATCTAAGGTAGAAACCCTTACAGGCCAATATGTGCAATATTCTCCAAGGGTCTGCAAGTTTTTATCATAGTTTAAACTATAGGTTTCATTACTATTTAAATTTACCTGAGCTAATAAGTCAGAGTCAGATTTTTTAATAAATATGGAGTCTTTTTTATTATCATTATTTAAATCTTCATTAATTACAATGTTTTCTTCAGATAAGTTGAAAACATTTTTTCCTTTTAAGTTATTTTCTTCAAAAAATAGTTTAAAAAAACATAAAGTAGCTAATACAAATAAGAATATATTAAATAATTTAGTATGCAAATTATTTTTCTTATACACTATAATCACCCCTCCATAAATTATATGTGTAAAGAGAGATAATAATTATTAAAAATTAGACAAATAAAAAAGAGATTAGATGATCTAATCTCTTATTTTGATTTCTTGCACATAGGGCATAGTCCATAAAAATATACTTTATTAGAAATAATCTCATAATCTGTATTATCTTTTACACTAGAATTTAGAAAATCAAAGTTAACACCTTCTAAATCATCTACCCTAGAGCATTTTATACAATGTATATGAGGATGTGGATCAGCAAAACCATCATATCTAAAGTTGCCTTCTCCAACATTAATCTCTTGAATTAAATTAACGTCTACTAAAACCTTTAGCGTTTTATAAACTGTTGCTAAACTCATAGTTGGATACGCTTCTTTTAAAGCTTTATGAATTGTTTCAGCTGATGGATGTTCTTTTGTTGATTTCAAGTAATTGTATACGGCTATACGCTGAGGTGTAAGTTTCAGTTTTTTTTCTTTGAAAACTTGGGTAAAATTAATATCCATTGAATCACCTCTATAGTTATTTATTATAGATATTATATAATAAATATTATCCATTGTCAAAGGGAAAGAATGGATAATGATTATTATATAATATAGTTATATTATATAATATATTATAGCAATTACAATAAAATATTTATATAAATTTAAAAAATTAATTCAATTAATAAGAAGTCACTCATATATTATAGTATAAGAGAGGAGGAGAATGACTTGAAAAAAACATATGTGTTAGATACTAACGTTATATTATATTCATCAGGAGCATTATTATCTTTTGGTAATAATGATGTAGTAATACCAGAGGTGGTATTAGAGGAGCTGGATGATTTTAAAAAAAATAAAACTGACCTTGGATTAAATGCTAGACAGGCATCGAGAATTATAGATGGATTAAGAAAGTTAGGAAATTTGAATGAAGGAGTACCTCTTCCTGGTGGTGGTAAATTAAGAATAGAGACTAATTGCTTAAATGCAGAAGTTCCAAAGTTTTGGGATAGAAATAAAGCTGATAACAGGATACTCCAAGTATGTAAAGCGTTAAAAGATGCTGGGGAAGATGTTATATTAATTACAAAGGATACCTTTGAAAGAATAAAAGCAGATATTGTCAATGTAAAAAGTGAAGATTTTTATGAGAAGGTAGTTCCAGCTGGAGATGAGCAGTATACTGGTAGAATGGAAGTCTATGTTTCACAAGATAAGCTTTCAGAATTCTATTCTAAAAAGGTTATATCTAAAAATGACGTAGTATGTTATCAAGAAGAAAATGATGAGTATTATACTCCTACCCTTTATACAAATCAATTTTTAGTTATGCATTCCTTAGAAAATAAAAAACAAAGTGCATTAGGCAGATTTGATGGAGAAAATATAGTACATTTGCATTATAAGGATAGCAAACCCCTTGGATTAAGTGCTAGAAATGTAGGACAAAGATTCATGTTAGAGTGTCTATTTACGTCATCTAATATGGCTCCTTTAAGTATAGTAAAAGGTCCAGCAGGAACAGCCAAAACATTATTTTCTTTAGCAGTAGGATTACAGAAAATTATAGAAGAAGAAACTGGTGAATATAGAAAGATATTAGTATGTAGACCTAATGTAACTATGGATGAAGAAATAGGTTTTTTACCAGGTACTGAAGAACAAAAAATATCTCCATTTATGAGACCTATTTTTGATAATTTAGAAGTTCTAGTAGATTCAGATGAAAAAGAAAGATATAAAAATGAAAAAGAGTTACAAGATAAGGTAAATGAATTATTTGATAGAAGGATTATAACCACTGAAGCCATAGCATATTTAAGAGGTAGATCAATAATAAGACAGTGGGTAATTATTGATGAGGCTCAAAATCTCTCTCCAAAGCAAGTAAAGGCAATTACCACTAGGGTAGGTATTGGAACAAAACTTATACTTATTGGAGATCCAGACCAAATAGATCACCCATTTATGGATTCTAGGTCTAATGGGTTATGTTATGCATCTGAAAGAATGAAAGGTAGTAAATTGTGTTACCAAGTAACTTTGAAATATGATGAATGTGAAAGATCACCACTATCCTTTGAAGCTGCTCAACGTTTGTAGTATAAATCATAAATTTATTAGGATATAATAATTTTTATAGTATTTATATAATAGTAAAGAATCGATAAGTATTTTATAATATTTATTGGTTCTTTTTTGGCTCTGTAGTTAATTAAAGTGATAAATGTTACAAATACTCCAATATTATATTTAAGAAAAGTTATTAATACATGGAGTGAGTATAGCTAAAATTGCATCTATTTAAAATGTTACATATGGAACCAGTTAAATATATAAATAGTTAACTAGTTGTTTTATCCGTGCGGGTTTCAGTTGCTTTTGTATTTTAATAGTGTAATTAACTCTATAGTAAAGACATAATATAAGTACTATTTATTAAATTAAGTAGTTGAAAAAATAATAAAAATTTTATATTAATAAAAGAATTAAAAAGAGTGATAAAAATATGATATACTAGGAGTATTGCAGAAGGAGTGAAAAGGATGAACAATAATTATTTATTGGGAAGAATCTTAGTGATACCAGCAATTTTAGTTGCATTTACATTTAAGGGATATATTCAATCTAAAATTGCTATAAAACTTGGTGATGATACCCCAAAAGAGTATGGAAGAAATACTTTAAATCCTTTGAAGCACATCAGTGTATTTGGGTTTATATTTATGCTTATAATAGGTTTTGGATGGATAAAACCTGTAGAAATTAATAAATCAAATTTTAAAAATCTTTATAAAGATGATTTTAAAATAAGACTTGGAGGACTTCTAACTACTTTGACTATAGGATTTATAGCTACAATAGCTCTAGCTTTATATGTCAAGTTTATACCAGGAAATAGTGATATTAAATATATAATATATTTAATTATCCAACAAACAGCTATCGTAAATTGTTCTTGGTTTATATTAAATTTATTACCTATACCAGGTTTTGATGGATTTAGCATAATAGTAGATATATTAGGAGATAAATCTGAAAGATTTCAAACTATAATGTATAAAAATAATATGTTAATATTTATTATATTAGTTCTACCTATTATAGGTGGATTTTCAATTTTAGATTTTGTAGTTGGAGTACCAGGACAGTATATATATAATATTTTTGCAGCTATGGCTACATATTTATTTTTATAAAATTTATATAGACAAAATAAATATATGATATAATTTAACAAACTAATATCGAGGAGAGTAATATATGAGACTTAGAAAAAAGCATTGGGCAAGACCAGAATTAGAAGCTAGTGATATTGTAATATATGATAAATATGGTCATTGCGGAAAATGGAGAGAAGAATTTGAAAATAATAATCCTATTCATTTAGAGTTAGGTTGTGGTATGGGAGGACATATTAGTCAACGTGCAATTAAAGATAGAAATGTAAACTTTATAGGAATAGATTTAAAAGATGAAGTTGTAGTATATGCATTAAGGAAAGTTATGGCATCATTTGAAGTAATAGAAAGAGCAAAGGATATAAATGCAAGACTTATAGTCCTTAATATAATGCTTATAGACAATGTATTTGGGAAAGATGAGATAGATAGAATATATATAAACTTCTGTAATCCTTGGCCGAAAAAAAGTCATAACAAGAGAAGACTTACATATACGAAATTTTTACAATCATATAAAAAGTTTTTAAAATCAAATGGAGAGATATGGTTTAAAACCGATGATGTAGATTTATTCAATGATTCTCAAGAATACTTTAAAGAAGCAGGATTTTCTTTAGAATTTATAACCTATGATTTACATAATAGTGGATTTGAAGATAATGTAGTTACAGAGTATGAAAGCAAGTTTACAGCTATGGGAATGAAAACTATGTTCTTGGTGGCAAGAATAAAATAAAAGTAAGAGACAAGATTTAGCTTTATATTGATGTTGAATCTTGTTTTTTTATTTTTATAATGTATTTAATCTATAGATATTTCAAATAGAAAATAAGAAAACTATAAGTATATTTAATAAGTTTTGACTATAAATAGTGCCTTTGCTATATTTATGTAGGTATATAAAATAGTAAAACCATATGGGGGGAATTAATATGAGAAAAAAGGCATTATTATTAGCTATGAGCTTAATGTTAACTACTACTATTTCCTTGGTCGGTTGTGGTAAAAAAGAAGAAGTAAAACCAGAAGCAAATTCTTCAAAAGGAGCTCAAGTTGAAGAAAAGGTTAGTTTTAAAGGTAAGTACATAGTAGATGTTTCATATGTAAAAGAAAGTTTAGAAAAAGAAAATCTACTTCTCATTGATGCAAGGGGTGAAGAAACTGCAAAAAAAGGAACTATTCAAGGAGCAATGGCTATGGCATGGCAGTCTATTGCTAAAGTTGAAGATAGCAAAGCTGGAGATGAGATGTGGGGTACTATTCTAGAACCAGAAGAGTTAAGTAAAAAGCTAAGTAACCTTGGTATTGATAAAGATAAAGAGATTATTATTTTTGCAGCGGCTAAAAATGGATGGGGCGATGACGGAAGAATTTTATGGGAGCTTGTAGCAGCAGGCTATGATAATGTTAAAATGGTTGATGGTGGATACGATGCTATGGTATCAGCAGGGTTACCAGTAGTAAAGGAGATTGCTACACCAGAGCTAGCAGATGTAAAAATTGAGGCTATTGATGATACTCATTTAATTAACACTGATGCTTTAAAAAAAGAATATGAAAATGTAAAGGTAGTAGATGTTCGTGCTGATGAAGAGTATGAAGGAAAGACCTTGTATGGTGAGGCAAAAGGTGGTCATTTACCAGGGGCAATACACATTAAATACACAGATTTATTTAATGAAGAAGGAAATTTAAAGTCAAATGATGATTTAACAAAAATATTTGAAACATCAGGATTATCAAAAAGTGATAAGATAGTAACCTATTGCACAGCAGGTATTCGTTCTGCATATATGCAGTTAATTCTTGAAATGTGTGGATTTGAAAATTCTCTAAATTATGATGAATCATACTATAGATGGTGTGCGGTAGAGGAAGTTGAAAAATAATATCATAAAGTTAATATTATAAAATAAAGTATTCTTTGATATCAAAGAATACTTTATTACAATAGAAAAACATTATATCTAATACAAGAAATAATACAAATTACTGAATAGCTTGGATATTATATATGATACAAAAAAGATAATAAGTAAATATGATTTTCTATGGATAAATATACATAGTTAAAGTAAGGAGTATGTTATGGAAAAGAAATTGACACACAAAAAAAGAAATTTAGGAAAAATCTTAATATTAATTATTATAGTATCACTAAGTTTAGCATATTTTTTCATACCAACTTTCAATTCAAAAGTAAATGGCATCTTTATGTTATTCAGCTCTATGAGTATTGAGTCTGTGGCTGGATATATAAGATCCTTTGGAATATATGCAGTATTAGTTTCATTTTTACTAATGGTGTTTCAATCAGTGGCAGCACCCTTGCCAGCATTTCTAATAACCTTTGCCAATGCTGCTATTTTTGGATGGTGGAAGGGTGCTCTATTATCATGGATTAGTTCTATGACAGGAGCAGCTTTGTGTTTTTATATTGGAAGAATTCTTGGACGAGATGCTGTTGAAAAACTTACTAGTAAATATGCAATGGCAAGTGTGGATGGGTTCTTTGAAAAGTATGGTAAACATACAATTTTAGTATGTAGATTATTGCCTTTTGTATCCTTTGACTTTATATCCTATGCAGCAGGATTAACATCTATGGGATTTTTAGAATTTATAGTGGCTACAGGGATTGGACAATTACCAGCAACTGTTGTTTATTCCTATATAGGTGGTATGTTAACTGGTGGAGCTCAAATGATTGTTACGGCGTTATTAATACTTTTTGCAATAACTGTATTAGTATTTATGTTTAAACAGATATATAATGAGAGACAAAAGAAAAGTAAAAAATAAAATGCAGAGTTAAAATTCATTCTGCATTTTATAATAAAAATTATTTTTCTAATAATTCATCATATGGCCAACCTTTTTGGCCTTTTTCTAATATAAACATTCTCTTTGCATCCACACCTTTAGTTGTTAAGTAATCAATAGTGTTTTTAGCACCACCGCCACCACCTGGGCAAACAACTATTATTGGTTTATCTGTTTTATTAATTTCATCTAAGGTAACATCTATTTTAGATCTTAAATCATCAGTATCTGCTGGATAAGCATAAGTTGGAACAGTACCAACAATATGATGTGCATCGTAATCTTCTTTTGGCTGTATATCTATTAAATAAGTATCATCTTTATTTTCAATAGCAGTTTTTAATTGTTCAGCTGTATAATATTGATATTGTTTTTCTTCGCCTTCTTTTGAAGTATCCTTTGATTTACTACATCCCATAAGCATAGTTGAGATAATTAAGCAAAGAGCAAGTAGAAGAGTAAGTTTCTTTTTCATTTTATATCCCTCCGTAAGTAAATTAATATATTTATTATATTGGTTTCTATTACCAAAGTTATTATATATAAAGGATACATTAAAATCAAATAGAGAAATTAAATTGAAAGTAATAGGTGTATTAGAGATAGCTATACTTATTGACAATAATTATTATTAAAGCTATACTTTTTTTGTTGAAATAAAAGGATATGAAATAGGGGTCAATAGTACCTCTTATTTTTATGCATAGAAAGGTAGTGTTATAAGAGGATGGTTAAGGGGAAAATAAGCATAAAAACTCATCAACTTCTTAGTTTTAGTTCACTATTTATTGAGCTTTCACCAGGAGAAAATGTATTTTGGCCAGGGTGTGCTATTTTATCTATGGGAGAAGAAATAGTGATGAAAACCTATGAACTTTTAAAAACACAGCTACCTGATTTAAAATTAAGTACTATGTGCTGTGGAAAACCATCACTTCATATAGATGGGGGACAACCTTATGAGAAAAGAAAACAGTTTTTAAATAAGGCTTTTGAGAAAAATGGAGTAAAGAAAATTTATACTTTATGTCCTAATTGCCAAAATACTTTGGTTGAAAATAGCAATTGTGAAATAATATCAGCATGGACAGTTTTAGATGAGATAATCCCAAAAAATAAATATAATATATATAAAGGAAGAAAATTATCCTTACATGATCCTTGTCCAATAAGAGGTTATTTAGAGAATGCTGTTGCTGCAAGAAATATATTAAATAAACTAGGAGTAGATATATTAGAGTTCCCTAATAATAGGGATAGAACAATTTGTTGTGGGAAAAAAGATATGATTATGACTTTATATCCAGAAAAGGGTCAAAAGCTATTTGAAATTCGTGCAAAACAAGCACCATCTAAAGAAATAGTGACATACTGCAGTTCTTGTGTAGATACTTTTAGAAAAAATAGTTTTGAAGCATATCATATTTTAGAATTATTATGGGAAACAAAGGCTAATGGGTCTTGGAAGAATAGGTATAATTCTGTAAGGAAGAGTAAGAGGTAAGATTGATAATGTTAGATACAAGGGGAAGAAAATATTTTGATAGAATATTTGATAAAATCGGAAGAAGTTTTCTTAAAATCGGTTTCATGCCAACACATATAACTATTATTGCTGCTATTGTTGGAATTGTAGGAGCTGTTTCATTTTCCTTTGGTAAGTTTATTTTATCAATAATTTTATTATGGATTTCTGGATTTTTAGATGCTGTAGATGGTTCTATGGCAAGACAAAGCGGTAAGGTTTCAGAGATAGGTACATTATTAGATATATGGCTTGATAGATTAGTTGAAATTTCATATATAATATCCTTTGCTATAGTATGTAATGAGGCAACCTTTACCTTAATGATATTAGCTTGCACTATAATTTTATCTATGACGGTATTTTTGACTAGTGGAATGCTCTTAGAAAATACAGGTATTAAAAGTTTTCATTATCAAGCTGGATTAATGGAAAGAACTGAAGGGTTTATAATGTTTACCTTTATGATAATCTTTTATTCTTATATGAAAATATTAGCATTTATTTATGCCGTGTTAATTTTATATACAGCAGTACAAAGACTATATATGGCAATTAAAGTATTAGGAGGTAACAATGAAAAATAAGAAATTAAAATCAAAACTTTTGATAATTCTTTCCATAATACTTGTTTTTGGACTTGTAGCCTGTGGTAAGAAAAATGATAAAGCTGAAGTGGTAAACTTATATGGATGGGGTGGAGATGAAAGAGTTAACACTTGGATTGATAAGGAATTGGCAGTTTATGTAAAAGAGAACTACAATATTATTTTAAATCGTATTCCTATGAATATTGATGAAATTTTACTGAAACTTACTAATGAAAAAAGTTCTACAGAAAAAGGGGTTATTGATATTATATGGATAAACGGTGAAAATTTTCATTATGCTAAGGAAAATGAGCTTTTGTATGGACCTTTTTTAGATAAATTAGAAAATACACAAAGGTATATAGACTTAGAAGGTGATGCTGCAAATAAGGATTTTGGGTATCCTACAGAAGGATATGAAGTGCCTTGGGGAACAGCTCAATTTGTATTAAATTATGATAGCGATAAGATAAATATACCACCAACTAATATAGAAAAGTTAAAAGAGTATGTAACAAAGAATCCTGGTAGATTTACATATCCTCAGGCTAGTGATTTTACTGGCTCAGCCTTTGTTAGAACAGTACTTTATGATATTATTGGATATGATAAATTAAAGGACTTACCAGCAGATTATGATGAAGTTAAAGAAGCTATGGCACCTGCATTAGAATACCTTAAAGGGATTGAGCCTTATCTATGGAAAAAAGGGGAGGTTTACCCTACAGATTCTGCTCAACTAGATGGTTTATATCAAGATGGTGAAGTTGATATTGCCATGGATTACAATGCTAATAAAGCTTTAAGTAAAGTAATGGATAAAAGTTGGCCTGTGTCTACTAAATCCTTTGTATGGGATAAGGGAACTCCATTTAATACACATTATTTAGCCATTGCAGCTAATGCATCTAATGTAGATGGAGCATTAAAGGTAATTAATGCTGCCCTATCAGCTGAAATGCAGATGTCTAAAGCAGACTTAAGAGGATGGGCGGATTTACCATCTATTGAATACAATAAGTTAAGTGAGGAACAACAGAAGGAACTTGATGAGAAGCTTACTCCAGATAAAGAGTATGAGCATACAATTCTAAGCTATGAAGAACTTTCAAAGCATCAACAAGCAGAATTAAGATCAGACTTAGTAGTAATTATAGAAAAGGTATGGGAGGATGTGATTCTTTTTGATAAATAATAAGCAGAGACAAAAGGTTATTGGTGGATTAATGATTATTCCATCTTTATCTGTGATAGTTGTAATTACTATGTTTGTTATTATCAATACCTTTATGGAAAGCTTAGGATATATTCCTGAGCTTTCCTTTAATAATTTTACATTTAAATATTATAAAGAGTTATTTTCAGATCCTGTTTTTTTAAATAGTTTATACTATAGTTTTAAAATATCCTTAGTATCTTCAGTAATTGCTACAGTTTTAGGTAGTTATCTAGGATATTACATATCAAAATCAAGGAATAAATTTATAAATGTTTTATATAGATTGCCAATTCTACTCTCCTATGTGGCAGCGGCAGTTCTTATATATACAACTTATAGTGATAAGGGCTTACTATTTCACATAATATCATTATTAGGATTTTCTAATATAAATATAAATTTAATTTTTAACTCCAAGGGAATAGCAGTAATACTTTTAAATATTTTTAAAGGTATGCCTTTCATAGCATTTAGTGTTGCTCCTATTTTTATGAAAGCAAATAAAAATTATAGGTTTATAGCACAGAACTTAGGATGTACAAGATTTCAGTATATAATAAAAATTCTTTTACCTTTAGCTAAGAGAGCTATATTTACTTCATTTTTAGTAATATTTAATTTTAATATGTTTACTTATGAAGGTTTTTACTATCTAGGACCATCAAACCCAATTTCTATAGGGGTTTATGCTTATAAAACCTACCTAAATGCAGATTTATCCAATAGAATATATGGAATGGCTATAAATATGATAATGATCATAATATCTTTAATATTATGTGTGCTTTATTATAAAATGATAAAGGATAATGGACAAGAGGAGGTAAGAGAGTGAGAAGGTGGATTAAAAGTGTATTGATATTTTCTATACTTATATTTTTAGTACTTCCTATAATATCTATGATGGTTTGGGCCTTTTTTAAAAATTGGAAAGCAACGGATATTTTACCTAATACTTTTACACTAGATGGTTTTAAATACTTTTTTACATCAGGAGATTGGTTTATTGGAATAAAGTCTATTTTCTTTTCTATAGAAGTAGCATTAATATCTTTAGTTTTAAGTATCATGGCTGCAAGATTTTTTATAACTACCCATATAAAGTATAAAGTCACATTCGAAAGCATTTTTTATTTACCTATGTTATTACCAGTAATAAGTATATGTTTAGGAAGTCATAAATTATTTCTAAACTATTTTACTTCTTGTAGTATTGCTGTTTTAGTGTTACATATTTATTTTTCCTTACCCTATGCATTTAAATTAATATATTCCTATTATACTGTTTGGGGTATAGGAGATGAGCTTACAGCTCGAGGATTGGGTGCATCTTTTTGGCAAGCGTTTAAATATGTGAATATACCACTATATGCTCAAGGGTATGCATCAAGTTTTTTTATGGCATTTATTATATCTTACTCTCAGTATTTCATAAACATGTTTATTGGAGATAATAGCCATGTTAACTTTTCTATGATTATGACACCGTATATAGGAAATTCTAACAGAAATATAGCTTCGGTATATACATTAATGTATATACTACATGGAGTAATAGTAATGATAATGAGTTCATATATAACAAAGAAGTGCAGTAAGGCATCTGAAAATAAATAACAAGTCAAAGATGGGAAGTATATTTTGAGTTAGACAAGGAAACAGGTTCCGCAGATAGTAGCACTATCTAAGGGTTCTGTTGACGCAGTATAACACAAAATAAACGAGCATTCTGACTTATTTATTTTTTGAAGATGCCTAATGATAAATATAGGGAGATGGGTTAAATATGAGTAAGATAGAGCTTAAAAACATATATTTTTCTATTGGTAATAAGGAAATTCTAAAAAATATTAATTTAACTATTGAAGATGGAGAGTTTTTCTCTATATTAGGTCCTAGTGGGGCAGGAAAGTCTACAATTTTTAAGACTATTACAGGGGCTATATTACCTAATGAGGGAGAGCTTAGATTAGATGGTGAGATTATTAACTATTTACCTATGGAAAAAAGAAATGTAGTAATGGTACACCAAGGAAATCAACTTTTTCCACATATGACGGTAAGAGAAAATGTAGAGTTTGGATTAAAAATGAGAAAGTTTCCAAGGAAATATATTGATGATAAGGTCAAATTTCTTGTTGAGTTTTTTAACATGAGTGAACATATGAAAAAGTACCCCCATCAACTTTCTGGGGGACAACAACAGTTAATATCATTAATGAGAGCTTTAGCTATAGAGCCTAAGGTGCTTTTGCTTGATGAGCCCTTTACAGGGTTAGATAATAATTTAAAGCATTATATAAAAGACTATATAATGAAGATACAAAGACAGTTTAGAATTACTACCATTATGATCACTCATGAAAAGGAAGATGCTTTTTCTATGAGTAGTAGTATAGCTTTTTTATTTAAAGGAAGTATAGCTTTAGTAGATAAAACAGAAAACCTAAATAGATTAACTAATATACCTTGTATTGATGAATACTTAGGTGAAATTACTACTTTAGGGGATGGAAGGATTATTTTTTCTGATAGAATTATAAAGATAAAAAATAAGGAGTCAATTATTTAATTGATATCCTTATTTTTTATATTATATAGTTAAATGTTATGGGGAATTTCATATGAGGTTTATTTTAAGAATTGGTTTTTCCTATCCTTTTTCCAAGGATTAAAGAGAAAATCGTCAGCAATATTAGAAGTATAATTGATACCATAAATGCTGGGTTATGGATATTCAAAGCTTGATTTCCAATGTTCAAAAATACTAAGGTACCTGGAAGAATTCCAAGGATAGTAGCTAACATATAGGAACTGAACTTTATTGATGTTAATCCAGCACCATAATTAATTAAATTGTACGGCATGGCTGGTATTAATCTTAGAATAAATATAATTCCAAAGCCTTTTTTTTCATCTAAATTAAATAAGAAGCTGCTCCAGTTTTCAGGAAGCTTTCTTTGGAGTAAATTAGTAACAGCATCCTTTGCTAGGACTTTAGCCATTAAAAACATTATGGCACTATTTAAAACTGCTCCAATTAAGGTATATATGGTGCCAGGAAGAAATCCAAATAGAAGTCCTGCAGCAAGGGCTAAGATAGGTACAGGGAAAAAAGCGATTGGAAGTATAGTAAAACATAATATATAAATAAATGGTGCTAAGTAGCCAAAACCACCTATGTAATTTCTTAAAATCTCTGGAGTTAATCCTCTGAAAAATGCAAGATAGGTGATAACAAGTATTAAAAGGGTTATCATTGAAATTGTAAGTTTTTTATTTTTTTTCACAGTGTTGCCTCCTTATAGTGACTATATCTCCATAACATATAGTATATAAATTAACAGTGTAAGTCAATATATTGAAATTAGTATAGAGAATTTCTATAAGTAAAATGTAATGATTACTAAATGTAGTAATTTAACTTTAATTTTAGTATAATTTAACTAACTGGTTGATATTTAAAGAAGAATATGATAATATACAACAAAATAGAAAGGGGTATGAGTTATGGACTTTAAAGCATTGCCAAAAATAGAATTACATTGTCACTTAGATGGAAGTGTTAGACCCAAAACTATATTAGATATAGCTACAAAAGAAAATATAGAAATACCAACTTATGATTTAGAACAATTGAGAGAATTATTAGAAGCTCCATTAGAATGTAAATCACTAGTGGAATATTTAGATAGATTTAATATTCCAATAAAGATAATGCAAAGTAAGGAAAGTTTAAGAAGGATTACCTATGAACTTTTAGAAGATGCAGCTGAAGAAAATGTAAAGTATTTAGAAATTAGGTATGCACCGACTTTACATACAGAAAAGGGATTAACATTAGAAGAAGTTATTGAAAGTGTATTAGAGGGAATTAGACAAGGTGAAAAAGACTTTAATATAAAGGCTAATTTAATCTTATCTTGCTTAAGACATAATGGTGCAAATAGTGCATCTACAGTGGTGGAAGCTGGAAAGAAATTCTTAGGTGAAGGGGTAGTTGCTGTAGATCTTGCCGGAGCTGAAAATGAAGGTTTTGCTAAGGAATTTGTAGATGTAATAAAGGTAGCTAGAGAATATGGCTACAGAGTTACTATACATGCAGGAGAAACCGGTATAGGAGTAAATGTGGTAGATGCAATCAAATTACTTCATGCAGAGAGAATAGGTCATGGAGTAGCAATAAGAGATCTTAAGGAAGCTTATGACTTAGTTAAAGAAAATAATGTAACCTTAGAAATGTGTCCAACTAGTAATATGCAGACAAAAGCTGTAAAAAGTTATGAAGAGCACCCATTGTTTAAATTTTATAAAGAGGGCATAAGAGTTTCTTTTAATACTGACAATAGAACTGTTTCTGCTACTAATGTAACTGGTGAGTGTGAAAGTATAGGTAAGGTTGTAAATATGAGCTATGAAGACTATAAAAAGATATACATGGATTCTGTAGATGCTGCATTTACTACAGAAGAAATTAAAGGATATTTAAAAACATTAATATAAAATGGTTAGATATATAATTATTATATTAAATAGCTATAATCTTAATTTTTTTAAGATTATAGCTATTTATATTTTAATTTCTAGATTTAAAAGTAGATTTAAATATAATAATTACTATTAATATAACAACAGAGGTTAGGGCTATAGTACCTCCAGGAGCACAATTTAGTATATATGAAAAAATAAGACCTAATATTATATCTATAAACCCAAAAAGGATAGACAGTAATAAAGTGGGTTTAAAGCCTTTATCTAGTTGAAGAGCTGTAGCTACAGGTAGTGCAATCATTGATGACATTACAAGGATACCCATTATACGTATAGATACAGAAATGGTAGCTCCAACAAGTAAAGAAAATATATAGTTTACTGCTTTTACATTTATACCAGAAATTTTAGCGCCTTCTTCATCGAAGGTAGTATAAAGAAGCTTATCATATAAAAAGTATATAACTACAATAGATATACAACTAAGAATAACCATAATAATTAAGTCTGCTTTAGTAACGGTTAATATGCTTCCAAATAAATAGCTATTGACGTTTCCGGAAGCTTTTCCAGTGCTTATAAGGGTAATTCCTATACCAACACTAAAGGTCAGAACTATAGAAAGAATAAGTTCTGCATATTTTTTGTAGTAGTCTCTAAGAAATTCTATGGATAAACCACATATGGTTGTAAATATAAATGCACATATTATTGGATTAAATCCCATTACTAGTCCAATAGCAACACCAGCAAAGGCAGAGTGAGCCAAGGTATCACCCATCATAGAATGTCTTTTAAGCACTAAAAATACTCCAACCATAGGACATAGTATGGATATGAATATGGCTGCTAAAAAGGCATTTTGCATAAATTCATATTGAAACATTAGAAATCCTCCTTATGTACTCTTCAGATGTATATAGAGTTCCAAAGCCATTCTCCATGGTAAGGATATGGGATGAATTTTGAAGAGCTGTTTCTAAGTTATGCTCCACAGATATAACGGTAACTCCATTCTTTTTATTTAAAGAGGCTATAAGCCCATAAATCTCTTTCATGCTTTTACTATCAACTCCGGTGGAAGGTTCATCGAGAATTAATATATCTTCATTTGCTAATATAGCCCTTGCAATAAAAATCTTTTGTTTTTGGCCTCCAGATAAATTTCCAATAAGAGAATTTTTATACTCAAGCATATCGACTTTCTTTAGGGCTTCAGTGATTGAATCTTTATCTTTAATTTTAAGAACATTTCTATGAGCATTAAGCATTTCCCAAACAGTTATAGGAAAAGAACTATTAAAACTTTCGACAATCTGAGGAACATACCCAATTTTTTTAGAGGTTAAATTAATACTTCCCTTTTGAGGAGTAAGTAGATTTAAAATCAACTTTATTAAGGTGCTTTTACAGCTACCATTAGCACCAATTATGGATACATAACTTTCTTTAGCTATGTTTAGTGAAAGATTATCAATAATATAGGGCTTAGAATTATTATATGAAAAACATAGGTCTTTAATTTTGATCATTAGTGTTGCTCCTTTCTACAATTATAAGTCTAGCCATAATTTTACATATTATAGCTATAGTTTAAATAAATTATAATAAAAATTATCTATGAGTGAATGATTTTTCATTAATATGACAATATTTTAAAATGTAATATATGTAAATTATTAACACTGACCTAGTACATAATAGTTGTAGGTCAGTGTTGATAATAAAATCGAATATGATATAATTATACTACTTATGAAAATCATTTTCAATTGAAGGAGAGAAAAATATGAAGAAATTAAAGGTTTTAGGAGCATTAACTTTGATAGTAGTTATGTTAACAGCATGTTCTAATAGAGAGTCAAAGAATAATGAAGAAAAGGACAACACAATAAATATTGTTACTTCCTTTTACGGTATGAAGGCTTTAACTGAGGAGATAGGGGGAGATAAGGTTAGCATAGAAAGTGTTATACCAGAAGGTAGTGAACCCCATGACTTCGACATTAAGGCTAAGGATATGAAGGCCATAGAAGAGGCTGATATATTCATTTATAATGGAGCTGGCATGGAATCGTGGATTGAGGATGTAGAAGCAGCTATCAGTGGGAAAGAACTAATAGTTGTAGAAGCTAGCAAAGGTGTGGAACTTATAAATGCTGATGAAGAAGATGAAGAAGACGGAGAACATGAAGGACATAATCATTCAGGCAAGGATCCTCATACTTGGCTTGGATTAAGTGAAGCAAAGATTCAAGGTGAAAATATTAAAAATGCTTTGGTAGAAAAGGATGCTAAAAATAAAGAGTATTATGAAGAAAACCTTAAGAAGTTTAATGAAAAAATAGATAGCATAATTAAGGAGTATAATCCAAAATTTAAAGAACTAGCTAATAAAAATTTTGTTACAGGTCATGCAACTTTTGGGTATTTATGTAGAGATTTTGGTCTTATACAAAAGAGTATAGAGGGGGTTTTTGCAGAAGGAGAACCATCACCAAAGGAATTACAAAATCTTATGGAATATTGTAAAGGGAATAATATAAAAACTATTTTTGTTGAAGAATTAATTAGTACTCAGCTTTCTGATACTTTAGCTAAAGAAGTGGGAGCGCAGACTAAACAAATATACACTCTACATAGTAACGAGGACGGAAAATCTTTTTCCGATGTTTTAAAATACAATGTAGAAACTATATACAGTGCTATGAATAATAAATAATTATATAATGCAAAATAAGGCGTGTACTTTATAGTATGCGCCTCTAATTTTCCATGAAAATAAACTTTAATGATGGTTGTAAATAAAGAACTATAGTATATAATAATTATATAATTTGCGAATAAAGGTTGAAAGGATTAAAAAACTATGGGAAAGAAGATTAGTACATGTAAATGTAATGAAGGACAGGAAAAATTAGTAGATGAATTAAAAAAAGTTATTAGTGATGAGAATAAGATAACAGAAAATATGTGTATAGGTGCATGTAATTTGTGTAGTCACAAATACATTGCCAGGGTAGATGGAGTACTTGTGGAGAATGAGAGTTTAGAAGAGGTTTTAGATTCTATTAAGGAAGAAGTCCATAGAATTTAATTTTAAAAATAAATTATCAATAAAAAATAATTAAATTTAATAAAATTGCATATAATATTATCACTTCTGATATATCACTATTGATAATATACTCATTACTGATATATAATAATAATAGAACAGATATAGGAGTGATAAATATGGAAAAAATAGCTTTAATTACTGACAGTGCTAGTGACATTACTAAGGATATAGTTGATAAGTATAATGTAAAGGTATTACCTTTTAAAATAATATATAGGGATAAGGAGTATAGTGATGGAGTAGATATTACATCAAAATATGTATATGATACTTTAGAAACTAATGCACCAACCACTTCATTACCATCCATGAGAGATATGGAGGAAATGTATGATGAATTAAAAAAAGAAGGATATACTCACGCAATAGTAGTAACAATTTCTTCAAAACTATCAGGGTTTAATAATGCCATTAAACTAATATCAGAGGATCATCCTGAAATTAAGACCTATGTTCATGATTCTAAGTCTATATCTAAGGG
The DNA here is from genome assembly GCF_002419845.1 of Clostridium sp. UBA5712. Classification (NCBI taxonomy): domain Bacteria; kingdom Bacillati; phylum Bacillota; class Clostridia; order Eubacteriales; family Clostridiaceae; genus Clostridium; species Clostridium sp. UBA5712. Next base: position 23,539 of record NZ_DIGW01000017.1, on the reverse strand, counting down.
TGAAACTATACTTATTGAAGAGTCAGCCGAAATGATTAAACAAGGAAAAAGTTTTGATGAAATAGTATCAGAACTTCCTAAAATTACTGATAGAATAAATATATACTTTGTTATAGGAACCTTAGAATATCTTATAAGAGGGGGAAGAATTGGAAAGGTAGCTGGAACTATAGCTCAATTTTTAAATCTTAAACCAATTGTAAGTGTAGATAAGGAAGGTGAGTATTATACTTATGCAAAGGTTAGAGGAAGAAAACAATCTTTAAATAAAATTTATGATATTGTAGTATCAAAATTAAATGATAAAAAATATGATATTCATATAATGCATGGTGAAGCAGAGGCAGAGGCTATGACATTGCTAGATAAATTTAAAGTTCATAAAAATGCTAACTTCGTAAATTTCGGAGGTTATCTAAGTCCAGTATCAGGTGTTCATTCAGGACCAGGATTCATAGGAGTACTTATCTATGAAAAGGAGTAGGTTGATATGGTGGAGGATGAATTAGGGAGAGATATAAATGATATAAAAGCTGAAGAAAAGAAACTTTATGAAGAATATAAAAGAAAACTACAAGAGCTTAGAAAGGTAAAAACAGAAAATGAAGCAGTAGGTCAAGTGTTTACTAAAGGATTATTGCCAATATACACATTATATATATTGGTTCAGGGGCCTACTAATGGAAATGATATATCTCATCAAATAGGAAAGCGTACTAATGGATTTTGGATACCTAGTACAGGTGGAATATATCCATTGCTTAAAAAACTGGAGAAACAAGGATTTATTGAAGGTAGTTGGGATGAAGAAAAGAAGTCCCAGAAGATATATAGGATTACCAATAAAGGAATTGAAGAGTTTGAACATAAAAAAGAGTTATTAAAATCAAAGATAGAAGAGGCATTAGAAGTATTTAAGATAATAAAAAAAGATTTATATGATTAAAAAGTTCCATAAGCTTATTAGCTTATGGGACTTTTTCATTAGTATCACAGTGAAGCTATTTCAACATACAAAAGTTTCGTATTTCGAATTAAATATATTGAAATAAAAGGTAATTTCTTGTATTATATATGTGTAGTAGAAAATTAATTATTTCTAAAATTATAGGGGAGATTTATAATTTAGGGGGGGAAATATGGATAAAATTAAAGAACTATTAAAGTATGCAAAGAAATATAAGAAACGATATTTTATAGGGATATTTTTTCTTATACTAGTAGACTTTTTACAACTTGTTCCACCAAAAATTCTAGGTTTTTTAACAGATAGTTTTGCCTTAGGAAGTGCTAATAAAATTACTTTAGTTAAATCTATAGTATATATATTAGTTATAGCATCTGTTATAGCTATTGGAAGATTTATGTGGAGAATATATGTAAATGGTACTTCACGAAAAATAGAGTACGATATAAGAAGTAAATTTTTTAAGCATCTACAAGGGTTATCTTCTAATTTTTACAATGAAAGAAAAACTGGAGATTTAATGGCTTTAGCAACAAATGACTTGAATGCTGTAAGAATGGCACTAGGTCCCGGCGTTATTATGTTTTTTGATGCAGTAGTGTTGACTATTGCCACTATTGTTATTATGCTAACTATTAATGTACCACTTACCTTGTTATCATTAATCCCACTTCCTTTTGTAGCATTTGTATCTCAGAAATTTGGAAAAAGAATACACAGAAAATTCACAAAAGTACAAAGATGCTTTTCAAAACTTACAGATATAGTTCAAGAAAATTTTTCAGGGATTAGAATAGTTAAATCTTTTGTTCAAGAGGAAAGGGAATATGAAAAGTTCATAGAAGAGAATGATAAAAATTTTCAAGTAAATATGGAATTTATAAGAATTTGGGGAGTATTCTTTCCTTTGATAGAATTTATTTCATCCTTAAGCTTTGCATTACTAATAGTAGTGGGGGGAACTTTTGTAGTTTTGGGAAAAATATCTCTTGGGGACTTTGTGACCTTTAACATGTATCTTGGAAACTTAGTTTGGCCAATGATGGCTATAGGACAAGTAATTAATAATTTACAAAGAGGATTTGCATCCCTTGAAAGAATAGAAGAAGTCTTAAATACAAAACCTGATATAGTAGATTGTTGTACATCATATGTGGATAAATTACAAGGTGATATAGTTATAAAGGATTTAACTTTTAGCTATAATAATACAACAACACCAGCTCTTAAGAATATAAATTTAAGAGTAAAGCAAGGAGAAACTCTTGGGATTGTGGGTAAGACTGGAAGCAGTAAAAGTACTCTTATAAGTTTATTGCTTAAACTCTATAATGTGGAAGACGGAAAGATTTTTATAGGGGATAAAGATATAAATAGAATATCTTTAAATAGTCTTAGAACTAATATTGGGTTTGTATCACAGGATCCTTTTTTGTTTTCCACTAGCTTAGCTGAAAATATAGGACTTGCATTTCATGAAGTAGGCATTGAAAAAATACATGATGCAACTAAAAAGGCAGATATTTATGATAATATAATAGACTTTCCAAAGCAGTTTGAAACTATGGTAGGAGAAAGAGGAACAACTCTTTCAGGAGGTCAAAAACAAAGATGTTCTATAGCTAGAGCTCTTATTAAAGATCCTGATATCCTAATTTTAGATGATTGTTTATCAGCAGTAGATGCAAAAACTGAGGCTATAATTCTTGAAAATTTAAAAGATGTAATGAAGAAGAAAACTTCTATTATAGTATCTCATAGAATTTCAGCAATTAAAGATGCTCATAATATCATAGTTCTAGAACAAGGAGAAATTGTTCAAGAAGGAACACATGAAGAGCTTAAAAATATGCCAGGAATTTATAAAGATATATATGAAAAACAACAGATTGAGCAAGAAATTATGGAAGAGGAGGAGATATAATTATGGAAAACTTTAATCAGGAAGATGAAGTATTAGATAAGCAATATGACTCCCTTTTGATGAAAAGGCTCTTAAAATTTGCATTGCCATACAAAGGCTTAATGGGAATAGTAGTAATTATAATGTTTTTAGTGGTGTGCTTAGATTTGTCTGTTCCCTTCATAATAAAAAATGTTATAGATAATAATATTAATCCTTTAAGTGGAAAATATTCTATTATAGAAGAAGCTGAAAATAGTTCCATAGCCATAGGAGATAAATATGTAGTAAGGGGAGAAAGAGACGGAGCAATAAGCGCTTCAATAGTATATGATGAGAATAATGAACCCTATGTTATAGAGGGTGAACCAAGGAAAAACACAGCCTATGAAATATCAGGTGAAAAATTTTTTCAAGATAACAATGAATTTAAAGCTCATGAAATAACTATAAAAGATATAAAAGTATTAAGAACTAATGATTTAGATTTGATAAAGTGGAGTGCTATTATAATATTGCTAATTTATATAGTAATATTTATACTAAACTATATTCAAATTTATTTGTTACAGTATACTGGTCAAAAGATTATATATAATATAAGAGCTGCGATATTTAAGCATGTAGAGAGTTTATCATTATCTTTCTTTGATAAAAGTCCAGTTGGAAGATTAGTAACTAGAATTACAAATGATGTAGAAACCTTAAATGAAATGTACACATCTGTTTTAGTATATTTAATCAAAGATTTATTTCTTGTTAGTGGCATTGTAATTGCTATGTTTCTATTAGATATAAAATTAGGAATAGTATCAATTATAACCCTTCCATTAGTAGTTGCTTTAACCTTTATATTTAGAAAATATGATAGAGAAGCTTATAGGAAAGTAAGAACTAGATTATCTAGAATTAACTCTAATTTATCTGAAAATATAAGTGGTATGAAGACTGTGCAGATATTTGGAGTTGAAAGTAAGAAGTATAGTGAATTTGATGAAATTAATACATCATATTCCATAGCTGCAATGGAACAAATTAAAGTATTTGCTATATTTAGACCACTTATGGATATGACTTATCAATTAGCTCTATGCATATTAATTTGGGTTGGTGGTACAGCAGTTCTAAATTTAACAATAGAATTTGGAGTGTTATATGCATTTGTAATATATATACAAAAACTATTTCAACCAATATTTGATTTATCTGAGAAATTTGATATACTTCAGTCTTCTATGGCTTCCTCAGAGCGTATATTTATGTTATTAGATAATGATTCTATAATTAAAAACCCAAAGGAGCCTAAACATATAGGACGTGCTCAAGGAGATATTGAATTTAAAAATGTTTGGTTTGCCTACAATGATGAAGATTGGGTATTAAAAGATGTAAGCTTTAGAATTAGAAAAGGTGAAACGGTAGCCTTTGTTGGAGCAACGGGAGCAGGAAAAACCTCAATAATAAGTCTCATAACTAGACTTTATGATATTCAAAAGGGCGAAATCCTGATAGATGGAGTTAGTATTAAAGAAATGTCTAAGGACGAACTTAGAAAAAATGTAGCTACAGTGCTTCAAGATGTATTTTTATTTGCTGGTGATATAAAAGGAAATGTAAGATTAAATAATGAGAATATAACAGATGAAGAGATTGTAAAAGCATGTAAATATGTAAATGCAAATATATTTATTGAAAAGTTACCAGATAAATATAATGCTGAGGTTAATGAGAGAGGAACAACCTTTTCTCAAGGTGAGAGACAACTGATTGCATTTGCTAGAGCATTAGCTTTTAATCCGCCAATTTTAGTTTTAGATGAAGCTACAGCTAACATAGATACTGAAACAGAAAGTTTAATTCAAGATGCTCTAAATAAATTAACTAAAGGACGAACTACTATAGTAGTAGCACATAGATTGTCAACTATTAAAAATGCAGATAAAATTATTGTAATGCACAGGGGTAGGATACGTGAAATTGGAAGTCATTCAGAACTATTAGAGAAAAAAGGGCTTTATAACAATTTGTATAAATTACAATATGCAGGACAATAATTAAAGTAGGTAAATAAAAATTAAACGTAAAGGCTAGCTTGTGTGGGCTAGCTTTTACGTTAATGTGTAAAGATTAATTAATAAAGATTTAGGGACTAAAGAAACAAAATTTATATATTTAAATAACTTATTCCATCTAAAGGAATTAACATCTGTGGTGTTGGGAAATTAGTAACTAAACCAATCAAATAAAGAGTATAGTATTTATCTGATTTTAGATTTATATTGGGAACATATAACATATCAATATCTGTATTAGCTAATTTTAATAGCATAGTATATCTACCAATAGGTAGTTCAATATAATTTCTTATGTCCTTAAAGTTTACATTTTTATAAAGTACAGTACCATTAGAAAGAACTACATCTACAGGTGGAATGTTTTCAATAAACTGAGCAATTCTAATTTTAGCTTTACCATCAGTTGTAGAGGTTAACGGAGTTTCATCCACAGGGTATAAGCTTAACATTCTTCTTTGCATGTAAGCTACAATAGTAGTTACACTTTTGGGTGCTATAAAAATATCAACATCTGCCAAGGGAAAATCAGTATTATTAGCTCTATACACCTTTATGTTATAAGTTCCAGAAGGGAGTTTAATATAGGTTGTAAAATCTCTATACTCAAGATCAGGTATTGTTAGTTTATCATTTACATAAATATCTATATCAGGGGCTCTAGCTGCAATGTGAGCAACCCTAACATAGGCTGACATATTATCTTCAGAATTCATCATGTCATCTACTCTTGTAGGAATATTAAAGGGAACATTAATATATTGCATTATATACCTCATATAAAAATATTATCAAATATAGTATATGAAATATAATTAGGGAATGTTACAAAAGGGGATTCAATATAAAATCTAGTATATAATTATCCATAAATACCTTCATAATTACATACTAGATTTCTATTGGTTTTTATTATTTAAAACATATCTTTTTTTCTAAGATAGTAGGTAACGGCTAAAGTTATTAATCCTACAATTATACACATATACAGAAATCCATCAGAGGCGTTGAAAAAAGGTATTCCACCTACATTCATACCTAAAAGACCTGATATTAAAGTTGGAATAGAAATAACTATAGTTACAGATGTTAAGTATTTCATAACTTGGTTTTGATTATTAGAAATTATAGAAGCAAATACATCCATAGTACCAGTGAGGACATCACTATATATACTACACATTTCTATAGCTTGACGATTTTCTATCATAACATCATCTAAAATATCTCTATCCTCATCATATTTTGTAAGGATTTCCTGCTTTAAAAGTTTTTCTAAGGTTAAATCATTAGATTTCAAAGATGTAGAGAAATATACTAAGGACTTTTGAAGAGCAAATAATTGAATTAATTCTCTGTTTTTTAAAGATTTATAAAGGGTTTTTTCAACCAAAAGACTCTTTCTATTTATTTGTCTTAGGTATAATAAATAGTAATTTGATGCTCTATATAATATTTGAAGCATAAATCTGACCTTCTTAAAAGTATAAAATGAAGAGATTTTTTCAATGGTAAAATCTGATAATACAGGACTATTTTTAAGACATACAGTTATAATTACGCTTTCGGTATATATTATTGCTAGTGGATATGTATCGTAAGTTAATGAATTATCATCCATTTCAGTGAATGGAATATCTATAATTACAAGAGTAGCATTATTCTCAAATTCTATTCTTGAACCTTCTTCTTCATCTAATGCAGCTCTTATAAAATCTTGAGGAATATTAAGTTTTTGTGTAATTAAAAGAACTTCTTCATCGGATGGATTAATCATACTAATCCAAGAGCCATGTTCTATAGAATCGATTTCTGTGAGACGGCCCGAGGTATCACTTTTAAATATTGTAATCAATGTTATCACCTCATATAATAAAACTCATGAATATATTTTAACACTATATTTCTAATTGACAACTGTATATTTAAAAGTAATAATTATTATAGTACAAATAATTTAATTTATAATCATAATTTTGAAAAGTTAGAATTATAATATTAATATTAATGTTGTTATTGAAAATATAAATTTATGATAATATTAAATTATTGTATTTGTAGGAGGTCTTTTATGGCAATAGAAGAATTGCTATTCATAGCCTTAGCAGTTTCATTAGATGCTTTTGGTATTGCAATAGCTATTGGCTTAAATAGAGGGGCTAAGGCAAGACAAAAGTTTTCTTTTGCAATTTCTTTTGGATTTTTCCAATTTTTGTTTTCTATTTTAGGAGGATTTGGTGGTAAAATATTTACAGAGAATATTGCTTCCGTCCCTGCAGTTATGGGGGGAATAGTTATTGCAATAGTTGGTATACTTATGATAAAGGAAGGTATGATAGAAAAAGAAGAAAGTATTGTCATAACCTTTAAAATGTACTTCATTTTAGGGATATCTGTGAGCATTGATGCAATAGTAATTGGATTTATTGCTTTCTCAAGGATAGAAAGTATGGTAACCTTAACACTCTTTACTGCTATTGTTGGTATGATAACATTTTTTATGAGCATATTAGCATTTATAATAGCAAAGTATCTAAGAAAAATCCATATATTAAGAAAATATGCTGATTATATAGGAGGCATAATTTTGATATTATTTGGATTAAAGATGATTTTCTTTTAAGGAAAGGATGATTAAAATGATAGAAACATTAAAAAACTTAAAAAGCTTTGAGGCAATCAAATTTTTTAAAGAGATGAATGAAATACCAAGAGGTTCAGGAAATGAAAAGGCTGTTAGCGATTGGTTAGTTAAGTTTGCCAAGGACAGAAATTTAGAAGTTATACAAGATGAAGCACTAAATGTTATTATTAAGAAGCCAGCTACTAGTGGTTATGAAAATGCTCCAACAGTGATTTTACAAGGGCATATGGATATGGTTTGTGAAAAAAATCAAGGAACTGAACATGACTTTGAAAAAGATCCAATAGAATTTATTATAGACGGTGATTTTATAAAGGCTAATGGAACTACATTAGGAGCGGATAATGGTATTGCAGTAGCTTATGCTCTTGCAATTCTTGATAATAAAACAACAGCTCACCCTCCTATAGAAGTATTGATTACTACTGAAGAAGAAACAGGAATGGGTGGAGCTACAAATTTAAATCCAGAACATTTAAATGGAAGAATACTAATAAATATAGACTCTGAAGAAGAAGGAGTACTATTAGTAAGTTGTGCAGGAGGAGTTAGACTTAAGTTCTCTGTGCCAACAAATTATGAAAATATAGAAGGAAACTATAGTTCATTAGCTATTAAAATAAGAGGACTTAAAGGCGGACACTCTGGTATGGAAATTAAGAAAGAAAGAGGAAATGCCAATAAAATGATGGGTAGATTCTTAATGGATCTTAATTCAGTTGTAGACTTTAAACTAGCATCTTTAAATGGAGGAGCTAAAATGAATGCTATTCCAAGAGAAGCAGATGCTATTATAGCTGTAAGACCAGAAGATATAGTTAAAGTTGAAGGAAAAGTAAAAGAATGGTCATCTATATTTATAAATGAATTACAAGGTATAGATGATGATTTGAAATTAACCTATGAAATTACTAAGTCTGTAGATAAAGTATTCTGCGATGATACTAGACAGAAAGTAATAAGAACATTATTCTTATTACCAAATGGAGTTCAAACTATGAGTATGGCAATACCAGGGTTAGTACAGAGTTCTACCAATGTAGGTGTGGTAACTACTACTAGTGAAGCTGTAGAATTTGACAATGCAGTTAGAAGTTCAGTAGCTTCTTTAAAAAAATCAATTGTAGATCGAATGACAGTACTTGCAGAAATAATGAATTGTGTTATAGAACTTGAATCAGATTATCCTGAGTGGCAGTATAATCCAGATTCTAAAGTTAGAACTGTATTTGAACAAGTTTACGAAAATAAATTTGGTAATAAAGCAGAGATATCTGCAATTCATGCAGGACTTGAATGTGGATTAATTGGAGATAAATTTAATGGGAATATAGATCAGATTTCCTTTGGGCCAAATATTTTTGATGTTCACACACCGGATGAGCATGTAAGTATTTCTTCACTAGATAGAATGTATGATTACTTATTAAGTGTATTAGCAGAAATAAGATAGGAAGAACAAATGCTCCCCTTAAGGTAACGATAAATATTATCTTAAGGGGAGTTGTTTATTGTTGTATATTTATGGTTACTAAGGTATACTAAAATAGTTGTGTTTATGGGAAAAATCAATTGTTATTAGGAGAAATTTCAGATAGTTTCCATTTGCCAGACTTATGTTTTACCAAGTGAAGATTATAAGTCGTGGTTTTATATGGGCTTTTTCCTTCTATACCATTTACTTCTGCAATACATATATTACCATCTGAAAACTTAATGTTAAAGTCTTCTAAGGAATATAATTTATATTTATTAAAAATACCAGAAGTGGAATATTTTTTTATAGCATAATCTAAATTTTTACATTTAAAGTTAGTGTAACTAAAAATAATTATATAAATAGTAATTATAATAATTAAAGATATGAGGGAAAGAGTTTTGAATTTTTTAAGATTTTTTACAAGATTCATAATTCACACTCCTTTAAGGATATAATCAATTATAGCATTTAAAGTAATTTATGTAAATAAATTACAGAATATTAGGAGGGTATGATAATGGAATTTTCTGCTATTGTATTAATGGAAAAGGATAAAGAGACAAAATTTTTTACAAGAGAGCTTGGAAGCTATGAGGTTAATGAAGGTGCAGAATATATTACTAAACTATTTTATGATGGCGAAAAGGTAAATTTATATTTTGATACCAATAAAGATGTAGAGGAGTGGGAATTTTCAGCCATATATGATTTGTTCGATGATGAAAGTTTAACTGATTTGGTTGACTCTATAGAAATTTATGATGAGGAATTTAATCCCACATGGATTGTTACCTTTGATTATGATGAAGATCATAATGTGCTAAATAATAGATTAAACAATGTATGTACAAGAATTAAGGAAGCTTTAGAAAAAGTTTTTATTGATATAGAAGGAAAATGTGAGGAATATCAATAGTACATAATTGGGGGAGAATCATGAGATTAGAACATATATGTAGAGTTAATGAATCAGATATACTTGGTAAACATGTATATGGTGATGATGGAAGAATATTGTTAAAAGCTGGTATGAGTCTTAACAGTGTATACATAAAAAGACTTGAAGAGCTAGGAGTATATTATGTTTATCTTGAGGATGAACGATTAGAAGATATCGACGTAGTAGATGAGAAGCTAATAATACTAAAACAAGCCACTATTAAAAGTTTAAAGAACATATCAAGGGGTATAGGAAGTATAGTCGGTTCATGTGGAGATGAATATTTAGAAAATATGGATCAGTTATTGAATTATATAATGGAAATTGAAGATGTGAATAAGTGTTTAAATGATGTAAAAACTCATGATAACTACACATTTTTGCATAGTATAAATACTGGAATCATGTCAGTGTTTTTAGGAATGAGCCTTGGAATGAAAAAGTGGGCAGTGCGAGATTTGGGTATATGTGGAATGTTGCATGATGTAGGAAAAATAAAAGTGCCTGCAGGTATAATTAATAAAAATGGGAAGCTTTCTGATGAGGAGTTTGAAATCATGAAGAAACACCCAATTTATGGTGGAGAAATATTGAGTAAAAATTATAAAATTCCAGCTAGTGCAATTGAAGGAGTGGAGCAGCATCATGAAAAAATTAATGGAAAAGGATATCCCTATGGATTGCAAGGGGATCAAATTTCAAGATTTGGTAAGATCGTAGGAATATGCGATGTATATGATGCGGTAACTAGTAATAGAAGCTATAGAAAAAAATTTGAGCCTAATCAAGCTTATGAGCTTATACTTTCTGGATCAGGAAGTCAGTTTGATGAAAAATTAGTACGCACATTTAAAGAAACATTTTCAGTATATCCATTAGGATGTTGTGTTAAACTTTCTAATGGAGTAGAAGGGTATGTTATAAGTCAGAACAAAGGGTTCCCCGATAGGCCTATAATAAGAGTACTATATGATCATGAAACTAGAAAACCAGTAAAATTTTATGAAATTAATTTGTTGGAAAAAATTAATTTAATTATCCAATGTGTAATTTAATAAATATATGGATTGAGGGATGTACTGTTTTTAATTATGCTGTATAATTGAGGTATGTCCTTTTGGTTTTGATATAGAAATTTGGCGTATATATATTTTACCCGATGACTACCAGCTCTAATACTTTCATCTTCTTCAAGGTGGGGGCAAGGAGTTGCTACGTCCTTGGATAAGGATGTCTATTCAGAGGGAGTAAAAACCCCATCTGAAACAAGAAACTCTGTTTCTATTATGATTAAAGTACAGTTGGAGGTAAAGTAAAATGAAGATATCTAATATAAAGATTTCAATAACAGAAAAAGATTTATACAGTATTGTTGTAGATGTATTAAGAGACTATGTACCCGTTGAAGGACTTAAAATTGACAAAATATTAGTAGATAAAAATATTAATGTAGTTGGAAGTTATAAGCATAAAGTATCTATTCCTTTTTCTGTTGATATATCTATAAACAAAGTTGAGAATAATAAACTATATTTAAGTATAGATAAAATTAATGTAAAAAGTCTTAAAATATTTAAAGGCATTGTAAATGTGGCATTAAAAGTAATTAGCTCAAAAGTAGCTAATTTTGGCATAGAGTTTACTGATGATACGATAATTATAGATTTATACAAGTTATGTAAAGTTATACCGATGGTTGATTTTAAATTAGAAGATTTATCTATAATCCCATATGGTCTTGAAGCAGAGGTTAGTAATTTTAATTTTAAAAATGAAAATGATAAATCTAATGATAAAAATGAAGAAAAAAAAGAAGAAGTGCCAATTTCCAGTGTAGAATCTAATAAAAAAAATTTAGATAATCATAAAGAGTATACTTATAGAAGGTTTAGAAAAGAATTTAAAGAAAGATTTTCTGCAAAATATGAAAAGATGTATCCCTATGTAGTGATGATACCAGATATAATTGCTTTATTTATGAGGTTATATAAGGACAAAAGAGTAGTAAAAGAGGTAAAGTTTAATATATCTATTGCTTTAGGATATCTTTTGTTTCCTTTAGATATATTACCAGATACATTACCTATTATAGGTAAGATTGATGATTTAGCAGTTACATTCTTTATACTTCAAAAGGTGCTTTGTGATATTCCAGAAGAAATAATTCTTGATAATTGGGAAGGCCAGAGCAATATTATAGAGGTTTCTAGAGAAGCTATGACTTTACTAAATGACAAGTTTGGAGCAAAAGAAATAAGAAAGATGGTAGATGTAGTAAGAATATCTATAAAAAAGTCTATAGTATTTTTTACTAAATAAATCTACGTTTAAGGTAGGGGTTATTATGGCAACTAAATATTATGCGATAAAAAAAGGAAGAGATTTTAATAATAATGTAGACGTTAATAATATTATTGTTAAAAGTTGGAGTGAGTGTCTTTCCTATGTAAAAGGAGCGAAAGGTGCTATATATAAGAGTTTTTTAACAGAAAAAGAGGCAAAAGATTATTTAGATAATAGTTCAGAATTAAAGAAAGGTGTGGACAACTATCCTTTAGATGTGCCTCATATATATGTTGATGGAAGCTATAACATATCTACAGAAGAGTTTGGATATGGGGTACTTGTAGTTGAAAAGGATATAATTACATATGTCAACTATGGTGGAGGCAAGAATAATCAGTGCAATCAAAGGCAAGTAAATGGAGAGCTGAAGGCTGCTATAAATGGTGTAAAATATGCATTAGATAATAACTATAGAGAAATAGTATTATTTTATGATTATGCTGGAGTCTGTCAACATGCAACAGGCGCATGGGAGAGAAATACAGTTTTATCAAAGGAATACTATGAAGTTATTAACAAGTTAAAAAAAGAAGGTAATATAAACATTATATTTGTTAAGGTAGATAGTCATACTAATGATTTATATAATGATATTGCAGATGAGTTGGCAAAAAGTGGTGCTGGGGTAGAATTTGATTCTGTAGTAGATAAAGCTGTTGAAAATAATACTTTAAGGGTTGCTACTAGTGACGTTAAAAATAAACTTTCTAAAATTATTAAGAAAAATATTAGTAACGTTATGTCTCTAGATGTTCATAGTAATATAGGAATTGAAGATAAATATCACATTACCAGAATAATAGAACACTTAAATAGTATAGATATAAATGAGAGAGAAAAATATTTAAAATGTGTACCTATAGAGGTTAAGGATAAAATTATATTAGAATTAATTCAAAACTTAAAATAAATTAATTATAGGCATATAAATTAGAAATATGTGCATCCTATAAACATACTTAAGATCTACTAATTATGAATAAGTAAATATTATTGTAACCTAAAATATTTATTTATATGGAAAATTCTATGGAATTCCAGGTGGATAAGTATACAATGAGAAGGGATGTGTATTTTATGAAAATGTTATTAAAGATTATGGTGTTGATAGCAAGTTTAGCCTTAGCTGTTAATTACGTAATGCCTTCAATGGATGGAAGAACTAAAAGAAAATTAAGGAAAAAGGCTAAGAGATTTCAACATAGAGCTGAAGATATGTTTAATAAAGCAATGGTTCCTTTAAGATAACTAGAGCAGATTTTCTGCTCTAGTTATCTTTATTTTAAATAAAGTTTAATATAATACAATAAAACTGATTAAATTAACGCACATTTAATAAAAATTTAAGACATTTATTTTTGTGTATTTTGTTTGTTTATGATACAATATAGGGGTATAATTATCTGAAGTAATTAGGAAGCATTTGCTAAGAGAAGAGGATGAATTTATGGAAATTTTATCTTTAGGAGAAAAAATAAAAAAAAGGAGAAAGGAGCTTGATTTAACTCTAAAAAATCTGGCTGGAGATAGAATAACTGCTGGTCAAATAAGTTTAATTGAATCAGGTAAATCTAATCCTAGCATGGACTTGTTAGAATATTTAGCAGGTGCATTAAAAGTTTCGGTAGAACACCTTATGGAGACTGAAGAAACACAAGCAGGCAAGATTTGTATATACTATCAAAATATCGCGGAATCTAATATATTAAATAATAATTTGGAGATAGCTTGGAAGGCATTAGAAGATTCATTTTTATATATTGAAAAATATGATCTTGAATTAAATATGGCAACTAATTTGTATTTAAAAGCCTTAATACATGAAAAGAAAAAAGAATATGATGAAGCTCAGGAGTTACTACTTTCAGCTAATAATATATATATTAAATATAATTGTAGTGACGAAATTATTAAAGTATTTATGCTTCTAGGCAAAATTACTCTTGAACTTGATGCATATCATTCTGCATATAGCTATTTTCAACAAGCAGAGAAGGTGTTTGAAGAAAGTGATGTATATAATGAAGTTGCTATGGGTAAGGTTTATTATTACATAAGCAAAACTCTTAATAAAATGGGAATTGATAAAGAAGCAATAGAGTATATGAAATATGCTGAAGAAAAACTTTTAAAACTAAAGGATTCGAGGAACTATGGAGAATCATTTATGAAGATTGGACAAGTAAGGTTTAAAGAGGGTAACTTAAACCAGGCTATTGCATACACTGAAAAAAGTTTGAATCTCTTTAGAACTAGACAACAAAGTATTTTAATTACAGATTTAATGTCAGGGTTAGGAGAAATGTTTTCAGAATATGGATATGTAGACAGGTCCTTTGAATATCTTTTAGATGCTAAAGCTATTAAAGAAAGGCTTTCTGAGGAATCTACTGTTAATACTTTAATGTTGATTTGTAATAACTATATAAAATTAAAAGATGAAATAAATGCAAAAAAGGTACTAGAACAGATAGTATCTAATATGCAAAATTTAAGTGTAACAGATTGTACTTTAATGTACAAGTACCATATTCTTAAATATAAAATTGAGTTACTAGAGAAGAAGTATGAAGAAGCAGAAAGAACTTTAATAGATGCTTTAAACTATACAGAAAAAATGAATTATCATAAGGAAAGTGCTGAAATTGCTATTGCCTTAGGAAAATTCTACATGGACTTAGGAAGAGAAGAAGAAGCTGGAAAATATTTAGATGAAGGGGTTAAGATTCTTGAAGAAACAAAATGCTTAACGGATTTTTAAAAATGGGGGATAACTATGGAAATATTATCGGCTGGAGAAAAAATAAAGAGGACCAGAATATATAAAGGTCTAACTTTAAAAGATATATGTGAAGATAAAATTTCCGTTTCTAAAATGAGTTGTATAGAAAACAATAAGGTTGATCCAGAAGATTGGATTCTAGAAATTATTGTAGATAAGCTTGGATTAGATATGGAGTATTTAAAACATGGTGTAAGAGAACAGATAGAAGCAAATATTGAAAAATTTAATTCTATGACGCCATTAATTTCTTTAGAAGATGTACTATACAATGTAGATTATGCAGAAAAGTATCACTATTACGATTTGAGTTGTAAACTATTTCAAATACTATTTGAATACTATTTGAATCACGGTATGTCAGCAGAATTAAGTACTACTATACCTAGATATTATAATTCTTGTCAAAAGTCTAAAGATGAAATTTTACATATTAATTATTATATGTATATAGCAAAATATTTATATACTAATGGTGAATGCTCTCAAGCGGGTAGTTATATATCAACAGTAAGGAAGAAACTTATTGAATTAGATAAAAAAGACTCAGTAGAATATATAAAGGCAACTTATAATCAAGTAGTAATTTATATAATGTGTAATAATATAATTAAAGCAAAAAAAGTTAGTGAAGATTTAAAGGAAATACTTTCATTTAATAAAAATGAGTATGTAAATGCAGAAATATATAAAGTGCTAGCTATTATAGAAATTTATTTAGGTGGCGATGAAGTTAAATACTATGAAGAGCAAGCTTTAAAAAGATATGATAACTTGCTAGATAAAAAAGCAAGAGCGTATTATGATCTTGCAAAAGCTATGTTTGAAAATGGAATTAAAGACGAGGCTTTAGACTATGTAGAAAGGGCATTGAGTGAATATCCAAGAAGTGATAAAGAGCAGCTATGTGAATTTTTAATTGATGGGGTTAAAAGTTTGATAGAGTATGGTTACTACGATTTAGTGTTAAACTATATAGAAGAAGTCCTAGATTTATCTATTGAACTAGAGCTTGTTCCCATAATGGAAAAAGCATACTACTATAAAGCCATGATATTCGAAAGGAAGAAGAATTATATAATGGCTGAAACGTATATGATGCTTTCTTTAGATGCTCTGATGAAATATGGAACTAAGAGTGAAATATGTAAAAGGTATATGAAGATAGGTACCATGTATCATGATATGGGAAATGTTAATGATTCAATAAAATATTTTAGTTTGGCCTTTAAGATGGATAAAAGTTTTTATTAGTTAGTAATTTTATTTATCAGGATTTAATATGAAAATAGGTTGTTGCAAAATGATTTTTAATCACTTTGAAACAACCTATTTTTATTTTATAAATCTTTTTATAATATGATCTTTAGCTTTAATTTCGAAGGAATCATTTAAAGGGGAAAGTTCAACTTCATCATACTTATTTTTTATGGCTAAAGATAAAAGTCTATCTGTAAGCTCGGGGTTTTTAGATAGTAGGCTTCCATGAAAATAAGTGCAGAAGGTATTTTTATAAACACAACCTTCTTTTTTATCTTCACCATTGTTACCGAATCCGTATTTCACTATACCAAGAGGTTTTAAATCACCAATGTAAGTTTTACCTGAATGATTTTCAAATCCTACGTAGGTTTCATTAAAGAATTCATTATATATAATTGAATTGCCTATTAATCTTTCATTAGAAGCTTTGGTATAAATATCTAATATACCCAATCCTTCTAAAATCTCACCTGTAGAAGTTTCGTAGGTTTTTCCTAAAAGTTGATATCCTCCACATATGCATATAAATACTTTTCCAGATTCTATATAATCGGTAATCCCTTGTTTCTTAGTTTCTACTAAGTCTTTAGAAACTATGGACTGTTCATAATCTTGACCACCTCCGAAGAACACTATATCAAAATCTTCAGGGTTAAATGCATCACCTATTGATACGTTTCTTATTATAACATTTATTCCTCTTTTCTCAGCCCTATGTTTAAGAATTAGAATATTTCCAATATCACCATAAACATTCAATAAATCAGGATATAAATGACATATATTAATTTCCATAAACTCACCTTAACCTTACCAAATTTTATTTATATAGCCTTTACTGTGCAATAACTTTCTAAGATGTAACATAGCAGTATATGTAACAAGTACATATGTGGTTTCTGCTTCAGCACTTATTATATTATTTATAAGCTCATCATCGGATTCGCAGATTTTAAAGTTTTCTTCTTTAAGATTAGCAATCTTTAGTCTTACAGCCATATCATAAAGACGTATACCAGAGATTATAATATCATTTATTTCTAGTGAATTTAATTTTTCAAAATCTACATCCCATATCCATGAAACATCTGTACCATCGGCATAATTATCATTTAACATCAATACTAAATTTATAGGTTTATTATTAAGAAGCAAAGTGTTTATAGCTTGGTTATAACCAGCAGGATTTTTTACAAGAATTATTTTTACTTCTTTTCCATTTATATTTAGACTCTCTTGCCTTCCAAAAGTGCTCTTTTGGTTTTGTAAAGATGCTTTAATTGAAGTTGATTCTATACCCAATTCTAGTGTTACAGATAATGCGCAAATAGCATTATATATGTTATATTCTCCAGATTGATTTATAAAGTAACTTTCTTCATTAACAACAACTTCTGAGCCTTCGGTAGTTAAAGCTGCTACTTCATCAATATGATATTTAAGTTCAGGTCTTTCATACCCACAATTTGCACAAAAGTATTTTCCTAGATGATTGTAAGTAATAAATTCGTAACTATAAGGAGTCTTACAGAATTTACAGAACTTGCTGTCTGCATTTACATTTAAAACTGTATTTTCTTTAATAGGAACATTAAAGCCATAGTAAACTACAGGATTATTGGCATCAATTTTACCTAGTAGAGATTCATCGCCATTTAGAACAAGTAGAGATTGAGGAGATTTATGTATTCCTTCTAAAATTTTATTATAAGTAGTATGTACCTCTCCATATCTATCTAACTGATCTCTAAATAGATTAGTTACAGTAATTATTTCAGGTTTTATATATTCTGTTATGAATTTAAGGTAAGCCTCATCTACTTCGATAACTGCGTACATATCTTTATTCTTATTAGAAAGTTTGAAATTAGAAATGAAAGACGCAACTATTCCAGTATTCATATTAGCTCCAGTATTATTTGTTATAGCATTTTTACCGGCTTTATTAAGAATATTATAAATCATGCTAGTGGTTGTAGTTTTACCGTTAGTACCTGTGATTAAAATTACTTTATAACCTTTAGCAACTGTTGATAATATACTTCTGTCTAAGGCTAAAGCGACTTTGCCAGGAAAGTTTGAACCCCCTTTGAATAATTTGGTACTTAATTTTAATATAATTTTTGAAGTGACTATAGCTATAAATGAATTTATCTTAATTTTTCACACATCCTTTAAATATTTCTCAGAGTTATTTTAATAAATTAATTTAAGTATTTATAAGTATATCAATTTTATATTATAACATATATCTACATTAATGACATCATTCTAAATTGAAAATGAAAGGATGATTTTAAATATTAATTTAGATTTAAAAAAATATTAAAAGTTAGCAAAATTCGATAAAAGTGATGTACTATATACCGTTACAATATTTAAAATGCAGTATAATGAAGTTCGACTTGCAATAATTCTGAATAAAATATGATTTAATAAAGAAAAATAAAATATTTGTTGCATTTTTATAAAAAAGTAGTATTATAATATTAGGAAATTAAAAAATGTGTTACATTAATTCCTAGAAGATATTTGGGGGTAGTAAAATGGATTTTAACTTAAATAATTTAAAAATTAATACTAATAAGGAAATTTATAGAAATTTAAGCTATGCTGAGTTAGTTTCTCATGCTATTAAAAATGAAGAAGGAATTCTTGCTAATAGTGGAGCTTTTGTTGTAAAAACAGGAAAGTATACAGGAAGATCTCCTAAAGATAGATTTATCGTAAGACAAGAAAGTGTAAATGATTTAATTAACTGGGGAGAGGTTAACTTACCTATAGAAGAAGAAATTTTCAATAATTTATATTCACAAGTTATAGATTATTTATCTACTAAGAATTTATATGTATTTGATGGTTATGTTGGAGCAATGAAAGAGTATAGCATGAATATAAGAGTTGTCAATGAATTGGCATCACAAGCTCTAATGTCTAATCAATTATTTAGAAGATATGAAAAAGAACAATTAGAAAGTTTTAAACCTGAGTTTAATGTAATTGTAGCACCAGGTTTTAAAGCTAAAGGAAAAGAGGATGGAGTAAACTCTGAAGCCTTTATAATAATTAATTTTGAAAAGAAGATTGTTTTAATAGGTGGAAGTCAATATTCTGGAGAGATTAAGAAATCAATATTCTCTATAATGAACTTCTTATTACCTAAAAAGGGTGTATTCCCTATGCACTGTTCAGCTAATATCGGAGAAGATGGCGATACTGCTGTATTCTTTGGACTTTCTGGAACTGGAAAGACGACTTTATCTGCAGATCCGGATAGAAAATTAATTGGTGATGATGAACATGGTTGGTGTAATGAAGGTGTATTTAACTTTGAGGGTGGGTGCTATGCAAAAACTATCAAGTTAGATAAAGAAAAGGAAAGAGAAATTTATAACGCTTTAAAATTTGGTGCATTACTAGAAAATGTAGTTTTAGATGAGAGTAATAGACCAATGTTTGATGATGATTCATTAACTGAAAATACAAGAGGAGCATATCCTATAGATTTTATCGAAAATGTTGAAATAAGTGGAGTTGGTGGAAATCCTAATACAGTAGTATTCTTAACTGCAGATGCTTTTGGTGTAATACCACCAATATCTAAATTATCTAAAGAAGCTGCTATGTATCACTTTATGTCTGGATATACTAGTAAGCTAGCTGGTACAGAAAGAGGAATAACTAAACCAAAAGCTACATTCTCTGCTTGTTTTGGTGAACCTTTTATGCTTATGAAACCAGAAGTATATGCTAAACTATTAGGAGAAAGAATTATAAAAAATAATACAGAAGTATATCTTGTTAACACTGGATGGTCTGGTGGAGAATATGGTGTAGGTAAAAGAATGAATTTATCTTATACTAGAGCTATGGTTAAGGCTGCTATAGAAGGCAATTTAAGAAATGCTGAATTCGAAAAGGATGAAAACTTTAATGTTCTTATACCTAAAGAGGTTCCAAATGTACCATCTGAAATATTAAAACCTAAAAATACTTGGGAAGACAAAAAAGAGTATGATAAGAAAGTGTACGAGCTTGTTAAACAATTCCGTGAAAACTTTAAAAAATTTGATAGCGTAAGTGAAGATATATTGAAGGCAGCACCTGGATGTAATAAATAGTGATTATAAAGAAGAGAAACTCAGATTAAAATGAGTTTCTTTTCTTTATATAGAGATAGAATAATTTAAAGAATGAAAATTTGTCATGAAGTATAGAAAACTTTTATTTTATTGGAAAAAAGTTTATAATAGAATATAAATATAACAATATGCAGATGTAAAGGGGAGTAATGGGTTGAAAGCTAGAAAAAGAAAAAATATAGGATTAGGTGTTTTAGTTATAATATTAAGTGTTGTAGGATTTTGGATGTTTAGTCAAAGAGACAAAGAACATGATTATACTGCTAAAGTAGAAAAATGGGATAATTTATATTCAGGAAATAATATAAAGTTTTATTACATTGATAGTACTGTAGCGGAAATAGCTACCCTAAAAAGTAAATATAAAGTAGAGACTTTAGTTAGTGAAAATACTAGTGAAATTATGAAATGTGTAGATATAAACAAATGGTTAGATGAAAAAGGAGAAATAACCCTTTCAGATATGGATACTAACAAAGATGGAGAAGAGCTTTTAAAAATTCTAATGTCGGGTAAAAAAGTTTCACAAAAGGATTATAATACAGTGCTTCAAGAATTGTTATCTTCAATAGGTATAAAGGTTAGAGTTGGAGAATATAGATTAAATGGAAACTACTCTGTATTAGAAGTATGGGATTCTAATTTTAATAAGTGGATAATGTTTGATGTGGTTACAGGTGGATATTTTAAAGAGGGTAATGAACCTTTAAGTGCCATTGAGGTTTTAAAGAAAGATTTATCGCAGCTTAAGGTTAGCGGTAGTGAAGATGGAGTTTTAGATAAAAAGTCTATAAAGCTATTAAATAACCATCTAGGTACTTACAGTATAAGAATTGATAACAGTAAATATGAGGGATCTATAATAAACTCATATATAACATATGTAAAAGATGTTATGGATGCTCAATTAGAAACTTCTAAAGGTTATATTCCACCAACTATATTTGTAGATAATGAATCTTTATTTAATATTAATCCTTATGAAGAAAAAGTGAATAATGAGTTAGATAAAATTCCTACTATTATATTTGCGAAAACTAATGTAAAGGAAGATGATGATAACTATATAAAATTTACCTTAGGAGCATTTATGAATAGTTTAATGGTTGAGGAGTTTTATGTTAGAGTAAATAATGGAGATTTTATTAAGGTTGACACCTATTATAATTTATCTATAGAAAAAGGTGTTACAACTATAGAAATTTCATTAGACGGTACTAATCCCTTACGACAGGTGGTTATAAAGAAATAGAAGAAAGGGGAAAAGAGAAAACTAGGGACGTAGATTACATTACCTTTCCACAAGCTTTGTGTGCAGGAATATAATTGTTGATTTTTACAATTTTGAGGTAATAGTTACTTAACTTATATATAATATAAAAATAAAATAAATAAGTTAAGTATTTGTAAATATAAGACGTTTAAATGAATAATATAGGGATTATATAAATGTGTAATAAGCATTTATGTATTACAATTAAAATACTATACCATAAAAGTGCTGTATATTAACTTATTTGGTATGAATAATAAAGTGATATAATCTAAAAAGTATATCACTTTATTGATTTTTTACAATAGTCAGAAATTTGACATAATATATAAAGAAAATTATAATATAGCTAGTTATAAATTGATATTACCATTTGGCATGTGGAGGGTATGTATGAAAGAAATCAAACGTTATTTAGAGACAAGAGAAGGGGAATATAGTTTTTATTTTGCAGATTTAAAAAGCGATTATACTTATGGGTTTAATGAAGATCTTAAAATGGTAGCTGCTGGTTGTATTAAACTTCCTATTGCTATGGCAGTAATGAAAGAAGTGGAATCTACTAATATATTTTTAGATCAATTAGTAACAATAACAAATGATGATAAGGTTTCGGGATCTTTTGGTATTATACATGAATTAGAAGGTAGACAATATAGTATTAAAGAGTTAATAGTTGCAATGCTTATCCAAAGTGATAATACAGCAGCGTGTAAACTTATAAACACTATAGGCAAAGATAGGATAAACAGTATCATTCATGATATGGGGTTAACATCTACATTTATAAAAAAATATCCATCAGGTGAAAAAGAAGACTTCGATAATGAAAATATAACTACAAGCTATGATCTATGTAAAGGTTTAGCACTATTAAGCAAGGGGAAAGTGTTAAATGGAGAACATAGTAAATTTATCTTAGAAGTTATTAGGAGGAATCAATTAACCACAGGGATATCATTTTATTGGCCTAAAGATTTTAAAGTTAAAACGGCACATAAAGCAGGAAGTTTAGAAAAAATAGAAAATGATATTGTGTTATTAAATTTAGAAAAAGGTGATTTTGTATTTGTTGTTATGTCAAGAAATTTACCATCTAATGTTTATGGAGTTAGTTCTTTAGCAAGAGTTGGGAAAATGATGTTTGATATTATTGATAAGGATTGGAATTAATATAATATCTCTAAGTTGAAGAGCGTGGATTTTGTCCACGCTCTTCAACTTGATATTAAATTATTAAAATTTCGCAATGTAATTTTAAAGAAAAAGGCAAAGTTAAGTTTGATTTTTAAACTTATAATCATTAGAAATCAAGGAACACTGAAATCGTTGGTAACAATATTGCCTGGTGTATCAGTAATAGAATTATATAGCTATTATAAGGAAATAAAAGAAATATGTATTTCTTTTAACATAATGCGGTTATTATAAAAAAACAAGCTATCATATCATGATAAGATAAGTCTTGTCGCTGAGAGATGCGGCAGAAAACAACAAGAAATTAAGAGGAAAACTTCTTAAAAAAATGTTGACAGATAAGAGATTATCTAGTAAAATGGTAAGAGTCGTCGGAAGTAATCGANNACAAGTCAGCGAAAAAAGAGCAATTCAAGCTCGATTTAAAAGTTAGAATGAGAGTAATGCAAAGGAAACTCAACTAAGGTTGAGTAAGATATTGCACGAAATTAAAATTTCTAGCACTATCTTAAATTGAGAGTTTGATCCTG